>NZ_CAXTNE010000233.1:0-12686 GCF_964245445.1 uncultured Nostoc sp.
GGATGAGGGAGAAAGAAGCAATGCCCAATGCCCAATGCCTTATTCCCAAGAATCTGGCAATTGCGGAGGGTCAAGGTTAAACCATTTTAGATAAATTTGCTTGTAAGTGCCATTGGATAACAAAGTCGCTATACCTTCGTTAATTACATCTATATGAGGGGAGTCTTTAGGCGTAGCAATCCCGTAGTATTCTTGGGTGAGCAAGTCGGCAACAACTCTGATGCCTTGGAGTTTGCCATTTTTAATCGCATACAAAGTTGCGAAAGCATCGCTAACCACAGCATCAACATTGCCATTGAGTAAGTCTTGGAAAAATTCTGGCCCAGAACTAAAAGTACTAATTTTGGCGTTGGGGATGGTTTTGGCAAAATCTGCCCCAGTGGAACCAATTTGTACAGCGATTTTTTTACCTTTGAGACTATTGAAGTCTTTAATATTTTGATTGTCTTCGCGGACAGCGATCGCTAGTCCGGCTTTAAAATAAGGTCGTGAAAAAGCAATTGTTTTCAGGCGTTCGGCGGTAATGGTGATTCCGCTAATTGCTGCATCGACTCTTTTGGCTTGCAAAGTTGAGATCATGCCATCAAAGGGCAGACTTTCAAACTGGACTGCAAAACCTGCTACTTTAGCGATTGCATTCATCAAATCAATATCAAAACCTTCCAAGTTCCCGCTAGCCCTTTGGATTTCAAAAGGGATAAACGTAGGGTCTGTAGCAACCTTGAGAAGTTTAGCATCTGGGTTAGTAGTGGAATAGTAACTTTTACAGGCAATAATCAGTAGCAGACAGCCTAAGCTTAGAATTAGCTGCTGCCACTTGAGGTTAATTAATTTCACTGTCAGTAATTCCGTTCTATCAGTCAATATTCAGGATACTTGTCATCATGTTATAAGGAAGAATACATCCTTCAGCAGCCAGAATCCACCATGAATTCTGGGCGACTAACGAAAGTTTAATACCCCCACTCTCTTGAAAAGTGATGCTCCTGCGGAGGCTCGTTCCGACGCTGCGCTATCGCTAACTGTAACGCTGCGCTAACAGATCGAAGGCTTCCTCCGATCTGACTTTTCGCTAATTGCCTTCTTGTGTGTTCTCTATTTTGACTTTCAATTTTGAACTTTTTATGGCTGCCACTACCCCTGCTTACCGAATTGCTGATTTGTTCGCCGAACGAGCTAGAAACATCGCACCACCAACTTACAGTACAGAGTTAACCAAAATCGCCACTGTCAGCTTTACCTATGGTCTAGCTGACCCAATTCTTTTTCCTCACACTCACTTGGCTGCTGCAAGTGCTGCTGTGCTGGCACAAGAGGCTCCGATCGCTCTCAATTACGGCCCACCTTCATCTCAACTATACGAGCAAATTATCCTGCGCTTGCAGGCTAAAGGAATCACTACCGATCGCGATCGCCTGATCATTGGCTATGGTTCTGGCCAGATTCTGGGCTTGCTACCAGATGTGTTTGTCGAACCTGGTGATGTGGTAATTGTGGAAGGGCCAACCTTCCTGGGAGTAGTTGTTAGATTTGTCCAGGCTGGCGCACGCATAATTTCCATTCCTGTGGATGAGTTGGGGATGGATGTAGATGCCCTAGAAGAAACATTGAGCGACTTGAAGAAGCAGGGCATCCGGCCCCGGTTTATTTACACCATCCCCACCTTTCACAATCCCACAGGCACTACTATGCCGTTATTTCGCCGTCAAAAACTGGTAGCGTTAGCGGCTGAATATGGCGTGCTGGTGGTGGAAGACGATGCTTATAGCGATTTGCGCTTCCAAGGAGAAACAGTGCCTCCCCTGGCAACTCTCGACAAGGAGGGGTGGGTATTATATGTGAGTACCTTCTCGAAAATCATTGCGCCTGGTATAAGGTTGGGATGGGCTTGTGGCGATCCAACGATTATTCAGCGGCTGGCAATGTTCAAAAGTGAGGGGCCTGTAGGACCATTTGTCAGCCATGTGGTCGCCCGCTATTGTGCCACAGGCAAACTAGATAATCACATTCAGGAATTAATTGCCTGCTACAAGCATAAGTGCAATTTGTTGTTAGAAGCGATCGCTCAAGAGTTTCCCAGTGATGTAGTTGCTTTGCGTCCCGATGGCGGCTTCTTCGTTTGGTGTAAATTGCCCTCAGACATTAGCGCTAAAGCACTCCTAATAGCTGCCAGTGAACACGGCATCAGTTTTCTGCCAGGGACTCGCTGCTACACTAATGGACAGGGGGATGATGCTATCAGATTAGCTTTTAGCTTTCAGCCAACTCAGAAGATTGTTGAGGGAATCGCTACATTAGGAGCAGTGTTGCGCGAATGGCGGTAATTCTTCAGGGGGCAGGGGGCAGGGGGAAAGGCACAAGCCTCGCCTCTTGTTTGTGGGCGAAAGCATCTCTGCTTTTTTCTCCCCTGCTTTTTCACTGATACCTCGTTCCCTGTCTCAGACTGGGAATGCTTTTTGTCAGGCTCCCTCCTCCTGTCTCAGTGGGAGCAGGCCAATCAAGACCATTTCCTTTTTAGAACCGGGAAACGGGATTTTGATTTTCAATAAATTTTGTAAATTTTTAAAAAATTTGTTCTAATCGTTGGAAATCTCGCTGCACTTCATACCAGAGACTTTTATTATGGGGATCTGTCTTTAGAGCTTTTTTGAGATAAATTCTGGCTTTGAGTAGCTGGTTTTGGGAAATTAGCGCCCGTCCCCAAATTTGATAGGCGATCGCTAGCCATTGACGAACTTCTGCATCTGTTGATAAACGATCTGCTAAAGCTTCCGCTAGGGCGATCGCTTGCGGAAATCGTCTTTCTTGCAAAAATCGCTGCAATTGCTCATAAGTTTTCCACTTGAGCCGTTCTTCTATTTCCAGCACATTAGGCGGCTTTGGTTTCCCTGGTTCTTGGCTTGTCACCGTTGTTACTGGTGTTTTCTGCCTATGCGTTGCCTTAGCCTCACCACGCACACCAGATGTTGACACCTGAGTTGAATGTGCCACAGTTTCCTCTGGCAGTACCACAGTCAGCAGGAGTTTGTACGCCTCTGTCAACGCAATAAACTTATCTTTGGCTTTGTTGTCATCCGGGTTGATATCGGGATGATATTGCTGCGCCAATCGTCGGTAAGACGCTTTGATATCAGCAAAAGAAGCTCCCGATCTCAAACCTAGTAAACGGTAGCAATCTCCAAGATCCATCTTGAGCTATGAGCTATCGAATATCCAGCAAGAGGCTATTAGCTATCTGCTTCACGCCTGAACTATTAATAATAAGGGCTAATTTGCCTTTTTAAAGTTCAATGTTTACAGTTTGTTCATAAAAGGGCATTGGGCATTGGGCATTGGGCAATTAATTATTCTCCACCTGCTCCCTGCCCCCTGCCCCCTGCCTTCCTACTCCCCTGTTACTATCGAGGTTCGGTCTTCAATCACACGGTCAATTAAACCGTATTGTTTTGCTTCTTCGGCAGACATGAAAAAGTCACGATCCATATCTTTTTCAATTTTTTCTATGGTCTGACCTGTTTTATCGGCATAAATGCCATTGAGCTGGTGACGAATCCGCAGAATCTCTCTAGCTTCAATTTCGATATCGGTTGCTTGTCCACGGGTGCCACCTGAAGGCTGGTGAATCATAATCCGTGAGTGAGGCAATGCTAACCGTTTGCCTTTGGTGCCAGCAGCCAGCAGGAAAGATCCCATTGAAGCTGCTAAACCTACGCAAATAGTCACTACATCTGATTTTATATGTTGCATGGTATCAAAAATAGCCATGCCAGATGTAACCATCCCACCGGGGGAATTGATGTATAAATAAATATCTTTACCTGGATCGTCTGAATCCAGATACAGCATTACAGCAATAATTTGATTGGCAATTTCATCATCAATATCTCGCCCCAAGAATATAATCCGTTCCCGGTAAAGGCGATCATAGATGCTAATCCAATCTGTATATTGTCCTCCGGGCATCCGGTAAGGAACTTTAGGAACGCCTATAGGCATAATTTACTCCGTTTTTAATTAGTCATTAGTTATTAGTCATTGGTCATTGGTCATTGCTCATTGGTCATTAACATTAATAATTTTTGGTTATTAACAAAGGACAAAGGACGAATGACATAGACGCGCCAGCGGCTTCCCGCAGGGTAGGACAAAGGACAAATTAAAGGACACTGGCAGGGAGTGGGGGATTGGCGAGTTCTTCTTTCTCAAAAACTCGGTCAATAAGCCCGTATTCCTTTGCTTCGTAAGGTGTTAAATATAACAGTCGATCCATGTCTTTAGTAATTTTTTCTGGAGGTTGTCCGGTGGTGCGATGCAAGATATCAACTAACGCCCCTTTATTTACCAAAACTTCCCTGGCGCGAATTTGAATATCCGTTGCTTGACCTTGGGCGTAGCTCTTGGGCTGATGCAGGATAATCGAGGAGTGAGGCAAACTAGCGCGGCAACCTTTTGTACCAGCACTAAGGAGCATCGCTGACATACCCATCGCGGAACCGACGCAGATAGTGTGGATCGGAGGCTTGATATATTTCATGGTGTCATAAATGGCGAAGGCTTCGGTTTCAAAGCCAATGGGTTCGCCACTGTAACCGGAAGTGCCGGTGGAGTTGATATAGATTTTAATCGGTTTTTCGGGGTCGTCAGATTGCAAAAACAGCAATTCGGCCACGATTAATTCCGTGACAGCAGGCACCAAAGGCATCCCAATATAGACAATTCGCTCCTTCAATAAGAGGGAAGGTAAATCTGGCGGTGGTGTCCGGTAAAAGTTATCGCCGTAATATGGGGCTTGAACAGCCTTGATTGGGGAAATGTCCATAGCAACTGATCGCCTGAAACTATGCCGTTAACTGTAATACATCCTAGCGCGATGCCAGCCTTCCTTAAGGTGCGGATTTCTCCCTAATGCTAAAGGCGGCTTCGCATCTGCCAATGCTTGGCTTCTAAGATATTCTGATTATATTAGTGTATTTGTGTTGGATAGGTTTTCCGTAGAGCTAAAGTGGTGCTTTGAAGTTATTTTTTAGTATGTATATCCTGAATAGGGACTTTGAGTTATGAAGGTTAATTTGCAGCCTGCCTTGAATGATGGTAATTTGGACGCAAATCAACTGAACAGTCAACGTCAGTTGGGAATTTCAATTTCGGCGATCGCAGAGACTAAAGACCGCCATGTACCCCTGAATTTATGCTTAATTCTCGATCATAGTGGTTCGATGAACGGGCGATCGCTAGAAACGGTCAAAAAAGCAGCGAATCGTCTGGTAGATAGACTAAAAAATGGCGATCGCCTCAGTGTTGTAGTTTTTGATCACCGTGCCAAAGTCTTAGTACCCAATCAAAGTGTCGAAGATCCAGAAAAAATCAAACAGCAAATTAATCGCCTCGCCGCCGATGGTGGAACTGCGATTGACGAAGGACTGCGCTTAGGCATTGAGGAGTTGGCAAAGGGCAAAAAAGATACTGTTTCCCAAGCTTTTTTATTAACCGACGGTGAAAATGAACACGGTGATAATAATCGCTGTTTAAAATTCGCTCAATTGGCTGCTAGCTATAGTTTGACTTTGAACACTTTGGGATTTGGTGATAACTGGAACCAAGATGTTTTAGAAAAAATTGCTGATGCTGGCTTAGGTACTTTATCTTATATTCAAAAACCCGAACAGGCAGTGGAAGAGTTTAATCGCCTGTTTAGCCGTATTCAAACCGTGGGATTGACTAATGCTTATCTGTTATTCTCCTTGATGCCCAATGTTCGGCTAGCAGAACTTAAACCTGTGGCCCAAGTTTCCCCAGACACAATTGAGTTACCACTGCAACAAGAAGCTGATGGACGTTTCGCTGTGCGGTTGGGAGATTTAATGAAAGATGCAGAACGGGTAATCTTAGCTAATATTTATTTGGGACAATTGCCAACGGGTGAACAAGCGATCGCTAATGTGCAAGTCCGCTACGATGACCCAGCCACCAATAAGGTAGGTTTAGTTACACCAAATATCCCAGTTTATGCACATGTAGTGAAAAATTATCAAGCAGACCCAAATCCACAGGTGCAACACTCTATTTTAGCATTAGCTAAGTATCGCCAAACCCAGCTAGCCGAAACGAAATTGCAACAGGGCGATCGCTCTGGTGCGGCGACGATGTTACAAACGGCTGCGAAAACTGCTTTGCAAATGGGAGATACTAGTGCAGCGACGGTGTTGCAAACTTCTGCCACCCAACTACAATCTGGTGGAGATTTATCCGAAAGCGATCGCAAGAAAACCAGAATTGTCTCCAAAACAGTTTTGCAAGATACTCCTCCCCAGTAAACTCAGGTTTAGATGAAAGTTAAATTGCTCTCGGCGTTAAATGACAATAATGTTGATGTGGCTCAAACAAGTAGCCAACGTCAACTAGCAATTACAATTTCGGCAATCGCTGGTGAGTCCGATCAAAATCTGCCCCTTAATCTCTGCTTGATTTTGGATAGAAGTGGTTCCATGCATGGACAACCAATTAAAACGGTGATCCAGGCAGTAGAAAGATTAATCGATCGGTTGAAAGTAGGTGATCGCATCTCAGTTGTAGCTTTTTCCGGTACTGCGGAAGTCATTATCCCCAACCAAGCGATCAAAGACCCCGAAAGCATCAAATCTCAAATAAAAAGCAAACTGACTGCTAGCGGCGGTACTGCGATCGCTGATGGTTTGGAATTGGGAATTACAGAACTGATGAAGGGTACAAGAGGCGCTGTTTCCCAAGCGTTTCTGCTGACGGATGGGCATGGTGAAAGCAGTTTACGAATTTGGAAGTGGGATATTGGGCGAGATGACAACAAGCGCTGTCTTAAATTGGCGCAAAAGGCTGCCAAGCTAAACCTAACTATCAATACTTTCGGATTTGGTAATAGCTGGAATCAGGATTTGCTAGAAAACATTGCCGATGTCGGTGGTGGAACTTTAGCCCATATTGAACATCCTGAACAAGCTGTGGAGCAATTTAGCCGACTGTTTGGGCGGATTAAATCGATTGGGTTAACTAATGCCTACTTGCTGTTATCTCTAGTGCCCAATGTCAGACTAGCAGAATTGAAACCCATTGCTCAAGTTGCCCCAGACACAATCGAGTTAGCAGTGGAACCCGAAACTGATGGTAGCTTTGCTGTACGTTTGGGAGATTTGATGCAGGATGTAGAACGGGTAGTTCTGGCGAACATTTATCTGGGACAATTGTCAGAACGGAAGCAAGCGATCGCTCATCTGCAAATCCGTTATGATGACCCGTTGGTTAATGAACAAGATTTACTTTCGCCCCTCGTGCCAGTGTATGCAGATGTGGTGCGGGCGTATCAACCAGATTCTAATCCGCAGGTGCAGCAGTCTATTTTAACATTAGCGAAGTATCGCCAAACCCAGTTAGCCGAGGCGAAATTGCAACAAGGCGATCGCACTGGTGCAGCTACTATGCTGCAAACAGCTGCCAAAACTGCTTTACAAATTGGAGATAAAGGGGCAGCGACAGTGTTGCAAACTTCCGCCACTCGCCTGCAAGCTGGGGAAGAACTTTCTGAAGCAGACCTTAAGAAAACTAGGATTGTATCAAAGACTGTTTTACAAGAATAGTAAAAATTCGGCGTTGCTGATTAACAGTGAGCGTGTACAGTATTTTCAATTTAAAAATGGGTATATTAAACTCTATTTGATATCCATAAAAAATCCGTTTAATAACTAGTTAGCTAGCAATGTCAAGTAGGTCAGCGCATGAATTTGTATGACAGAGACTACTTTGCTAATGCTTGAGCACGTAACCTTTCAATCCGAATGCGAATGACAGAAGGAGTAGTTGCTTCATCAAGCGCCAGCAATGTATGAAAATCTGCATCGAGTGTAGCAACAACACGTCTCTCTTCTCTAGCTCTCTGTATGATTTCTCCATCTTCAGCTTCAGACATCTCAATCTCACCCACATGGATGGTATCGATACCTGAATCACGGAGCAATGCTGCCGCAGAGAATGGTAATCCCTGATCAAGCAACAGTTTCATAGCGGTTAGGTAGTTCAATGATGCGATCATCCAAGTAGGACGATGCAAAAATTAAGGCTTGTTGAATATCTTCATCTTCTAATTCGGGAAACTCCTGGCGTAGTTCTTCTCGATTAGAGTAGGTAGCTAATAACTCAATCACCCGACGAACGGTAAGGCGAAGATTACGAATAGAGGGTTGTCCATTCATACGATTGGGATTGCTGGTGATGCGATCTAATTTCATGGCAGTAACCCTAGCTCCTTACAAAAATTATCGTCCTTTTCACACCCTCCAACAAGGAAACTTAGCAGATAGCCAAAAAATTATGGTCAATCCGACAATGAGCGATCGCTGCTGGATTGCAACTTCGTAAACGTTGACGAAATTAAACTTGAACTTGCTGCACCTCGAGGTGGATTCCGTGAGTCGTAAGAAGCTTTAATTCTTTAAAGCTTCTTCAAAGGTGCATCTGTCGGTTGTTTGACAGGTAGTAGATTACTTCGATACCTATGGCTACTCCTACCATCAATATTAAAACCCAGACGGTTTGTGGATCTGTTTGCAAAGCAAACCAAATTAACATTCCTAGTGCCACCAAACATATTCCAGCACCTAGAAATGAAATCCACTGCTTGCTTTTCGTATAACGATGCATACGAGCATTAGCTAAATTAACCGCAGCAAATATTAGGAGAAATCCAGCACTACCCATCGTTGAGATCCGATTTATGTCAAATAAATTGGCAATTATCAGAGTAATACCACTAGTAATAAATAAGCCAATTGAAGATTGGTTATAGCCATTTATTTGGCTGCCAGAGTCAAACCCCCTAGTTTTAGCAATAACAGAGCTAAAACGAGCTGAACCGTACAGTGTTGCGTTACTAGCCGAGAGAGTTGACAGCAGAGCAGCAATAGTAATCAAAACAGATCCCAATTGCCCCATAATTGGTTTGGCAACCTCAGCCAAAGCATAGTCTTTTGCTGCCAAAATCTGTTCTATTGGTTCTGCTCCCAATGTGACGAGTGCTATTAAAACGTAAAGCAAAATAACGAACCCGATTACAGAGTAATAAACTCGTGGCAAAGTATGCTTGGGATTGACAAGATCCTCTGCTGCATTGGCGATTAGCTCAAAGCCTTTATAAGACAAGAAGATCACCATTGCTCCTGCGAAAATTGACTGTAGCGACGACACTGAGACTGGTTGTAGACGGGAAATGTCGATATGACTGCTCCCCATAATAATGAACAGTATCAAAATTCCCAGTTTGAAGCTGACAATCCAGATTTGAGATTTCCCAATATAATTGGCAGTTAGTAGATTTAGTCCTGTTGTGCCTAAAATTGCCAAGCTAATCAGTAAGTGCTTCCAAATAGGTTGAGTAGATGTTGTGAACAGGCTAACTCCATAACTACCAAAAGCCTGCAAGTAAAAGGAAAGCATTACTACATAGCTAAACCATAATAGAAGATTCAGTGTCCCACTAAACAGCCCTAGACCAAAAGCCTGGTTTAAGAAGGTTACTGTCCCGCCTCGACATGGATGAGCTACCGAAAGTTTGGCATAAGCATAAGTAGTTATCAAAGCTATTGTCCCTGCTATAACAAATGCTAGTGGTGCGCCTGCATCAGCTATTTGGATTGCAACTCCCAGCGCTGGAAAAAGTCCACCGACAATGCCTCCTACACCCAATGCCCACACAGACCAAAAACCTATTTTTTTGCTTGACACCTGTAACCTCTTTAGGAATAGATAGTCTTATAGTCGTTGACTAGTACGCAGATAATCAAGCTGATCAATGTTGTTAGACTATTCTCTGTCCTTACACGCTACTACCGTGTACAGCTACTTGAACCAATATCGCGCCAAAAAGGTACGTAGTAATGGCTTTAGACATCAGCTTCAGGCATCCTAATTTCACGCAGATGGATACTGATCGCCATTGAAAAGCCAATCAAACCAATGCACCGAGTAACGGAAATCCAGATTATTTTAATATAGAGCGATCGCTCACAACCAAAAGCTCCGCAGCAAACAAGCCAATTTAGTAAGTCGAATGCCATTTTACTTGCGGAAAACACTAAAACTTGATGAACTCAGCGAAGTATCGTCAAACTTAGTTAGCCGAGACGAAATTGCAACAAGGCGATGTCTTACGACAAGCCGCTACGCGTCTACGCACTGGTGCAGCCACAATGCTGCAAACAGCAGCCAAAACTACCGATTTAATTAATAAATTACCCTTTCTCGTAAATTAAAGGGTTTAAGACCCGCAACGTCAACACGTAGTTCAGTTTCAGTCGGGGTTTAAATCCCCGTCTGAAACTCTCTTCAATTTTGAATTTTGAATTTTGAATTTTTAAGATACTAATTCCATCATTACCAGGCTACTCAAGCTCTTGGCAATCGCCTCTGGAGTCAGAACAAAATCTACTTTCCCGGTGTCAATAGCAGCTTTAGGCATATCGAAGTACTCCGAAGTAGTTTCATCTTGAGCAATCGTCGTGCCGCCATACTTTTTCATTGCCATCACTCCTAAAGCACCATCTCTGCCAAAGCCACTTAGGACAACAGCAATCCCTCGAATTCCGTAATTAAGTCCTACCGACATGAATAGTTTATCCACTGAGGGGCGAACAAAGTTCATCTTTGGCGACTCTAATAGAGACAGCTTACCGTTAGCACCGACTACTAAGTGCCGATCTGGAACATAAGTGTAAACTGTCCCTGGACGTATTATCTCCCCTGATTTTGCCTGCTCTACTTGCAAAGCTGTGTAGCGGCTGAGGATATGTGCCAGACGACTAGGGTAGAGAGGATTCATGTGCTGAACTACAATAATCGCCGCCGGGAAATCTGCTGGTAAAGCCGACAAAATTTGGATGATTGGCTTTTGCCCGCCCGCAGAAGCTCCGATCACCACTATGTTGTAGGCAATATTAGGGAAGTGTGACAGAATTCGGTGTCGTTGTTGTAACGCCATTTTTTCTTTGGGAATGTTTAGCGCTCAGTAGCGATCGTTTAATTAGTGCTGTAGCAGCTTCACAAGTCATCCTGCTATGTTGGACATCTAACATATATATTGTATATGTTCTGTAGCGAACATAAGCTGTTTATAACAGATAAATCTTTTGTCAGAGGTTTTTGATTACTGCCACTTATTTAATAGATATAAGACTGACTTAAACAGCCTTTTGCTATCTGTGTTTCAAATATCCTGCACTTGTGGAAAACCAACTTCTAGCTGCTCTACCCTCTGAGGAATACTCTCGTCTTGTTGCTTATATGAAGCTTATCCCCCTAGAGTTTAAGCAAGAACTTTACCTACGTAACCAACCAATTGAGTACGTCTATTTCCTCAACGATGGTGTAGCCTCTATGCTCACAGTTATGACGGACGGTTCGGCAATCGAAGTGGCTACGGTGGGCAATGAAGGAATGGTGGGTCTTCCAGTATTCCTGGGAGCCGATAGGATTCCGGGCGAGTGTTTTATGCAAGTTGCTGGCTCTGGCTTCAGGATGAGAGTAGATGCATTTAAAACTCATGTCACCGCAAGTAGTCCGTTGCACAACCTGCTACAACGATACACGCAAGCGCTGTTTAATCAAATTGCCCAATCAGCTGCCTGTAACCGCCTGCACTCAATAGAAGAGCGAATGTGCCGTTGGCTGCTGATGACTGCTGATCGAGTACAGACAGACACTTTTTCACTCACTCAAGAATTTCTCAGCACAATGCTAGGTGTGAATCGCTCCACTGTTAGCCTTAGTGCTTCTATTCTTCAAAAGGCGGGGCTAATCAACTATACTCGCGGGCAAATGACTATCATTGACCGCTCAGGTCTAGAAGATATCACTTGCGAGTGTTACCAAATCGTCAGAGCGGAGTTTGACCGTTTGCTTAACGGCAAATAAGGTTATTGGCTCCATCTTTGGATCTCCACACGAAGGGCATCGGTGAATTTTCCATGCCCAATGACGGCAGTTGCTCCACTTGGGGTCTAGCAACTGCCTCCCCAATGACCAATGCCCAACCCAAACCCTTGATTTTTCGTTACTGATGCGTAAGTCTTATACCAATTCGCAATTCGCAATACTCGCCAAAGGCGAGAAGCAAGCTACGCAATGACGCTCGCGGACTCGCTAGCGCTGCGCTAACGCAATTGAGAAATTTAGATGCAGCAAGGGAATCCCTGCTTACATTTGTTGCCTTATTTTAGAGAATTGGTCTTACTTGTGCATTCAATGGAGTAGTTGTGGTTCGATCAATGTGTTTAGCCTTAGTTTTCAATGTCTGATTCATCGCTTCAAAGCCTTGTCAATCGCTTATATTTAACCAATAAGCCAGCATCAGCAGTAAGCTGGTGAAACATTCTTGCTGAGTGAAGCGATCGCGTAAGCGTAGCCCGTTGTAGACATCGCAAGCTTTCGGCTTAACGATATACCAAGCGGAAAACACTAAAACTTGATGAACTCAGCGAAGTATCGTCAAACTTAGTTAGCCGAGGCGAAATTGCAGCAAGGCGATCGCAAGCTTTCGGCTCAACCATACACCAAAATCAATGCGTGAATTACTTAAATAAACAAGCAAACTGGGGTTTGAGAAAGCAATATCTCTTTTTGCTTGCTAAATCTACCGAAATCAGAAAGCAAACTGGGGTTTGAGAAAG
>NZ_CAXTNE010000234.1:0-2261 GCF_964245445.1 uncultured Nostoc sp.
TTTTACTTCAAATCCTTTACATGTGGTACTTTAACGAGTCTTCTCGCCCCCTCAAGACGAAATCAATAGACCTCTTGCAAAAGTCGGTCAGGCAAATTCGGTTTGGGGGAGATGAAGCTCGTAATTGTAGAGAGCAGCAATCAGATTAAACCTCGAACTAAATCTTTTTCGACGATTTCTATAAGTAAGGGACAAAATTTTAAATATCTTCAGTTTCCGATGTACATGCTCACCTAAAACTCTGATTTTAGCTAATTCTTAATTACTCTTTTTATCTTCAGAAGTTAACTTACCTCCTCTAGGTTTTTTCTTGGGAATCCGACTATTTGCGTGTAGTTTTTGAATCCCTTGATAACCCTTATCTCCCAAGCATTCTATGTCTTCTCTCAACCTAACTTTACTGTTTTTAAATATACGAAAATCATGCTCTCTACCCTTACCATGAGCGGTACAGATGATTTGATCATTCGCTTGGTCTACCACTATCTGTGACTTCAATGTATGCTGTTTCTTTTTCCCACTATAGAACTTTTTTTGTTTTTTTTAGGTCGTTCAATCGGACTTTCTGTTACATCAACTACTACTACTTCTAACTGATAATTAGAAGTAGTGAGTTTTTTCTTGCCTGGAAGCGTAAATATCCGATATTTCATGAGCGTATCTTCTATTTTTCGGATAATTCGGTAAACTGTAGACTCATTTATTCCCCAGGATTGACCTATATGAAAGTAGGTACGGTACTCTCCGGAGGCGGAGCGTCTCCGGCTCCGCTCCAATATTCCAATGTCATCAACAATTGGTCTTCTAAGCTTAATTTACCTGGTCTTCCTGTTTTCTGTTTTGGCTGACTGTGCGTAGGCGCAGCCCGTCGTAGACATCGCAGTACTTCCAGCATCTGGTTAAAAGTATCTGGCCTCACACCACACATTGCTGTAAAGTCTTCTGACTTTAGACTCTTTACCTGTTCGTAGGTCATTGATGCTACCCAACTCTAACCTACTTGTCCCACGCATTTAGGACTTTTGCAAGAGGTCTAATTTCTGCCCAGTGTTCTTTGATGCCTGCTTGCTGGTTGGCAAAAAAGCGACTGACATACTCATTGATAATGCCCCAGATGGCGATCGCAGCTCGGTCGAAGTGGTTGTTCACCACATAATTCGGCAGGGTTTGTTGGCGGGGACTCCAGTTGCGGTAGGTCAGGTTTGCGGGCATGAAGGGTAGAGGGCTTTCCTTTTTTGCCAATAGAGGAAAACTGGCCGCAGCTAAACCCTTAAATAACTGGTGGAAGTTAGCCAGCCAGCGATCTGTTGGCTGCACCTCAGCTGGAAGCACTTTGTCGGGATCAAACCTGCTAATATCGCCGATTTTGCTAGCATAGGGAAATTGCTCTTTGCGGGTTAGAGGTGCAATTGGCAATTCTGATGTGCCCCAGGTTGCACCACCATAAATAATGCCGTAGCTGTCGGATCGCGTTGTATCGTAAGCCACTGTACCAGAGCCTTTGTTTAAAGGCCAGTAAGCAACCAGTTCCGGTTCGTTATACGCCAACCGTTGAGAAAAGTTAGCCTGGATTTCGGCTGCGGTGCGTGCTTTCTTCCAGACGCGAATATCGGCGAGTTGACCTGCCAGGAGGGAATCGTTTGGATAGCTTTTGCCAATCAGTAATTCAGCATCGGCGTTGTCCGCTATTTTCCCCTCCAGTTTGCTCGCTCCTTGAGACTTGCCGTTGACGAACAGTTCAACTTGCTGGTTACTGACGACAACAGCAAGATGATACCAGCGATTGAGGTCAATTTCAGCCGTTTTTGTATTCCATGCTTCCGACAACTCCTGGTTTTTCTTATCTTTTGTGGAGTAGATAAACTTCGGGATCTTCTTGGCATCGTCAATAAACAGACCATAGAAGATCGCTTCTTTCTCAACAGGTGGTTGACCTGGTTGATTCTGTTTAGCAAAGATATGACTATTATTATACCGAGCTAGATTCACCCAGCATTCTAGGGTTATCGTTTCAGTTAAATTCAAAGCATTGAAAACACCGCCCTTACCGCAATTTATATAGTCATCTTTGCCATCGAATAACAGTACGGGTTGACTGCTCGATTGCTCTGAAGGTGGTTGTTTTGGTGTGGGAGCGATCACTTCAATTTTAATGGAAGAAGTTTGCTTTAGGCTTCCATCAATATTTTCAATTCCATCTAAGACTATTGATGTTTTGTTGAGTGAACTATCACTCCTTTTGCAAATGGCTGATAGTACAT
>NZ_CAXTNE010000234.1:2361-12636 GCF_964245445.1 uncultured Nostoc sp.
ATTGATGTTTTGTTGAGTGAACTATCACTCCTTTTGCAAATGGCTGATAGTACATCTCCATTAATAGAAATTTCGCTGCAACTTCCTTGGTAACTGCTAGGTTTGTTAGGGTCAGTTATTTTTAATTTTCCATCAATATTTTCAATTCCATTCAAGACTATTGAGGTTTTGTTGAGTGAACCATCACTCCTTTTGCAAATGGCTGATAGTACATTTCCATTAATAGAAATTTCGCTGCAACTTCCTTGGTAACTACTATTCATTAGCTTTTGCTCCTTCCATTTGTTTGATAAATAATTGGTAATATTGTTAACTTTTAATTCTGTTGGATAGCTAGATTTAGCTTTGGCGATGGCTGCACCAACGTCAAGGACGAACGCTCTGCCAACGTCTGCGATGATCGCACTTGCAGCAGTATCGCTCAACGACTAGGCTTCGTCTGCCATTGAATAACTAGTATCGATGATGATTACTAAATCAATATGAAGTATCAAGATTATTTGTTTGCTCATGCTTTTTATTCTTTTGCATAAAATTTTTCAATTTTATACAAAAGAATAAGTTTATGCCTTTAAATGTAAGCTCATGAAAATCTAAGCGCCATTCAAGAATTATTTGAGGAAAATTTTGTAACTACTGTCAAAACTTATTTGAATAATATATTGAAGCACTTTACCTAAAAATAAAACAAGCACATAAATCTCATATATTTATCTCTGCTGTCAAATATATTTTAGCTATTGCTTCACAGATCTTTTTTGTCAACACATAACTATTATACTTTTGAATATCTAATCTCATAAATCTGAGTTAAACGCATATTTTCAATTAACTTGTCAATAAATAAAATTCATATTTTTAATATATTTTTTTAAATTTATGTAACATAACATTAAATATAAATTATTTATTAAGCACTATGATATTAGGAGACAAATTATTGTAAGCGGTAGTTTATTGTTACTCAAACTTGCTCAAGATAATGATTGCCCAAGAACTTATCAAACGTTATGCAGCGAAGGAAAGAGATTTTCAACACCTGAATTTAAGCCAGATTTATTTGCATGGTATTGATTTTAGTGGTATTGATTTTAGCTATGCTAACCTCAGTAGTGCCAATCTCAGTGAGGCTGACTTAAGTTATGCCACGCTGGTTTGGACAGACTTAAATCGAGCAGACTTGCAAAAAGCTAATTTTGAAAACGCAAATCTATTAAATGTGAGTTTATTGTGGGCAAACTTGAGTCACGCTACTTTAACTAGGGTGAATTTAACCGGCGCTCACTTGAATTATGCCAAGCTTGATAATGCGTGCTTACAAGAGGCAAATTTAACAGAGATTGATTTAGAAAATGCTAGTTTGACTCAAGCAGACTTAACTGGGGCAAATTTGTTTAAAGCCAGTCTCAAAGCTACAGACTTGACTGGTGCTAAGTTTGATGATGCTAATCTTCGTCAATCTAACTGGGAAGGAGCGATTTTATCTGCTGCTTCTTTAGCACGAGTTGATTTGGAAGGAGCGCAATTACACGATACTATTTTAAAGGGAGCTAATTTAACAGAATCAGATTTAATTAAATCGGACTTGAGTAGTGCAGATTTGACTGATGCAATTTTACGTCAAACTGCCTTGGAGTTAGCCTGTTTATTTAATGCAGACTTAAGTCGTGCTGATTTAAAGTTAGCTTCTTTATTTAACGCCAACTTAGAGGAGGCAGTTCTAAATGGAGCAAATTTGAGTGATAGTGATTTAAGACACGCAAACTTTACAAATACCCAATTAGAAGGAGTAAATTTTTCCGGTTCTCGTGTTAAAGGAGCGTTGTTTAGCGATGCTATTGGGTTAACTGCTCAACAAAAGCAATGGCTGAGGAAAAACGGAGCATTGAATATTTCTGATTTGTAGAATGATGGATAATACTAATTCGTAATTCATAGTTATACAAGTTTGATTTTATCTGTATTTTGAGGTTTCAATGTGTAGAGATACAAGGTCTTACCTTGCGCTCCTACTTTTAAAAAAATTGGTATAAAAAGAAGTATATCAGTCCTTAAGTGATTCATGACAAAACAGTATCTTGATTTATTAACCCTAAGTCAAAAATGTGACAATTAAATTATGACTAAAATCAATACTTTGACAAGGATTATGCTCAAAGTTATACATTGTAACAATTTAGTTAAAAAACAAGCTGATTTTTAGTTTACGTATTTTCTCACGAATGATTCCGGATTGCTATAGAACTTTAAACATCTTTGGTTTTGAAAAGAGATGAGGAGCATAGAACAATTTATCCAATTGACGGAAGCATTAATTAATGATAAAACAGGAAAATCGCTCTCATTTATCCAAAAAGCTGTTTTGTCAGCATCTCTATTGGAAACAAAAAAGAGTTATGCACAAATTGCTATAGAAAACAACTATTCAGAGAACTATATCAGGCAATTAGTTGCTCCTAAATTGTGGCAACTACTTTCTAATACTCTTGGCGAGAAAGTTAATCGAACTAATTGTCGTGCTGTGCTAGAGCAACGACTAGACAGTTCATCTTTGCAAACAATATCTCAGCCTACACAGATGCAGCAAAAGATAGTTTTAGAACCTCCAGAAGGACAAGTTTCGCTTTCTTCTACTTTGTATATTAAACGGGATTTAGAACAAGTTTGTTATCAAGGAATTCTCCAACCTCGTGCGTTTATCCACATCAAAGCGCCGCGAAAGATGGGGAAAACTTCTTTAATGACCAGAATCCTTACTTATGGTAGTTTGCATAATTATCATACTGTCAGACTAAGTTTACATCGCGCTGAAACAGAAGTTTTTAGCTCATTAGAAAAATTTTTACGCTGGTTCTGTGTTAATGTTACCCATCAGTTAGGAATCAAGTCAAAGCTAGAGGAATATTGGGACGACGATATGGGTGATTTGATGAACTGTACTATCTATTTTCAAGGGTATGTGTTACAAGAAATCTCTACTCCGATTATCTTAGCATTAGATGAAGTGAATAAGTTGTTTGAATATCCTCAATTGACTCGTGATTTTTTGGGGCTATTGCGCTCATGGTATGAAGAAACAAGAGATATATCAATTTGGCATAACTTACGAATTTTAATTGTTAAATCCACTGATATTTATATTAAATTAGATATTAATAAATCTCCTTTTAATGTAGGATTAGCAATTGAGTTACCTTCTTTTACAAGATTGCAGGTAGAAGATTTAGCACAACGTCATAGACTCCAACTTACAGCTTTGCAATTTGAACAATTCATGGCGCTTACAGGAGGATTTCCTTACTTGGTGCGACTGGCATTTTATCATAGCGTTCAACATCAAATTCCTGTGGACGATATACTACAAAATGCCACGAATGATACTGGAATTTTTAGCGAACATTTGCACAATCAGTTACACTCTCTTCTGCAAAATCCTGATTTAGTTGATGCTTTTCAACAGGTCATTAAGTCAACTACACCTATTGCCTTAGAGCAAGAAGTAGCATTTAAATTAAAAAGTTTGGGACTGATATATCTAGAAAATAAAACTGCAACAGTTAGTTGTGGTTTGTATAGAGAGTATTTTAATGATTACTTTATTAATAATACAGCAATTCTAGCTCCTTCGTAACCAACAAGTACCTCGACTGAATAAACAAGTCAGGGTGATGTAGCTTTCAAATAAAAAAACCAGTTAATTCATGTTGAAATTAAAAAACATTTCTAGACAGTACTCTAGGTATATTAAAATCCCCGCAAAATTATTTTTAAGTAATATATTTATTTGTTCTCTTACCAGTTTTTACCCAGTTAATGCTCAAATAATACCCGATAACACGTTGGGAGCCGAAAAATCTACCATTACTCCTCAAAATATTCGTGAATTAATCGGCGGAGGTGCAATTCATGGTGGTAATCTTTTTCATAGTTTTCAAGAATTTAATATCAATCAAGGGGAACAGGTTTATTTTGCTAATCCGGCGGGTATTAGTAACATTCTTACTCGTGTTACAGGAAATAATATATCTAAGATTTTTGGGACATTAGGTGTAGATGGTGCTGCGAATTTATTTTTGATTAATCCTAATGGAATTATTTTTGGTAAAAATGCCCAATTAGATATTGCAGGTTCTTTTTTAGCTAGTACTGCTAATGCAATTAAATTAGGAGAAAATGGGTTATTTAGTGCAACAGAACCGCAAAATAGTAATTTACTAACGATTAATCCAAAAGTTTTATTTTTTAATGCTTTACACCAACAACAAGCAGAGATTAATGTAGCAGGAAATTTCACGTTAGGTACTGGGCAAAGTCTGACTTTACAGGGAGATAAGATCATCAGTACAGGTTCTTTGACTGTACCAGGAGGAACTGTGCAGCTTTTAGGAAATCAGGTGAGCTTATTAAATAATACCAACATTAACACTGATGCTCTTAAAAATGGCAATGGCGGCACTGTAATAATTAAAGCAAATGATCTAACCCGTTTTGAGGGTAATATTAGCGCCCGTGGTGGTAACAATTCTGGGAACGGTGGTTTTGTGGAAATATCAGGTGGCAGGGTAGAATTTGCTGGTACTGTGGATACTAGCGCTGTAAATGGTTTTGGTAAATTCCTGCTTGACCCGAAAGATATTCTTATTCAACCAGGGGGTACTGTTAGCGGTCAAAGTGTAAGCCAATTGTTAACGCTAAATAATGTCAGTTTACAGGCTAATAATGATATCACTGTTGATGATGATATTACTGGCGTTGGGGCAAATAATCTTAACTTAGAAGCAGGGCGATCGCTCACCATTAATCCCAACCGCAGTATTATTCTCAATGGTGGTAATTTTAACGCCAAAATTAACGATGAAAATGCGATCACAACCGTTAGAGATCCTGGAGTGGCGCAGTTTCTCATGAACCCAGGTTCCCAAATCCTCACCAATGGCGGGAATGCAACGATTACATCAGGAAAGTTTGGCCAAACCAGTAAAATTCATACTACCGATGCATCTATCATTTCTGCAAAAAGTAGCGGGAATGGTGGCAACATTGCCCTAAACGCCATCAATGATATTACAACTGGTAATTTAATTAGTGGGTTTTTCAACATACCCAATATCAGCGACTCTATTAATAGCGGTGACATTACTATCAACAGCACCGCAGGTGGAATTACCACTACTAATTATCTGTTAGCTAATGCTCAACAGCAAGCAGGAGACATTTCACTCAGAGGTGCAGGTAATCTCAGTCTCAATGCCGCAGGTGACTTTCCTCGTTCAGGTAATATTGCTTCTATTGGAGACACACCAGGAAAAATTACATTTACTAGTGGTAATATCCTCTCTGGTAAAAATATTCGCATCATCAATGCAAACTTAGGTGCTGGTAAAGGCAATGACATTACCCTCACCGCCCGCTCAATCTTTCTGGACACTACATCTATTTTCGCCCTGGCTAGGGGTACAGGTAAAGGGGGAAATATGATCCTCAATGCTACAGATGATGTAGTGATGCGGACAAGCGATATTGGTACAAATTCCGATGCGGCGTTGGCTGTAAATCTTCCTACTGGTGCTAGCGGCGATGCTGGGGATTTTACTCTCAATGCTCGTCGGTTGAGCGTTAGCCGAGATCCAACAGCTTTTTTCCCTTTTAGAGGAACTTCCATAAGTACTGGTACTGACGAAAACACAACGGGTAATGCCGGGAATTTAACAATCAATGCTTCAGAATCCGTAGAACTTATCGGTCGTCAACTCACAACCCCAATACTTACCCCTAGCCAATTGGTGAGCCAACTTATACAAGGAACAGGAGTAGGTATAAGCACAAATGCTTTCGGAAGTGGTAACGCTGGCAAACTGACGGTTAACACTGGGCGCTTAGTTGTTCGAGATGCAGGTGGAATTAGCACGTTCCCAGTGTCAGGTAATGGCGGAGATTTAACAATTAATGCTACAGAAATATTTTTGCAGAATTTTGCCGGGATTCAAACGGCAACTGCTGGTTCAGGGCAAGCCGGGAATTTGACAATCAACGCTGATAAAGTAACGCTTACCGATAGGTCGATAATTGATGCAGCGGCGCTAGCTGGTACGGGCAATGCTGGCAACTTAACTTTATCAGTTAAACAACTAAATGTCCGTGATGGTTCTATCGTTTCCTCAGCAACTACAGGAGAGGGGAATGCAGCAACATTAAATCTCAACGCTACTGACAAAGTAGAAGTTGTGGGGAATTTCGCAGATAATAGCAGTCTTCCCAGTGCGATCGCAACGGCTTCTTTGAGTCCGATTGGTAATGCTGGGCCTTTGAATATTACGACTGGGGAGTTAATTGTCCGCCAAGGAGGAGAGATTACCACCGCTACCGTTGGTCAAGGAAATGGCGCACCCATCACAATTAATACCCGCACGTTGCAATTAGATAACGGTAGGATTAACGCTTCTACATCTGGTACAGGTAATGGAGGTGATATTACTATCAACGCCACCAAATCTGTAGAAGTTGCTGGAAATGGATTTGCAGACTTGCAAGAAAAAATTATCAATCCAGCTTATGCGGGTACTCTCAGCCTGGCTAACTTTGACCAGGGAATCGTTGCTGTGAGTGCAGGCCAAGGTAAAGCCGGAAATGTTGTAATTCAAACCCCGAATTTTCTTAGCCGCAATAGTGGAATAATTGCTACTACCGCCTTGGGTCAAGGACAGGGGGGGAATATTAACATCAATACCAGTAATACTTTCGAGTTAGATAACTCTTTTATTGGTACAGGAACATTAACCAATGCCGAATCTGGCAATGTAAACTTAACAGCGCGTCAATTTACAGCCAAAGGGGGCGCACAGGTATTTACTACTACCTTTGGTTCTGGAAAAGCTGGGGATTTAACAGTTAATGCTTTAGAGTCCATTGATTTAATTGACCCCTCCCAGCAGGGTTTCGGTTCAGGCTTATTTGCCTCTTCGGCTCAAACTGCTTCCGGAAATGGGGGAGACATTAATATCAACATTCCCAATGGTGACTTAAATATTGGCGATCGCGCCACCGTATCTGTCAGCGCTTTAGGAATAGGGAATGCAGGAAATATCAATATTGATGCCCGTGCAATTTCTCTTAATCAAGGTTCCATCACTGCTACCAGCGTTTCTGGACAAGGAGGTAACATCAACCTCAAGGTAGCCAATAATTTACTTTTACGAAATAACAGTCAAATTTCCACCCGTGCGGGAACAGAAAACAGTGGCGGTGGTAATGGTGGCAATATGGATATTAATAGTGGATTTATTGTTGCTGTCCCGCAAGAAAACAGCGACATCACCGCCAATGCTTTTGCTGGAAATGGTGGGGATATCAACATTACTACTCAAGGTATTTTTGGCTTACAGGTTAGTGATAAACTCACCCCAAATAGTGACATCACCGCCAGTTCTCAATTAGGCATCAACGGCATCGTTAATATCAACACTCCAGATGTTGACCCTACCAAAGGATTAACTCAATTGCCTTCTGTGCCTACCGACCCTGCAAATCAAATTGTCGCAGGTTGTCCCAGCAACGAAGAGGCGAATTTTGTGATTAGTGGACGGGGAGGCTTACCAGAAGACCCCCGTCAAATACTGCGTGGTCAGGTAGTTTTACAGGATACGCGAGTAAGTGCAGATTCCCCAAATAAACTTTCAGAGCAAATCAGCCATAGAAAAGTACCAGATATAAAAGGGCAACCACCATTACTAGAAGCTACTGGATGGATGATTAATCAACTAGGACAGGTGGAATTGGTGGCAAATACTACCCAAATACTACCTGATGGTGAGAGAAATAATGGTGATTGTAGAAGTTTATCTGAGTAAAAGGGACTGAGGATTGGGAGACAATACGGTTGGTATTAGCCATAAAAGGGGCGTTACACTCAGGACAGATTCCCATCTCTAACGGCATATTAAATAAAGTTTATTCATCTAGATTTTGATTCATTTTTTGTTTTTTCGCCTGCGACTAAATTCTAATATTTAACTAAGTAGAGGGACGTAAATAAATATAATATGCTCTGGGATTTCTTCGTCGTTCCTCCTGGCAATGACATCTTACATTTAATTATGTCTATCTACTTATTTTCACTAGACCAAAAACTTTTCTGTGAAGCTTTATTAGCCTTAATATTCTGCAAAAAGTTGTCGCCAAATTAACTAAAGAGCCGCTGTTCCTCTGGTTTGGATGTCGGTGGCATCCTCATTTTCCTCATATACCTCATATATATGAATACCAGCTTCAACCCAAACGCCTTGGAAACCAATCGGTCCCTCACCTTTGTAAGTGATGGTTCCATTGAGGGTTTGTCCACCATCCTCAGACTTCACATCAATAGCAACAAGGTGCTGGGTATTATCACGGTCACCGAGTTCCCATGGATAATTCCCCGGATGCCAAGGAGCAGAATCCCCTCCCCATTGGTTTTCGATCCTGTAAACATTATTAATGTAGCGGCTAGCCCGAAAACCAATAGGCCCCTCACCTTTATAAGTCATAGTACCATTGAGGGTTTCTCCGTCATCGTCTGACTTAACATTGATAGCAACGACATTCTGCTCAGAGCGATCGCCAAACGTCCACCTGCCGGCTTCATGCCACGGGGCAGACGAGCCACCCCACTGATTTTTCACTTGATATATTGGCATATTGTTCTATCACCTTTTGTTGAGTAAAACCGTAAGTATTAGAGTTGTCATTCTATTATGGATGAACTTCCGTAGCGTGGGGAATGCCACTAACTGAAAGAGGATGGTGTGTGGAATGGGCTAATATTCACGGTACTTGAACCAGAGGACGATATTTTCAATTTCCGTCGCTCCATCTCCACTGTCTACTTTCAAAGTAGCCACGTTAGAACCAGTTTTCAAAACTCCGGCTGCAACAACTGCCTGGACAGAGTTATAGACATCCGTATTATAAGAGGCTGATGTTACTGTTTTTCCGTTAAGATCAATGCTGAAACTGATCGTGCCTTGTTGGTAATTGTCTACCGTGAAAATGAGAACAGCACTAGAGTCCAAATTCGCACTATCTGGTAGGGTAAAATTGAAGTCTTGCCGAGTAGCCCCTCCTCTTCCAATTAATATTGTGGTATTTAAGATAACTACGTAGTTTGACATTTTTGCTTTCCTCCTACTATTAATATCAGTGACATTGCTTGTATATTTTAATTCTCCATCAATATTTTCAAGTCCATTTAAAACGATTGAAGTTTTGTTTAGCGATTTATCGTGCTTTTGGCAAGTGGCTGATAGGACATTTCCGTTAATATAAATTTCGGTGCAACTTAGGTGGAAACTACTAGGTTTGTTTGGGTCAGTTACTTTTAATTCTCCATCAATATTTTCAATTCCCATCAAAACAATTGAGGTTTTGTTCGGCGATTTATCGAGTTTTTGGCAAGTGGCTGATAGGACATTTCCGTTAACAAAAATTTCGTTGCAAGTTTTTTCAAAGCTGTTACTCATTAGCTTTTGCTTCTTTTTGTTAATGAACGGCTTATGTGAGTTGGAGTCTCAAACAACACAGTCTCGTTCATAGGGCTAGAGCTGACGCTGAAAGCGAAGTCTAAAATTTTTGATGTTGCTGAGTAATGTTTAACTCACATCAGGCGTAATGAATAATTGGTGATTCTGAACTAGGGAATGCCATTAACTGAAATTAGATCGCGATCTGCTTTTCAAGTTCATTTGTTTTGACTTTAGCGATCGCTTTTGATCGCTAAAGCCAGCTCCAAGACGTAGGCTGCGATTCTTCTTGAGTCAATTTTCTAAACCTTTCGGTCTATTGATTTGATCTTATGGGGTTAGCAGCCAAGTAGGCATCTCTTCTGGTTTTGGTGCGCCATTAGTTACATCATCAGTTGTTGTCAACGTATCCTCTCCTAGATCCTCAAATCCTCTGTATTTGATGTCAGCAACGGCTTCAGATCTAACACCCTTGAAACCAATAGGACCCTCACCTTTGTAAGTTATGGTTCCATTGAGGGTTTGTCCGCCATCGTCAGACTTGACATCGACAGTGACGACGTTCTGGTCAGAGCGACTACCAATTCTCCATGTACCCCCATCATGCCAAGGAGCGGCATCTCCTCCCCATTGGTTTTCGACCGTGTAATCGTTACTACCAGAGCGCTTTGCCCGAAAGCCAATCGGTCCCTCACCAGAGTAAGTTATGGTTCCATTAAGGGTTTCTCCGCCATCGTCAGACTTGGCATTGATAGCGACAACGTTCTGGTTATCACGACTA
>NZ_CAXTNE010000235.1:0-12634 GCF_964245445.1 uncultured Nostoc sp.
AGGGAAAGTCCTAGTGAAGTCCAGAAATTGGATAATTTATTTTTTGGAGTTCCCTTATCTCTTGCACCTGTTGGGATAAACCACTAATACATAAATAGGAGCGTAAAAATGTCCTGTGGCTGGCCCAGGCAACTGCTCACACTTGGCAAGTAAATATTCGTATGATTTCAGATACTGCAAGCCAATGGTTTACCATGCGTAACAGGTTGAGGTAAAACGGTTTTTGTCAATTAGTTAAAATACTCAGAATAGTTTTACGGTTTCTCATGCTGTGGCTGGACGGGGTAAATGGCTAAAAAGCATATAGAACTTAGAAGGAAGAGGTACTTCAAACTTAGTTCACAAATAGCTCAGTTAGATAATGCACAATTGCGTTATCTGTTTGACAATAGTGAGTCGAATGAGTCAAGCACGGGTTGGGGGATGAATCACACCATTGTCCTTGGGAAATCCAAGGTCTTTGTGAAACGTGTTCCGGTTACAAACATCGAATTTGACAACTTGTTCTCCACCAGAAACATTTATAACTTACCGACTTACTGTAATTACGGCTTCGGTTCCACTGGTTTTGGGGTCTTCCGGGAACTTGTAACCCATATCAAGACAACCAACTGGGTATTGTCGGGGGCAATCGCCACCTTCCCACTGATGTACCATTATCGGATTATTCCTTTCTCTGGGCAGCGTGCGGATGTCGATAGTTCACGTCTAAAAGATTACGTGGAATACTGGGGTAATAGTGCCAACGCCGGAAATTATGTGTTAGATAGAGCGAACGCCAACTATGAGTTGCTTTTGTTTCTAGAGTACATACCGCATGTTCTGGAAACATGGCTGCTCTTAAACCCCAACAAACTTCAGAAATCCCTGGATGATTTACGCACAACGATTAACTTTTTGAGAACGAAGGGAATCATCCACTTCGATGCACATTTTCGCAACATCCTCACCGACGGTAAGCGGATATATTTGACCGATTTTGGTTTGGTACTGGACAAGAATTTTACGTTGACTACAGATGAAAAGTTTTTCTTTAAGCAGAATACATTTTACGACTATGGAGAAGTCCTGCGAAATCTTGGTCATCTTATTCGATCGTCGTATGATTTATGTTCGGAGAATGATAAACGCAAGATTATGGAAAAATATGGTATAAAAGAAGGTTTAAAACCTTATGAACTGCGGTCTATATTACTCGACAACATCGAGCAGATACATACTGATGGGGTGATGAAGTTAGATGAGTTCTATGTTGCCAGCATCGTCAAGTACCGCAGCATTATTGCGCTGATGCAAGACTTCTTTTCTGATATGTGGAAAAATAACAACAAGGACACAAAACTTCCTCACGCAGAACTACGGCTGCTGCTCAAAGAGACAGGCTTTCTTGTTGGTGTTGGAACCCACGCCAAATAGCTGCCATCACTGGATAAAAATATACATATTTTGGGTATTTGGTCAACTAGCAAAACTGCGATTCTTGGAAATAGTCGAAATCCTGCATCTGGCTGCATTATCGCTTATGTTTTTAAAGTATAAGAATGTTCGTGCTATTTGAGCAGTGTTGTATGGATGAGAATGAAAAACGAATCCTTGACTCATGGCAGATGAATGCTTTGTTATGGACACAAGCAATTCGTAATAAACAAATTTATAGTCGTGCGATCGCCACAGATACCGCTATAGTCAAAGCAGTAAGCCAACTTAATCCAAAAACATTCTTAGATATTGGATGCGGTGAGGGATGGTTGTCTCGACAGCTTTTTTCTTTAGGATTTGATGGCTGGGGTGTTGATTTTTGTGCCGATTTCATTAAGGCAGCAAGGCATAGTGGTGATTCTCGCTTTGTTGTCTGTTCGTACTCGGATCTTGGATCACAAAGATTTAGCACCATCAACTATTTCTCTTGCTTTATTTGCAACTTTTCAATTCTAGGCGAATGCGCTCTTGATGAGATTGCCAAGGCAGGCCATAATTTGTTAGAGGACAAAGGCAAAATAATTATTCAAACGCTTCATCCGATAATTGCTTGCGGTGATACATACTCCAATGGGTGGCGCGAAACTTCATGGCAAGCAATTGCAGATCAGCCATTTTACCCTACTCCTTGGTATTTTAGAACTCTCGAATCATGGATCAACGATTTCCATGCTTTGAATTACCGATTGCTAAATTTATACAAGCCGTGTGATCCCAAGACAAACAAACCTATTTCAATTATTTTTGTTTTTGAACGGAAGTAAAGTATTTAGGCACATTTGCTCTCTGCGGCTATCTACCTTTCTTGGCAGACTACTACAAATTGCAAATGCTTCATGCAACTGTCACATTCCCTTGACAATTTACTGAAAATTTTCTCTTATTGCATACACTAAAGGGGTTAGCAAAAGCATAATACAAAAGAGTATGACAATGTAGATTACTGCGTGCCCTTGTTTTATCTTCACCACTTTACAGTGTCAACGAAACTCGTGCTTTTAGTCTACATAATCTGTTAGTATTGGATCTTCAACAGTGTTATCTGAACCTATTGGGCGACTACCGTCTATCTCTAGAGTATCCTGAACTTGAAAATTACTTTTAGCGATTGGACGTTCACCGTCTATGTCAAGAATCTCCTCAACATTTAAATCACTAGGGTCAATTGGACGCTTACCGTCTACATTTAGCATCTCATATTCTTGAAAAGCGCTCTTAGCAATCGGGCGTTGCCCATCTATATTAATTGTTTTATCATAATCGGTTTCATTCTTCGCAATTGGGCGCTGACCATCTATATTAATTGTTTTTTTTATTTCAATATTACTTGGATCGACTGGACGCTGACCATCTATATTAATTGTTTTATTCGTCTTTATCAGTTCATTAGATAATGAAGACACATCAGTTTCATTCTCTATCTCTTGTTGATCCAAATTATTTTTATTACTACTAACTTCGTTTGTGTTATCCATGTTTTTTATTGTGATTATAAGACTATTTATCTACTACCAACATAACCTTAAAAATTGTTTATCTCTAAGCAAGATACCCTAAAAATTAGGTAGAGAGCAGAAAAATTATGATTTCTCTAACAATTCCTTTATCTAAATATAATACTGAAGTAGGAACAGAAAATCCTCTATCACAGCACAGAATGCATCTATGACTTGAGAGGGATTTGTCATTTCTCAGCGCTGATAAATTTCTCAGAGATACCTGTGCGCGGCTGGGCATTGAACGGGTTAGTATCCACAGTTTTCGCAGCAGACGCTTGGCTAACCGGGAGCAAGTTGATGCAAATTACTTCTCAAAAGCTTGACAAACATCCTCTTTTTGTCCTCAGCTAAGTCAATCTAGGAGTTGGTAGTCTTGAAATCCTTAACTGTAACGCTTGCATTTGAGGAAAATCGCGCTTAATAATCTCAATAGCTTTTCTTTGACTCTCTTGATTTTTAACGATCAGTTGTGCAGTGCCATCGCCCTGAGAACCCACACCTTTTCCTCCGAAGATATAAGGCTGAAGTGGCTCGTGATGGAGAAGCAGATGTAGCCTTTTTGCAGTTAATTGCTCAGGACAAGCCGGAACTACGTACCGATCAAATTCAGCTTGGGCTTTCGTCATTAAAGATCCAATAAGTTGGGCATCTCCTCTTTGTATTGCTTCAACTGCTGCCTGGGTAATTTCAGAGCTAATAGAACCAAAATATTTTTGGACATTTTGCTGAATTTCATTAGTAGCGAAAGGATAACATTGATTCAATCTTTTTAGTATTTCTTGTGTGTTTTTGCTACCGCCGAGATCGACAATCACAAAAAACAAATCCTCACTAACTTTTAATTCGAGCAGGTCGATTTTTTTACCATCAAATATCATCAATATTGGGCGATTTCCATAAGCACAAGCTTGATCCATACGACCGCAAAGACTAGGAGTGATTCTTTCTCCCAGGTAGGCAAATTCCATTTCTTCACGAATTGTCATCTTCAAGTCATACAGACGATTAAAAGCCCTCGCAATCAGAACGCAAAAGGCAGCACTCGAAGATAATCCCTTTTGGATGGGTAAGTCGGTTAGATAATTATCAACCTCAAGTCCGCCGACACCATAGTGAGTAAGAAATTGATAAGCTGTACCAGCAGCATAACTAAAAAAACCACCCTTTGCTGCTATGCATTTCAGAGTATTAGATTCCATAGGTAATCTCAGTGGCCCATAACCTCTGCCATCATTGAGAGAAGCACGAATAATTAACTCATTAGAATTAGGCAAAACATCAGCATAAATTCCTTGATTAGTACCAACAATTAAGGTGTAGCCCTTTTCGATCAGAGGATTAATGCTGCGATATTCTCCTGCCCAATCGCTGTGTTCTCCGAACAAACAAAGACGGCCTGGAACAAAAATTCTCATTTGAAGTTTCCTGTTGTTAATCGGGGTATATACTATCCTTATTAACTTGAATCAACAACACGCCACCCATCACTCCGATAGTCCAGATCAGCAGCGCTTTCGCCAATTTTGGGAGAATCTATTATTGCTGTTTCCAGACTACGCTTCGACTGAGAGAGCCATGCCTACGGCGGTAAACTAGGCTTACTTCCTCTATCTCCAGATTTCTGCTCATCAGCGTCCCATCATCAGCAAGCATATCCTGTTGTCCGCCAGGGCATCCGTTCAAAGTCGCGGATTTCATCTTTTATAATATTGTTTTATTTAATGTGATAACTCTTAATCTAAATAAATTCTGGCACAAATGAACGAAATCCTTCTTGTAGTAGATATGCAAAACGGTTTTATGTCTGAAAAATGCAGACATATTATTCCTAATGTCATTAAACTAATTGAGCGATTTTTAGTGGTTGGTAAACTCGTTGAATTCACAAAATTTCTCAATACTGCTGACAGTAATTATGTCAAACTAATTCATTGGTCAAGGTTGATACATGAACCAGAAACGAATATTATTGATGAACTTCAGCTATATATAAATAATATTTTTGATAAATATTATTACTCAGCATTTACAGAAAAGTTTTCGACTTTTATTTTTCTTAATGAAATCAACAAAATATATCTTTGTGGAGTTGAAACTGATAGCTGTATTTTGAAGACAGCAATTGACTCTTTTGAGCGTGGTATTGAACCAGTCATTATCGAGGATGCTTGCTTTAGTGATGGTGGTCAGCAAGCACATGATGCGGGTATTTTTTTGCTGAAACGTAATATAGGAAAAAACCAAATTATGATGACTGATGAGATTCTTGAAAAAATGTTATAAGCTGTTCCCTCATAAGGTCAGCGATCTTTCTACCTGTTAGATCATCTTCACGAATCTGCAATCGGTTCATTTCCTTAATCTACTTAATCTATATTAGACATCGTTTTGCTTTATTTGTTGGTTTATGTGGGTTTCAGCCATTTTTGGACATTTGGTGTGTTCCACTTACCCTGTATAGGTTTGAGGCTTATTTTATCCTCAAAAATATTTAAGTTCCTATAAGTGTATTTACAGGGAAACTTTAGTGGTGGCTTTGTCCTCAACTCATTCATTGGCTCAAAAATATCACATCTGTGTGCGATCGCAATCCGCCTACCAAATTTTTGTAGTACCCCTTTGGTTTGGCTTCACTCTAAACAATTTAATCTGGAGGAAGACCAACTTTGTGTGCTGTACTTTCAGCAGCCAAATCATCAGGATCATAAACACTGACTTTTCACGTCATGGAAAAACCCACGAAAAACCTAACCCCCCTCCCGACGCAGTTGCAATAAGTAATAATACGTAGCAAAAATTACCTCAGAGAAACAAGAAAAGTTTAGTTCAAATCAATATCTGTTAAGGTGTAGTTCCAGTGTATTGAGCAACTTGGGCAAGTCCTTTTGAGAAACCTGACGTGTACCCGTCTCGACTGCATCAACCCAGGAAACGCTTTTCCCCATCGTTGTAGCGAAAAATGCTCTAGACCAACCTTTTGCTTTTCTCGCTTCTCTGATCACATTACCTGATAGAGGCTGGATATTTGCACTTAGCTGATTTGAGTCCACGGTCAAGCGTTCCTCTACTTCTGCTGGTAAATGAAAACGCCATCTAGAATTAAGTATTTGATTCCAGTAACCTATAGGTCTTTTAGCGCTTGTGCTGCTTGTTAACCAAGCTGGGCCTGTTTCCAGTTCTGCTTGCCATCCGGCTTCTTTGATAACTTTCAAGTCAGTTTCCAAATCATCAGCCATTTGCCGTCTAAGCTGTCTGTCTTGCTCTGCTGTTGACACTTTGTCTGCACCGTAGGCAATCTCCATCAGAGTCTTGCCCATTACACAATCCTGGAATTCCGGTTGGATTTGGAAGGTCAGCCAAACTAGCATTCTAGCCGCGCCAGCATTTTGTTTACCAATACTAAATAGTTTCTGTACGGTTTTCTTGGTAATAATTCCAGTGTGGTAGTGGTATTTAGATTTGTTGAGGAAGTATTTTGTCCATACTCCAGCTTGACCTATCACCTTTAAACCCACTAACTTGTTATTGCCAGCTTTATCTGTTTCAAAATCTCGTATTATGCTGATGTCCCAAATCTTTAAATCAGCAACAGTAAAAGCTCCTACTTTCCCCTGTTTAGGTGATGCAATACAAGCTAGTACCTGAGCAGGTTGCCGTAACAAGTGGTACAAAATACTCAATTTTTCATGCTTGCATAAGTCCCTGCGTTTAACAAGCCCTGTGTATTCAAGTAGTTGCTTATCATCAATTACAAAATTGCCTGACCAAGGTTTATCTAGGCTAGCTACTAAGGCACAGTAAATCAGGTGAATAGCACAGGCTCTTGGATCAAATTGGTCTATAACAACTAAAGCTGCTTCTTCTGCCAGTGTTTCTGGTTGTGGAGTTTCGGGATTATCTGTTACATAATAAAAGATTTTTCCTTTTCCAGTTTCAGCTTCTTTTTCGTAACTAAAAGTATTATTTACTTGACTTTTCCATGACAGATTCATTTTTTGAGATAAGACTTCGGCAACTCCATACAAAACTAGCGACAAGGCAGCAACATTAGTCTTACTATCAGGAAATAAAGAAGCTTTTTTGAATTGCCGAGGTTTTGCTGAATACTGGTAATTTAATAGTAAATTTTGCTCATCTTTATTAACTCTGTCTTGAAGAGGAATTTGCTTTGATAATTGAGTAGTTGGGTCTTTTAAAGATTCTTCATCAAGAGCAATATTAGTTTCCTTTGAATTTGGATTACGGGAAATGGTAATTCTCATTACCTGGTGAAATAGATGCAGAAGTTTACTATATAATGTTTTTGCTAACTGTTTCATTTTTCTACAAATTCACTGCTTACGTAGATAATTTACAATAATGAAATAAAGCCTGAGTTTCTTTTACTTGACCTTGTTAGAATAAACACTCAGCCGCTTTGAGTCGCTTTAAACAACCACCAACAATGCAAGATATTTGACACCAGGTGATACCAATCTAATAAAAAGTGGTCAAGTAAAAAAACTGATTTTTACTTGACCAGAATTATCAGTGATGAGTTCAAGCTTTCACTGATTGTAATTACGAATTACAAATTATCAATTACGAATTGCAGCTTTGCTGCTTGACGTTACTAGCGGTACTGTTGGTCAGCTGGATCTCCATAGGGGTCTTCGCTAGCTGGGCGGATATTACCATACTGCCCGGAATTTCCTTGGTTGTTTCTTTGCATCAACTTTTTGACAACTAAGACCGCGATCCCAGCGATCGCTCCCTTAGCTAATGGATTACTCATAATGTTACCATGTTGACCACCTGTAAAGCTCCCCGCAGCACCACTCATAATTTGACTGAGTATATCTGGTTGTTGCTGGTGAACCCGGCCTGTCGTTTGAGCGAGATAATTTGGGTCTTGAAAGCGATCATCTATACCATCTTGGTTTAGATCGAGAAAATTCAAGTTTGAAGAGCGCGTCTGCTGTTGAAGAGAGCGACCAAACTGCATCCGCTCTTGTGGTGACATCCGACTAAAGGCTTCTTGTGCAGATTCCTGATATATGGAAAAAAGTTTCTATTAAAAAATAGAATGACGGTTAAACGCCATCTATTTATAATATGTACAAAAATTAATTTGTTGGAACAGTACCTTCACCCAAACCCCTTAAGTCTCGCCCTGTAGGACTGTTATTATATCCTTGAAAGTCCCGGTATTGTTGTGCCTCCTCCTGTGGAACACGAATGCCCTCTTGTGGCGCTGTTACCCAGACAGGGCGACGTTGAGCATCTCGATAGTAAACACGCCCATTCTTAGAAAGGTAGTATTTTCCCTGCGCTCCCGTTCCTTGGGCATTCTTTCGCTGATTGTAAAGGTAGAAAAGTCCAGCGGCTCCTGCCAAGATTGCCACTTTCTGCCCTGTACTCAATCCCCTCCTAGCTTGGGGTTGATTTACGGGGACGCGATTATTTAAATTTCTACCAACACTATCGTCAACTGGAGGTGGCGCAGCATTTCGGGAACCTCCGCCGCAGCTATTAAGCAGCGGGACTGTTAGCAATGTTGAAAGAAATACTGTTGTTGTCAGCGAAGCTAACCTATTTGTCTTGATCATACATTTTCTTTTCCTGCTAATTTAGCTGACGTGGTATAAGAGTCTACAGTTCTATACAATGGTCAGCCCCTTCCCTACGGGACGCTGCGCGAACGGGGAAGTCAAAAGTCAAAAGTTTTGAACCTCATAAATAAATTTAGGGGCTTGTACCTTTTTATTTCTGGTCAAGTAAAACTCGGCTTTTTACTTGACTGAAAGTTCAAATACACTGTATTCGCCACTATACTTTAGTTAGCTTAAAGTCTCTGATTCTTCTCTGCCTAGAATTTGTTTTTTAAGCGAGCGAATTTCTGTTGTAAATTCTTGCCGAGTGGAATCTTTGAGCAAATAGCGGAAAGTAAACCAAATTGTGTAACTAAGTCCAATTAATTGGAGAAATGGAGAAACTAGTGGAATATCATTTATGGCGTTGAGTACCGCTAGAAAAATCCTTAGTGCCGTAACTGTTATCACAAGCAACGCAAAGCTGATAATCAGCAATTTGTATTCTTGGTAGAATCTACCTATGTACTCAGGTATTTTTGCTAAAAATATAGAAATCTCTCTACCAATTTTTTGCCATTGTTCTTCATTTTCCGAGGCGGGTGGCAACATTGCCAGGTTTCCAGACTCTGAATTTTTAAGTGCTTCTATCTGGTTTGGGGAGGCAGTATCGACATACTGATCTTGCTGTAATTCTGTATCCATAATATTATCTCCTGATTTTCTGCAATGAGAGCAGTTTTAAAGTTTACACTTTGTCATTATCAATTTTGGCAACGGTTGCTTTGCAATTAGATGCCACTCTTGAATTCTATATCTGCTGAGAATTGAGCCAGCGTCACGAAACTCATCGTCAGCTTTATCACTAGCAATATGATTATTGCCGTCTGCATTCTGCACAACCACAGATACTCTATCCATTGCCAAAGCCACAATTTATCAACTTATGCAGCGCTTGTTTCGCATGCCGATGATGAGTGAATACGCTTATAGTACACTAATGTACACTTAAGTCCATTATTTTTCCTTTGCAGCACAGGTAAATATTTGTTTGCAAATTTATTAGGACTTTAATAATATTTAGGCATTTTTAGATTTACTTATCATCAATCTTTTGGAATAAATTCTGTTTTCAACAAGAGTGATAGAGCAAGCATTACAACTTAAGGCAATAAATCTTTAAAAGTGTAAGGATATTTGATTTAAGTGTAAGGTATTAACAAACATATTAAACTAGCTAGGTTTGATAGTATGTATCGATTTAGCTAAATTTAAACTTGAAATTTACTGCTAGCAAGTAGTCACACTAATGCTAGAAACTAGTCACAAAAATTATAAAAATTTAGTTATAATCAATTTTATTAAAAGTAATACATTAATACTAAAAGCCTTATGTTGTATCATACTGTGGGGTTATTAAACTATATTTAATTATTTCGATTGATGAAATATCAAGATGATTGAAGTCACTCCTCGGAGAGAAGATTTACCTAAACTAAATTGTGTAATTTATAAAAAAGACACAGCAAGATTTTAAGGAATAAAAGAATGCCACTCCAGAAAATAAGTGAATTTGATAGAGACTACCATAATACTCTTGGTAAAGACATCAAAGGGATGGGTGTGTATGTTCAGGGAACTGATGAAAAGATTGGCACAGTAAGTGATGCTGTAGTAGATGACCAAGGAGCATTCCGCTATTTAATTCTTGACTTAGGGTTTTGGATTTTTGGTAAGAAAGTATTGCTACCAATAGGTAAATCGCGTATTGACTCTACAGCAGACCGAGTATATGTCGTTGGTTTGACAAGAGAGCAAGCGGAAAATTTACCTGAATATCAAGAGCATACAGCACTTGACTACGACTATGAAGAACGGGTGCGCGGAGCATATCGCACACCGTCCGTAGAAAGTTCAGCACCTCTGGATGCAACATCTGCGGCTGCGGTAGCATCGACAGTAGGGCGCACTACTCCTAGTCCCGATCGCAACAACTATACATACGCACAAGAGCCAGATCTATATGATGTTAGCGCTCACGACGACCAAACCTTCAAACTCTACGAAGAAAGGCTAGTTGCTAATAAACAGCGCCGGAAAACCGGAGAAGTAGCGATTGGTAAGCATGTCGAAACTGAAACTGCAAGAGTTTCTGTTCCGGTAGAAAGAGAGCGAGTCGTGATTGAGCGAGTAACTCCTCAAGACGCAGGTAAAGTTGTGTCTGCTCAAACAGCTAACTTCCGTGAGGGCGAAGTAACACATATAGAACTCTATGAAGAAGTTGCAGATGTCAAAAAGGAAGCTTTTTTGCGCGAAGAAGTCAGAGTGCAAAAAGTTGTAGATAAAGAAACTGTTGAGGTTCAGGAAACCATTCGACGCGAAGAATTAGACGTTGACACTGATGGAACTCCAATAGTCAATAAAACTGACCGGGTTTAATCTACTTAAACTCAAAGGTCATTGTATTTGAGCTAGTAGGAGCGGGTTTTCTACCTACTTCTACTCGAAATACTCTCACTAGATTGATATTGCAGAAGAGTCATTAGTTTAAATGAGGTGCTTAAATTGAAAATAATTCAACAGTTTCGTCGGGTTTTAACAGCTTTAGTCTTGGTATTAGTACTAACAACGACTGCCGCCTGTAGTGGTACTGTTCAAGCTAAACAACCAACTCAATTACCGCCTGGAATCAGTCATAGTGCTGACTATGCCTTGTTGTCACGCGGTAACAGTGTACAGGGTCAAGATTTTGGGAACTGGGTTGTTGCTACAGCCAAGGGAATTGTCCAAGATGCTTATGTACGTGACAACAATAAGTTAGGTGTCGTGATTGCGCCTCAAGTTCGTCCGACCGAAGTACGACCATTAGCAAAATCCTTACTCCAAGGTTTTCACCAAAATTTCCCGAATCAAGACTTAAAAGTTTTGATGTATGCACCAGACAAAAAACTGATTTTGACGGCTCAGTATGATATGCAATCTCATCAAATTGAGTATAAATAACGACTCAAAATTTTGGGAAAGCCTGAATTAATTCAATTGATTGTAAGTAGAAAAGGAGACATTTAAAATGAGCAGCAGTGACAAGTATAAACGCGAAATTCTCAACGAGTTGGCTCACGGTAATACAGAGTCTTTAGATGATGTTTCATCTGACCCAACTCAGGAATACCAAAATTTTGACGATTTTGCCCAGCGCTCATCTCACGATCAACGTCGGCAATTATTTAGTCAATCTTTCAACCATAACAGCATTCCACCAAGCCAGCTGGAGCCAGAACTCCAAAAAGCGATCGCTCAGATTAAGCCTAACGAACGGGATGATGTTGCACGGGCATTTTTCAAGCACTTAAAGCAAAGAGGTCTAGACGAGCGCCATCTGGAGCGAGATTTGGGACTTTCAACCCACAACCCTAACCACATAAGTGCAGATGACCTCAGCAAGGTGGCATCTTTCACATATCATAGCCATCCTGACATCTTCCACGAAGTAATGGCTGAACAACCAGCAATTCTTAAGTTTCTCAGTAATCCAGTGGTAGGAGCAGCTTTAGGAGCGATCGCCTCTAAATGGTTTGGTCGTCATAAGTAAGCACCAAACTTGATACACATAGTCCTTTGTCTGGACGCTACAAATATAAAGGAGACGATGATTATGACTCAGAATAAGCAACAAGTAGATAAGTATGACGAAAATACCGACCTCGATCAAGAGCAAACCGATGCTCAATCTTCAGGATCAGGCATTGGTGCTGGTATAGCTGGTGCAGCGATTGGTGGTATAGTTGGTGGTCGAGTTGGAGGTGTATTTGGTGCTGTCGCGGGCGCGGTAGCAGGCGCTTTGGCTGGCAAGGGTACATCTGAAGCTGTTCACGATTCTGTTGAAGGTATAGTAGATGCAGCAAAGAGTATAGCTGAGACTGTTAACCACTCTGTAGAAGAGGTAACAGAAGTAGCCAAAGATACAGCACAAGCAGTGAAGCCATCCGTTGTTGATGTAGTAGAGGCAGTTAAGGAGACAGTTGAGGAAACCAAGCCATCTGTAGTTGATGCAATTAAGGGTGCAGCCCAAGAGGTCAAACCAGC
>NZ_CAXTNE010000236.1:0-12553 GCF_964245445.1 uncultured Nostoc sp.
GTCAACGGTTTTATCCTTGAGGATTTTGGCAGCTTTCTGAGCAATATCCTCTGGTTTCTGAACCACCGATTTTAAATTTTTTAGATCGTATTCATTGAATTTATCAAAAGCGAGTTTTTTTACTCCATCATGTCCATCATCAAAGGCAGCAACGATACCGTTAATCTGCCACGCTTCTGGCTTCGGCTTAGACGGTTCTTTGGCACTCACCCAAGGCAGGGCGAGGAGGAGAGTCAACAGCAGGGTAAAGAGGAATAAGAAAAAGGGCGATCGCTTTTTAATTATGTGCAAATACATTTGTATAATTCGTAATTCGTAATTCGTAATTTTATTTAGATATAAAGGCTCTTTCTGCTCTTTCTTTAGTAAGGAAACAGAAGGGAGTTAGGTTTTTACTAATAAAACAGGAACCGCTACAGTTATCTTTTTATCGTCTGATAACTCAACCTAGCTAGAAATGGAATATTAATGTAATTATTACAGGAATTTAAAAAGATACGCCCAGAGTATAATAATGAGCTTCCCTGAGCGATGGTGCGTAGGCGTAGCCCGCACTTCGACAAGCTCAGTGACCATCGTAGACATCGCCTACTCAAACCACTGCACGAGATAATAACAATACCTCGTTCGATTGTTGGCGATCGTCAATGTCCTTTGATAACCTCTGCAAACTCCTGTCAGAAAAATATCCAGAACGTTTTGCCAGTTGGGTATTAGGAACACCGCAAACTTCCGTCAAAGTCCTGAAAACCGAATTGAGCATTGAACCAATTCGCGCTGATTATGTAACATTCTTACAACTACAAGGACGCATTCTCCATCTGGAATTTCAAACCAAACTAGAATCTACGCCACCCCTACCCCTGCGGATGCTAGATTATTGGGTACGCTTGTATCGTTTGTATCGTCTACCAATAACGCAAGTTGTCGTATTACTGCTTCCCCCTGCACCAGAAACGGTAATTGAAACTGCCTTTAGTGTCGAAACTACTCATCACGAATATCGTGTGATTTCTATGTGCGAGGAAAATCCCGAACTATTCCTTAATGACCCAGCTTTGTTACCATTAGCACCACTGGCGGCAACCACGCAACCCCAAGCATTGTTGCAACAAGTTGTAGTCAAAGTTAATCAACTTGAGCCAAGACAACGACCAGAAATTTCCGCGTATACCCAAATCTTAGCGGGGTTAAAATACAATCAAGATTTGATTCGACAATTATTTCGGGAGGGTATGATGCGCGAGTCAGTGATTTATCAAGAAATTCTTGCTGAAGGCGAACAACGAGGGGAACAACGAGGGGAACAACGAGGAGAACTAAGAGGACGAAAAGCAGAAGGGCAATTGCTCATTCTCCGTCAGCTTACTCGACGGGTGGGAGAGTTACCCCAAGAGGTGCTAGACCGGATTGAAACTCTCTCTTTAGAACAATTAGAAAATCTCGGTGAAGCATTGTTGGATTTTCAGGCGATCGCGGATTTAGAAACCTGGTTTAGTACATTAGACGTAGGAGTGAAAATGACGTAGGTACAATTTATGAATTATGCCTACCAAGGATTTCGGGCAACGCATAATTAATTTCACTCCTATGTCTATTAGATGAATTTTTCCATTTGAGCCAATGTCTGATGGCGCTAGGGGAAAAAATAGTTTCAGAAGAACGAAAGCGAGTTGAGCTTGTCAGATTGTCACATTAAAGCTCAATTAACTTGAAGCCCCAAGGTTTAAGAGCCGCTAGAGCTATTTCTGGATTTACACCTTCATAAACCTCCCATTCCAAGGGATGCTCTTTAGGATGTCCGTCGCCGACATTACCTGCAACTTTGATGATCGGACAGTTGGCGATGCGATCGCGCTCCAACCCTCTTGGAATTGCTAGTTGGATTTTGTGACCGATAAACTTTGCTGTACTTTCATTAGCTACAGATTCACGGATTAAACAAATATCACCAGCAGTCCCCCAAGTAGTTTGGTAAATGTGGAGGAACGATATATAAGTGGCTGGTTTGATGGATTTTTTGAGAACGTGCATTATCTGTAATCCTTACACTATGAGTCAAAAATCATAAATCATACAAGTATTTTCTATCACGTTCGTAGGGAAGAATGTTTTTAATTAACATTTTGCACCTAGCCCAGATGATTATAAATCGTCTGATAGAATATAGCAGTTTTCAGTTAGTCCAATAGGTTTAGGCTCTCCAAATTTAGCGTTAGCCTTTGAAAATGATGTCGTATAGTGACAAAAGAATCTCTACTACAATCAGAATCACCACATACCACTCTACTCGCTGGCTACTGCTATGCTGCATGAACTCCAGCACCGTTTGTGCAGTTTGGGAAATTAAATCTAGTTTGCGTTCTAGAGCATGGTGACGTTCACGGATTTCGTATTCATCCTCCAAGCGCAGATATAAGTTTTCTAGCTGTGGGGATTCCCAGAGTAACTCAGGCTTATCGATAATTTCTACTTGACCAACAATCTTATGTTGAACTAATAAAGTAGTCCCAAGTTGACGCAGTAATTCCCGGCTCTGGCGTCTACTCCTGTTTTCACGCTGGAGACTAGCTGCAAAGGGTTCAATTTGATCAAATACACCCGCTAGGCTAGTTTCATAGTGAGACAGCACAACACTCTTGGCGAGAATATCAGCCACTATCTGCAAGCGTTCTACACTAAATTCATGCAGCGAAATTTTTCCTTCTTTAACTCGCTCACTCTCTGCTACGTTGAGATGAATTTCTACCTCTTCTGTTTCTGGGTTGGCAAAAGAGCCACTAACTTGAGAGGATAGTTTGGTCAAGAAGGCTACCTTTTCCACAGGCTCAAGGTTAAACAGGACAACTGCACCATAGTTTAGCAGTACCGCACAGCCGTGTTCACCGACTGAAACTATTACTGGCATAGTCGCCAAGCAAACGTAATTCTCCAAGTTTTGTAAGTTAATATTTTTACCAAGGAATAGGGCCTGCGCTCTAAATCTATCTCTATCATTAAAAAGAAGTTTTTGCATTGTCGCCCTATGCTATATTCTGCCTGCTGAACTGCTCAAGTAGCGATGTCTACAACGGGCTACGCCTACGCAATTCATGCCTGTTATTGGAGATCGCTACCATCTCAGCTTACCAATAAATCTATCCAGCACTACCTTAGTAAGGGTTACACTACTCTTGAAGGTTCCGTTTTTTAGCTATGCCTATCATTTAAATAATTTTATTCCCCAATTCTTAGCTGCCTTTTCATGCTAAGAGGATGTAATGATGTCGCTTCAATCAGAATTTTTCTGCCAGTTACTACAATCAATTATTTATCAAGCGATCGCGTGCTGGCTATAAGACCGCAAACCACCGCCTGCTAAGGTGTTTGACCAAATAATTTATAATTCATAAATGTTACAGCAGTTCATAAGCTTATTTTTTAATGACCGTGGTTTTAAAGAGCGTGAAGAGTTCAACATCTCAGACGCTCTTTAATTTATGAATTCTAAATCATGTTGACATAGGTATATCTTGTCTACATCTCTACGTCAAGCTTATTTGAGATAAAATTGATTCTGCTGGCTAGGAGCTTTCAGGGTAGCTACCTAGCAAACCTATACACCAGAAAAACCGACGGACTTTAGCTGCGTTTCGATGTTATCTGCCGCTTCCGCTCAATGCGAATCAAGCATGGAAGTTCTCATCAAAGATATCTAAATAATTTTGTTTAATTATTTAGTCTTAATTAATACTGAAGTTTGAAAACGATAAGGCCAACAAGTACGACAAGACCTAACGCTCTCCGAAAATAATTAACGCCTTGAAATAATTCCAGCCACGCCCAAGTAAACAAAGATCCGTATGCTACTAGGTCTAACAATGTATTGATTTTGCCGCTTGTAAAAACTAGAGTTAGTAAACTAGTTACTATCCAAACAATAAGCGGTAGATTTGGCATCTGAGCTATAACAATGTTACCTTCGTTGTCGCGGAAGGTTTTATCAACCAATGTATTTTGCGTCATTTTTAATTGCTAGTTAAACTTACAAAAAGGACTAGGTACTCTCGTGAGAATAGATTTGCATTTAAATGCAAATCTATTAATGATATTAAATCATTAAAAACGGTCTTTTAAACTATCTAATTGCTGATATGAGAGCGGTAAAGCATATTCCTATATGACTATGTTAAGAGGCATACTCACACTATATCTGCCAAAATCTCTGTCAGGAGTTTTTTGCAATTTGGAACGATTGTAATAACTTTTACTTCCTGCCTTCAGCAATAACTGCCTCAAAATCCGTAGTTTTATACTTTATCTAAAAGAAAACTGTTATATATCTGAAGTTGAGGATCAGTCTAAAATGATTCTTTCTCAAGAGGCATGAAAGTAGCTTATTTAAATAGTTAAATTAAAAAGTTTAAGAAACTAATAATCATAAAAATTTATTAATGATTTTATTACAAAAAATCTAATTTTATTTTTTATTTAAAATAGCAGATATATGATAAATAGCTTTTCCTTGAAAAATTTACGAAAAACTATTCTTTGGTCTATCTGGCTGGGATTCGTTACTTATACTATATTGCTAGCCCCTGTTGATCAACCCGACACATGGTCTTTAGGATGGAAGCTTTTAACGCTTCAATGGGAAGAACTTAACGCTATTATTCCAACAATCTTCTGCTTGATGGGTATCTGGCCTATGATCTATGCTTGCCTAATGTTTACTGATGGCAGAATGCAAAGCTTTCGTGCTTGGCCTTATTTTATCGGCTCAAATTTTACAGGTGTAATTTGTCTCCTTCCTTACTTAATATTTCTGAAATTTAATCAAGCATTCTATGAAACAAAAGATAAGTGACTTTCAATTCTTGATCAGGGAACAACAGGAGCTTCTTTGCTATTTGCTACTATTGGTTTGTTGGGCTATGCAGTAATTGCTGGAAATTGAGAAGATTATATTCAGCAGTTTTTTCATAAACCTTTTGTTTACCTCATTAGTCTCGATTTCTGTCTGATGTGCTTGATATTTCCAATTAGTTCATTATTTGATGATGATATGGCACGCCGAGGAATCAAGGATATACGTGTTTTTTGGGTAGTTGCTCTTTTTCCCTTGTTTGGGCCATTAGTATATCTGTGTTTACGTCCGTCATTACCAGAAAGTTTGTTAAAAGAGCGTCACGTTACAGCAAATAGCCCGTTATGACAATGGTACTGTTCTTTACTCAAAAGTAAAAGGGTGAGTAAATGAGCCAAAATGCAGTTGTCTAGTTTAATTGTGTAGGCGCAGCCCGCCGTAGGCATCGCTTCCTTAATTACCCTAAATATCTCCAATGTGGTGCTGTAGCTTGGTCTGCTGATGTGGGCTAACATATATTTGGGCAAACTACTTAGTATAGATTAATTTATTTTATACTATCTTTATACTGGCTTGATAGTGACTACTTTTAAGAGAGTTAAACTTTATATTCTAAAATAGACTTTACATCTTGACTATTATTTGGAAAAACATATTGGTCTGCTTCATCATTTCTTGAATTAAAATTCCTAGAGAATACCCATGTAGTAACAGATTAAGTGATTGATATTAGAGAAGTAGTTGAAAAATCGAACTTGTCTAATATTATGAATAAGAAATGGGCTGTTAAACGACTTACAATAAATCTTACATCAGGTGAGGCTGAGAAGTTGGAAAAATATTGCTCAAGCACTGGCAGACCAGCAACCGATGTAATTCGGGAATTAATTCGCTCTCTTCCGACTGAAGATGAAGAGTAAAAAACCTAAAAGAAAAGGAAAACACACTGGATAAAAACTTAATCAAGAGAGGGAATAAAAGTTTTAATGAACTTGATGCTAGACAAGACTTGTCAGCAAAAGACAGTTCTTCTAGGGGGAAGGAAAAGAGGAATTAGGACAGGTTGCGCTTTGCTAGGGACAAAGTTTCCCCTTTTCCCCCTGCTTATTGCTCCCCGCTCCCCTATCCATAAAGGTCACAGATTTCGGCAAATTGGCAACTGATGTTGTGCTGTTGGAGCTTCAATAGAGATATCAACAGCGTTAGACAGTGAAGAAGTTGTGGTTTGAAACACAGCTTTAACCCTGCATCACTTCTCCCGCTCTATGCCAGTTGTTGTGTGAGTGCTGTTGAACGCCTCTACATGATTGATACAGTACTCACAAGAGTTCAGTTCCCACTCTACAACTGGCTAGAAATGACATAAAAACTACATAAGACTTGCAGATTTATTCGAGAATGAAGCATTATTTGCGTTTTGGAGTTATATCAAGTCCGGTTGAATAGTGTTTAATAAACTAAGTGTGCGTTTATCAGTTGCGATCGCCAATGCCGAAACTTGTAACAATTCAACCTGACATGAGAGTTGAGGAACTCGAACAACGTTATCGTCAGTGTTCTGATGTAGTTGAAAGCCGCCATTAAGTAGGTCGGCGTAAATAATTCTTGTTGGAATAAGGCAGGGGGCAGTTATTGCTGGGAGCAGGGGGAGAAAGAGTTTGAGCCTTATTTACTTTTCTTCACACAGTTTGGTTTTATTGCACCGACTTATATCATGTCCGGCTAAAGACTTATCATTTAGAGCGCAGTTCTTGCTGGGGGCTTTTAGCTGCAAGAAAGAGAGTTTTAATATTTTTGCATAGATGCCCTGAATAATAACTAATCAAGCGGACATGATATCATTTGGAGTTCATGCCTTCCCACTCTCCTGAGCTACAACCTGCCGAGAGATTGTGGCCGTTGACCAACGAACCCATTGCCAATCGCTCCTTCAATAGTCTTGATGAATTGGAGGATGTCTTGTTTCATCTAGCCCAAGTTTTATTGAGTCAGCCTGAATTTATTCGGGCAATTGCCTGTTATCACTGGTGGCCTCAAGTGGCAGTTTAATGAACACTAATTAACCTGACTTGATATTAGAGAGCGATCGCATCGCGCCCTCTTGCCCAATACCGTAGTAATCGCCCAACCATCGAACTTCTCAAATATATCGAAAGCCGTGTGTTTATGAACTTGTAGATCACAAAGTACTGCGATCGCATTTATAGCGCTTCTCGTTTACGTGAGGTACACCCTACAGTTCGTGATATAATGTTGTACAACATCTGAATGGGAAGTACTATATTCAAATCATCACTAATAGTTTGATCAGCAACTATAAAACGAATTTTATCTCAATTTTTTCTTTGGCAAGTAATCCATAGATAGAGACTGCTTTACAAGGAAAAGCTTTAATTTCTATACTTAATAAATTTTTTATGTAGTTCAACCATATTCAGTTTTCTCCCCTGCCCCCTGCTCCCTTACCTATTTTGACCGTTGATTATATACTTCTGACTTTTCACCGCATTTGAAAAAGGTCATTTTGAGGGTTCTCAAGCCCTGATTTTATCATTAGCAGGTAAAAGTCACAGAAAGTTATAATAAAATGACATTTATGAAACCTTCTGGAACTCTTGCTGGCTTAGATATTCTGGTAGTTGAGGATGATGATGATACTCGCTTCTTCATCACTACTGTGTTGGAAATGGATGGAGCAAAAGTTATAGCAGTAATATCAGCAGATGCGGCACGCAAAGTTTTATCTGAATTGCAACCCGATGTTTTAATTTCTGATATTGGTTTACCTGGGGAGGATGGCTACACTCTTATCCGCAAAATCCGTGCGCTTAAACCAATGAATGGTGGACGAGTCCCGGCTATTGCTTTAACAGCCTTTGCTGATAGTGAGGATCGTATCCGTGCCTTGGAAGGTGGCTTTAACACTCATGTATCTAAACCCATTGATCCTGAAGAACTAGTTGAGATAGTGGCTAGCTTAGTTGGTTCTTGTAATTGGTAATTATGAAGCGCTACTGTTCAATTATTTCCTCTTACCAGTTTTCCACATTCATGCAACAATGCCATTTTAAGGCAGATATAGCGGTTCCCATACGACATTATATCGCCAGGTGTAGAGGCAGGAAGCAGGGGGAGGGAAAGTCGTAGTGAAGTCCAAAAATTGGATAATTTATTTTTTGGAGTTCCCTAAACGAGAAGCGCTATATTTAATTTACTATTTTTTAAAATTTCTCTAGTTTAATATTTTTCCTGAATCCCTAATATCTCGATGCCATCGTCCATCTTCACCCAGTCCGGGAATTTCATTAATTCCTAAGGTTTTTCTCAAAGCTAAATACGATTTACCTTCTTCCGTAATGTGAAAATAGTTTTTTAAATCGCCTTCTCCATCTTGTTGAACTTTTTCAATTCCTTTGCCCACAAAGTTATTAATAAATCCCATAGCTCGAAGATGCTTCAGTTCCATTGCTAATTCATCGTCAAATTTAAAGTTAAATTCTTCTTGAGAATTAAGCTTAATTAGATGCTTAAGTTCATTGCCATCAATCAGATATCTAACTAAAAATTGCAATGTTGCTGATTGTTGCTCTTGAAGCAAGTCAATCCGCTTTTGTTGTGTATTCAGTTCGGCGATTTGCTCATCTTGCAACTTATTGATATCATCCCTAACTTCTTGCTTGAGTCTCCTGAGCGCAATTCCTGTACCTGAAATTGAGATATCATCTATGTTATCTAGCAAACCTGAGTTAAACAGCAAAATCAAACTAAATATAATAACTTCGGTATTTCCAATTCTACGGTTTTCTTGAGGAGCTGGGGTAGGAGTAAGTACGATAAAGAGTAAATACAATAATCCTGTGATAGACGCTATCTTTAGAAACCACCAGTTCATATTTCGCTTAGGCTTTTCTTTGGGTAAGCTAGCGTTGGAGTCTGGTGGCGACAACGGCTGTTCTGAACTGCGCTCAGATTGCTCAAAAGCTAGTTTTTTGAGCGTTTCTAGCTCTTTATTAGCCATTTGGGTTTCGCTGATAGAATAGGGGACAGAAGATACTGATTTTGGATGCTGGATAGGCAAGCGCTGCCTTTGTAAAAGACGTGCAGCGCTATCCACTCAACAACTAACAATTTTAAACACCAGCAGGCTGCTCATTGAGCAATTCTTGTATCACTTCATCCACCGTTTTTTTCAGATAAACGGCTCGTTCATCTACTGCCCTTACCCAGTCAATAGGAAACCAGTGGTGTTGTCCATCAGGAGCATTATTCTTTATCAATTTGATCTACTTGCCTCCCTCTACGGAATCCATATTCCCAATATGTGTGTCAGATGCCCCTGATAAACCGCCAGGTCTTTCTGGATAAACTGACAAATGTTCTTTAATTTGCGATACGTCCATTTTGTACCTTTTGATTGAATTGGTAAAAAGTTAAACCTAAATCCTATTGAGTAGTTTTGTTTGTAAGCAGATAGGTTTTTATTTAATTACACTAGAGGATACGCTATATTATTGATGATGTGCTTCATTCTACAGACAGATGGTATTGTACCGAAATCAGCAATTTAATTTGGGTAAAAAGCTTTAAAGAAGTCACCCTGAAGATATCAATCTAGAGGGGGCTATTTTTGAGGGCGGCGACAACAATCTTGCAACCTAAATACTGCTAAAGGCTGAATAAATAGATAAAGAGGAAATCACAAAGTTTTTGAGAAATCCTCCCACTTCAGCATTTGAGTAAAACAATAAGCTGTTACGCATTTAAGTTGCACATCAACTGGTAGGCAAGAAGGCACAGGGAAGGGGAAAAAATTACAACTGACTACTCCCTATTCCCTTCACTGGTTTAACTCCTCTTAGACCAAAATGAAACAGAGCATTTTGCACGATTAGTTCCGGTAATATATCCTTGAACATCTGCACCATTTGTTGAATCTGCTCGAAATTATCGGGGTTATCGAGAATATCTCACTCTTCTCGCTCACCAACCCACACAGCAGGAGACAGGCGGCTAGTAGCTTCTTCTGCTTTCTGCACGACATCTTGCACAAGAAGTTGATACTCCGGTCGCTTTCGCCAAAGCTTGATGTCTGACCAAGCAGCTAGAAAGAAAACCGGCCATCGTGCTAATGCTTGATAATCGGAGTTAACAATCGGCACACCGAGAGTTTGTTTAATGTCTTGATAAACCTGTGGCATTTCTAGCGAAATTTCTTGAGCTGACTGTTCATCTGGACCGACAAAATCAGTGCCAGCGTTGTTGATTAAGATGTCGATCGCTCCAAAGCGATCGCGTACCTGTTGTATCATCTGCTCGACCTGAGTTTTGTCAGTCACATCACAAGGTATAGCCAGAACCTCTCCACCTCGTTGTTCTAGTTCAATACGCGATCGCTCCAGTTCTTGTGGAACGCGGGCACAAATCGCCAAACGCGCTCCTGCTTGAATCAACTGGCGTGCCATAACTAGCCCTAGCCCCCGCGAACCACCCGTAATCAGCACAGTTTTACCGTTCAAGTTATAGATGCGTTCGCGCCACCACCGATCCAACAACAGTGAAGTCAACAATGTAGCAATGATGACTAGTGTAAAAATGAGTAGATTTTGATAGTTTATATTCATAAATTTGATGGATAAAGTATATCGCCACGATGAACTACTTCCCCCCGTAGGCGATCGCTCTCTTGAGGTGACAGCATTTGATCGAATAATCGATTTATTTGCCGTTGCATAATTTCTACTTCTCTAAAAGGTTCCCAACGAATTAAAGCTATTTTTTTTCCTCAATTTACTTTATTCGATTCAATCTTAAAAGCCTGGTTTATGCCTACTAAGAAAGAAATAGTCTTTATACAATTATTTCTATCCAACGGTTTGAAGCTCTGTAAACAATTACTGGATTTTTAGATACAAATGAAATTATAAAGAAAACCAAAAGTAGCTAAATTGCTCAAAATACTACTAAAGAGCTAAGACAAATTCCTGTAATTTAGGTAACATGTCGTTATTTGTTTTAATACTGATGTTCACATAAGACTTAATAGCTGGGAGATTTTCAATGAAAACCAGAAAGTTAGGCAAACAAGGACTGGAAGTTTCACAGCTGGGACTTGGTTGCATGGGAATGTCTGAGTTTTACAGTGGTCGTGATGAATCTGAAGCGATCGCCACTATTCATCGTGCTTTGGAACTTGGAGTGAATTTTCTCGATACTGCTGATATGTATGGGCCTTTCACTAATGAACAATTAGTAGGTAGAGCAATTAAGGATCGTCGAGAGCAAGTAGTATTAGCAACCAAGTTTGGCAATGTTCGTACCGAAGAAGGTGGTTGGAAAGGAGTTAATGGCAGTCCCGAATATGTCCAAACAGCTTGTGATGCTTCACTTAAACGCTTGGGAGTAGAAGTTATTGACCTGTATTATCAACATCGAGTTGATCCAAACGTGCCAATTGAAGATACTGTAGGGGCAATGGCTCAGTTAGTACAGGCTGGTAAAGTGCGCTATTTAGGGCTGTCGGAAGCTGCCCCGGCGACAATTAGACGGGCTGCGGCAGTTCATCCAATTACCGCGCTACAAACAGAGTATTCTTTGTGGAGCCGCGATCCAGAAGATGAAATTTTACCTACTATACGAGAACTAGGAATTGGTTTTGTTCCTTACAGTCCTCTTGGTCGTGGGTTTTTATCGGGAGCCATAACCCGTCCTGAAGACCTTGCAGCAGATGATTACCGGAGAAATAATCCCCGGTTTCAGGGCGATAATTTCTCTAAAAACCTGCAATTAGTTGAAAAAGTCAAGGAAATCGCTGACCAAAAGCAAGTCACACCTAGCCAACTTGCTTTGGCATGGCTACTGGCTCAAGGTGAAGATATTGTACCGATTCCTGGTACAAAGCGGCGCACTTATTTAGAAGACAATATCGCAGCAGCTGAGATTGTTCTAACTACAGATGAACTCAGTCGGATTGAAGCAATAGCACCAAAAGGTATTACCGCAGGCGATCGCTATCCTGATATGAGTACTGTTAATCGCTAATTAAACATAACTCTTGTGGGGTGGGCCGAAAAGCCCGCCTAGCTTATGCAATTTAAATGTGGAACAGCTTAGTTGTTCCGTCAAACCTGTCCTCTGCGTAAATCCTGATCTGTACAAGAATTGCGATCGCTTCCCAAAATGACTTGCATTGAGTACTATCATTTGCGAGATGCTAAAAATAGCACCTCGCAAACCGTACCGCTTGGATATCAAAACGCTAATAAAGATTAAACAACCACAAAATTGTTTTCGGTTAGTAACAATCCAGTATCTAGTTGTGCAAATTGTACCCGAGTAAACCCAGATTTACTACCATCTTGGTCAAAGAACAATCCACCTGTAGCGCTGTTGTAGATAAATCGCTGAGTGTTAGTGGTTGCGGATGTTCCGATGGTAAACTGATTTGCTTTAAGTGAACCTAATGATAACCCGCCACCAAAGCCAGTAGCCGATACCTGAATCAGTTGATTAGTCGTGTTGAAGTCATCAATACTATCAACACCTTCATTGTAACTATTGAAACCAAAGGTAGCAGCAGCAGTACCAGGTCCTGCACCGACGCTGAGGCTATCATTACCTTCGCCACCGTAAAGGATGCTATTACCTGAATAGTTAGCAATTAAGGTATCGTTACCTGCACCGCCGATAATCGTATCATTGCCACCACTG
>NZ_CAXTNE010000237.1:0-12552 GCF_964245445.1 uncultured Nostoc sp.
CTCCCCACTCCCCATTCCCCATTCCTTAATATGGTTGACTATCTCATTTTCTTAGCAATTTCAACAGCACTTTTTGCTCTATTCGCATTAGGACTCAATTTACAGTGGGGCTTTACGGGGTTAATTAACTTTGGTCATATTGCTTTCATGACCCTTGGAGCATATACAACCGTATTGTTAAGCTTAAAGGGCGTACCCCTACCAATCTCGGCACTAGCTGGGGCAATTGTCGCCGCCTTGTTGGGTTTGATAATTGGTTTTGTAACTCTACGCTTACGGGAAGATTATTTAGGAATTGTCACTATTGGTACGGGCGAATTAATTCGTTTGGTAGTAAATAATCAGGAATTACCTGTGGGTGACACCTGGACTTCTGGAGCGTTTGGTGTGCAAAGTTATCCTATACCCCTATCCACAGAGCCGAATTTGTTTGTCAGATTAGTGATGATTGGGCTTTTGACACTGCTGGCTGCTGTAACTTTCTTTACATTGTGGCGATGGATTCGCATCACCCAAATATCTCGGACTACTGATTTAGGCAAAAGGACAACTAGCAAACAAGAATTTGCAGCACGTTTAGGTGTGGGAATTGTTTTAGCAGTTTTGGCAGCAGCGATTTATATTTCTGGGGTAATCGGATTGTATAATTACAACCCAAAAGCAGGTTTAATGCTGGTGTTGCTGTTGGTTTTAGCATTTGTATACTGGCGCTTAGAAATTTTGGTGCGATCGCCTTGGGGTAGAATTCTCAAAGCCATCCGAGAAGATGAAGAAATTCCCAAGGCCCTGGGAAAAAATGTTTTTTGGTATAAGTTACAATCTCTCATGTTAGGGGGTGCGATCGCAGGTATCGCTGGTGCTTTCTTCGCTTGGCAACTGGGCGCCATTTACCCTGATAATTTCCAACCGCAGATCACCTTTGACACTTGGATTATGGTGATTTTAGGTGGTTCTGGAAATAATGTTGGCACAATCTTAGGTGCAGTAATTTTCTTTGGTTACGATGCACTCACGCGGGAAGTCTTACCCAGAATCGTTTCACTTGATGAAGCCCGTTTGGGTGCATTTCGGATCATGGTAATCGGACTAATTTTGATGGTACTGATGATTTGGCGACCTCAAGGTATTCTAGGGAAAAAGGAGGAACTTACTCTTGGTAAATAACCAGTCATCGCCACTTCCCCTTTTGGTAGCTACTGGACTTTCTAAAAGCTTTGGTGGTATCAAAGCAGTTAATGAGGCGAAAATCGAAGTTGCTAAAGGTAGCATTACGGGCTTGATTGGCCCTAATGGTGCTGGTAAAACAACTTTATTTAACTTACTTTCAAACTTCATTCGCCCAGATAAGGGACGAGTGATTTTTGACGGCGAACCGATTCACAACTTGCAACCATATCAAATCGCCCAACAAGGAGTAATCCGCACTTTTCAGGTTGCACGGACTCTCTCGCGGTTGTCGGTGTTAGAAAATATGCTGCTGGCGGCGCAAAAACAAACTGGTGAAAATTTTTGGCAGGTGCAGTTACAACCGCACGTTGTAGCTAAGGAAGAAAAGGAACTACAAGAGCGGGCAATGTTCCTGTTAGAATCAGTGGGTTTGGCAAAAAAAGCACACGATTATGCTGGTGGCTTGTCGGGTGGACAACGCAAGCTACTGGAAATGGGACGGGCGCTGATGACTAATCCCAAGTTAATTTTGTTGGATGAACCAGCTGCTGGTGTGAATCCGAAACTGATTGATGATATTTGCGATCGCATTATCACTTGGAACCGTCAAGATGGGATGACTTTTTTGATTATTGAACACAATATGGATGTAATTATGTCCTTGTGTGATCGTGTTTGGGTACTTGCTGAAGGACAGAATTTGGCCGACGGTACACCCGCAGAAATTCAAACTAATACCAAAGTTCTAGAAGCGTATCTTGGGAAATAATAGTGTAGTTTGAAGTTTGACTGACCATCTATTGGGTAATAGATATGCCAAATTCAATGATGGTAGCAACCAAGAGCGATGTCTACGACGGGCTACGCCTACCCCAATTGTTGAATAAGTATGAATCCTTGATGAAAATACAGCCGAGCTAATATCTTCTCCAGCAAATTACTGTAAGTATAAACATAGGTAATTTCAAATCATCTATGCAGCTACTTGCCATCTAACTGGAACAATTTTTGAACTTAGACAATCTTAGAAATGGTTATCGTCAGTAAATGCACTCAGGTAAATATCACTATCTTGGCTGAAGCAAAGGTTTATAGCGCTTAAACGCTACTTGAAACGTAGGATAACTTGCTACTTAAATAATGTTTAATTTTCCCGAACTGCTTTTGATCCCCATTTCGATAGAATGACTAGGCAGAACCCTAAAACTAAAAACCGCTTTTGACTGCGACGCCCATGAATCAACTGAACAATGGTTTTACTATATTTCTAAGTCTGCTAGTCGAGGCGATGCCTTTTTTGCTTCTTGGGGTTTTATTCTCCAGTTTGCTGCTGTTTTTTGTTGATGAGCGCAAATTAGTAGAAAAAATGCCCAAAAATCCGTTGCTGGGTGCTTTAGTTGGCAGCATGATCGGCTTTTTATTTCCGGTGTGTGAGTGCGGGAATGTACCAGTAGCGCGGCGGTTCCTAATTCAGGGAGTACCCACACCAGTCGCAATTGGTTTTTTGCTAGCAGCACCAACAATTAACCCAGTTGTAATTTGGTCAACTTGGACAGCATTTCGAGATCAACCAGAAATAGTGGTCTTACGAGTCGTATTTTCTCTTGCAATCGCCACAATTATCGGTTTTGTTTTCAGTTTTCAAAAGGACTTAAATCCCATAGTCCAACCTGCGATCGCTCGGTATATGAAGTTTAATCCGCCCGTACAGCCCCAAACCAAAGGCCGTGGTAAACGTTACCAAGTACAACAGGAAGCAACAGTACCGAATCTGTTACAGTCCGGGACTTATATCTTAGGAGGAAAAGCAGGTATACCTATGCGGATAGATCCGAATTTGGTACCGCCTACCTTAATCTCTACCTCCGATAAACCGCTTGCAGCTAAACTGCGCCTAGTTGTGGATAATAGCATCCAAGAATTGCGAGAATTAGGCGGAGTGATGATTTTAGGAAGTGCGATCGCTGCTGCTATTCAAGTGCTAGCTCCCCGTGAATTAATTCTCAGTTTGGGTGCTGGGCCCATTACTTCAATTGTGGTCATGCTGATATTAGCAGTAGTGGTGTCAATTTGTTCTACAGTCGATTCTTTCTTTGCACTATCTTTTGCCTCAACCTTTAGCAGTGGTTCATTGTTGGCATTTCTGGTGTTTGGCCCAATGATTGACATCAAAAGTGTTGGTTTGATGTTATCTATTTTTAAACCCAAAACGATTTTTTACTTATTTACTTTAGCAGCACAATTGACATTTGTATTCACCCTGTTTCTGAATTTGCACGTCTTTTAAAAAACTATTTGTCATTTGTCATTTGTCCATTGTCCTTTGTTAATGACCAATACAACTCTTGGAGAGGCTGTGCCTTAAGCGTAGTTATGCCGCAGGCTTTACGGCAAGGCTTAGTACAAGTGACCAATGACTAATGACCAATGACCAATGACCAATGACTCATGACCAATGACTAACAAAAATTCCAAATCTAAAATTCCTAATCTGTTACTCCCTTGGCTGGATGCTCTAGCAATTACAGCTTGGGGAATTTTGATGTTGAGATATTGGCTAACTAACAAGCTGAACCTGTTAATTCACCCAAATTACATTTGGTTGGCGGTCGTGACTGGTATCAGCTTCATCATTATTGGTTTATTTAAGATGCAGGAACTTTGGCAACGGCGTCGCCGTGATGTTACGTCAAATACCCAGCATATTAGTTTATTTCCCCCTGGTTGGGGCAGTACTTTGTTGTTAACTACAGCGATTCTAGGTTTTATCATTACACCGCAAGTTTTTGCTAGTGACAAAGCACTCCAAAGGGGTGTGACGGCTGATTTATTGGGAAGTACACGCGTCAAACCCCAAGCCTTTCGAGCTACTGTTCTTCCAGAGGAGCGATCGCTTGTAGACTGGGTACGCACTGTCAATGTCTATCCAGAACCAGACACATATACAGGGCAAAAAGTCAAGGTAGAGGGATTTGTTATCCACCCGCCAGATATAGGAAAAGAATATTTGTTCTTAGCGCGATTTGTTTTAACTTGCTGTGCAGCAGACGCTTACCCTGTGGGATTACCCGTCAAACTCCCAAACAATCAAGAAACTTATTCCCCTGATACCTGGTTGGAAGTAGAAGGACAAATGGTAACAGAAAATTTGGCAGGTAAACGCCAACTTACCATTGCCGCTACCTCTCTCAAAAAGATTCCTCAACCGCAGAATCCTTATAGTTATTAGTCATTTGTTAATGGCAAATGACTAATGACTAATGACCAATGACAAATGACAAATGACTAATGACAAAATTTAAAGCATTTATCCAACCACTAGATCGGATAGCGATCGCACTAATGCTACTGCTGAGTGTGCTGATAGGGTTAATTATATTGCAAGGTGATGTGGTGACTGCTCGTGTCCGGGAATTTACCTGGCAAAATCAACAAATTGGCGCAGAAGATAATTCTTTCACCCTCACCTTCAGCCGCCCAATGGAAGTAAAAAGCGTAGAGGATAACTTGAAAATCGAGCCACCCCTAGCAGGTAAATTCAGTTGGGCTGGGCGGCGGATGGTTTATACACTGGTAACACCAGCACCCTATGGCACGAATTATAAAGTGCAGTTACAGGGAGCCAAAGATAAGTTTGCAAAGCAAGAAGGCAAAAATCGGGTGATAGAACCCTTTGTTGGTAGCTTTCGTACACGCGATCGCGTCATCCTTTACATAGGAACCGAGAAAGAAGAACAGGGACGATTAGTTCTTTACAACTTAACCCAAGAGCAAAAAAGGCTACTTACCCCTCAAGACCTGATAGTAATGGACTTTGAGTCCTTTCCTGATGGGGGTAAAATTTTATTTTCGGCTCGCGCGGCTAAGAATCAAGACTTACTTTCAGCCCAACTGTACACAGTGACAACAGGCGTTCCTGGTAAATCTGGACAAGAAGTAGAACCAGCAGGCAAAGTTGACTTAGTTTTAGATAGTAAAGATTATCAAAACCTGAAATTTGACTTATCACCTGATGGGCAAACTATTGTGATTCAACGGGGCAATAAAACTAATCCCGGCGACTTTGGACTATGGTTTATGCCAGCAACCAGTAACGGTTCAGCAGAAAAACCCACCCCTAAACGTCTGCAAAGCCAACCTGGGGGAGACTTTATGATCACACCAGATAGTCAAGCCGTAGCAGTTGCCCAAGGACAGGGAGCAGCTATCCTACCACTGCAAGGTGATGCCAGGAAACCCCTAGATTTTCTGCCGCAGTTTGGTTTGGTACAAGCTTTCTCTAAAGATGGCTCTCAAGCAGCAATGGTAAAGTTTAATACAGATTACACGCGAGATTTGTTTTTAGTGACAAACCAAGGTGTGCAGAAACAACTATTAAAAACTACAGGCTCAATTCTCAGCTGCCAATTTGATATCGCCTCACCCACCCTCTATTGCTTGCTGACACAGCTAGTATCCAAGGAACAATACATAGAACAGCCTTATGTAGTGGCAATTGATCTGAAAACCGGGCAACAGAAACCACTGCTAGTACTGCCTCCCGCTCAACGGAATGTGCAAATGAGTTTATCTGCTGACGGTTTGGGCTTGTTATTTGATCAAGTAGTACCGCAGACAAACCCCCCAGCATCATTACCTACAAACACTTTGAAAACTGATGATGGAGATGTTATTGCTACTAGTAGTCTGTGGTTAATGCCTCTGTTGCCCATCGCTGATGCTGCGACTGTTGAAATTAGACCAGAACAACTCCCCTTAACCGGATTTCGACCCCGGTGGCTACCTTGAGAGAATAATTTGTAAGTCGATTTCGGAAGTTCAGTTAAGGTGTCGCCACTAAAACTCGAGTTGAACTTAATGAAGTTCAGTTCCATCCTTACGGAGCAGATAGCGATCGCTAATCAACTTCAAGACTACTCTACCTATTTCTGGATGCGTTTTTTCAATGATCGGTTGCACAACAACGCCTTCCATGATGCAATTGCAACTGACTACACTATTAGCATTATTGAACTGAGACACTGCTTCCCAAGTGTAAGCACCGATATAAAGCACAGGCACTCTTGGTAAAGCAAATTCCTCGCAAAAAGCCACAAAATCGCTGTAATTGAGAAAATGACTCCCGCGACGCACAGCAAATATAGCAATTCCAATATTGCCATTATTCAAGCCATATTTGATATCTTGTACGCCGTAGATTTCCCCAAAAATCTGAGTTCCTGGTGGAAGTTTTTGGAAAGCTTCATTTTCGTTGTAAGCACGAATATAAACTAATTTTTTATTTACTTCGCTGTTTTTCCAGAAGTAATTATGGCTGCCAATTTTAGTTGTGCCGTCAGCATCAACTAAGACAGTGAAGTTAGTTCCATGCAACTTCTCTGTTACAACAACTTCTTCACCTTCAATTAGTATATTTTTGTAACGTTTCAGGTTTTCTGGGCTGGGGAATTTGTAATGTCCAATAAAACTTTCTACTTCCCCACTCATCCCTTGAGGAATTGGATATTCGTACTTTGTTACGCCAAAATACTCCGTATAGTCGTCTCCGACATTTCCCATAAAGTTATTACCAACGGGAATAAGCAAACCCTCAGAGAAAATTCCGCGAAGTTTGGCAGCATACAGTTTTTTCGAGTAGTAGTTACGAATACCAAACTCATCCAAAAACTTTTCTGGAATAACACTATCAATAGGAAAATAAAAAGCCAAATCTCCAGCATGAAGCTTACCTTTGGCTATAATTACTTGATATCCCATATTTTCGATAGAGACAATATCTAACCTATCAGCATTGGGATGAGGATTAATGCTGTTGATTTTGACAACTTCAACTTTAAAAATACTCATAGCTTACCTCTTTTAAAAATCTAGACTTTAGCTCTCTTGTAGTGGCGTGGCAAGGCTAAAATGGTGTAATAGCTAAAGTGCAACTATGAGCCTTTAGCTATCACGCCATAAATCTAATCTACAAATTTAGTCTCGCTACGGTACTAGGGTGCGTTAGCCTTTGGGGGGTCGGGTTCTCTGGGTTTAATAAGTAATCAAGCAGACATAAGATTACGAATTACGAATTAGTAATTATTCGTTGATAATTTATCCTGGCTTCCCAAAAAATATAAATTGATAGTACTCCTAAACTCACAGTATAATCTGGTGGTTTTGGCAATGTGCGGGTACTCATTGATCTCCCTTAGCTTAGTGCCACGAGGATTTCGCAACTTTGGAAATAGCATCAACCGCAAAATCGATATCAGCCCGCGAAACATCTAAATGAGTAACTGCCCGAATAGAATGACCAACGGCTCCCATTTTCACACCATTCTGCTGTAACAGAGTGAGAAACATGGCTTTGTCGAGTCCTAATCTTGAAACATCAAAGAAAACAATGTTTGTCTCAGGTTTTGGATTTCTAACTGTAATTCCCTCGATTTCACTCAGTCGTTGAGCCAGATAAGTTGCGTTGTCGTGGTCTTCTTGTAGACGTTCAACATGATGGTCAAGTGCATAGAGACAACCTGCTGCAACAATGCCAGCTTGACGCATTGCGCCACCAAAAATGTGTTTATATCGACGTGCTTGTGCGATGAACTCCCGTGTACCCGCAAGAACAGCACCGATTGGTGCGCCTAGTCCTTTAGTAAAGTCAATCCAGACAGAATCAACACAGGCAGCAAAATCCTTGGCTGTAGTTTGAGATGCAACAACTGCATTTAAAAGTCGTGCCCCGTCCATGTGGGTAGCTAAACCTTTTTGACGGGAGAACTCGCAAACCTCACGTAGTTCATTGAGCCGCCAAACCGAACCCCCTCCAAAATTGTGGGTTTGCTCTACACACAATAAGCGGGGAATTGCAGAGTAAAGGTAAGGAGCAGTCGCAACTCTTTCAAGTGATTGAGCCAGAGCATCGACTGTAAAAATTCCTCGATCGCTAGCAATCGGTTCCATTAGTACACCAGAAGTCATCGCTGCACCCCCCGATTCAGCTCGAATAATGTGTGCCATCTGTTCTACTAGCACCACATCAGCAGGGCGGGTATGGGTCTTGATTGCCACAAAGTTACAAATGGTTCCACAGGCAAAGAAAAGAGCGGCTTCTTTGCCTAGTAAATCTGCAACCCTTTCTAGTAGTTGGTTAACGGTTGGATCTTCTCCTTTTTGCTCATCTCCAACTTCAGCAGTGGCGATCGCCTGTCGCATCGCCTGTGTCGGCTTTGTTTCAGTATCGCTTGTTAGCAAAATCATCAGCACTCCTAGAACAGGTATATATAGGAATCATATTTGATTTTTAAAATTATCTACGTGGTGCGCGTTCGCGCAGCGTCTCGCAGAGAAGAGCGATAGAGGAGGAGTGGGGAGTAGGGAATATAGAATCTACGCTTTTCGAGTTGAGGGCGAGCTTTTTCAGAAATTAAACTTACACGTATTTATCCGTAATTATCATGGTTGCCTAATATTTCAGGTCTAGCAGAAGCTCTTGTTTGTTTTGACATGAAATAGCGATCGCCCAAAATAACAGAATAGAATTTACGTACTTTACATCTTGACCATCATGTGAATGGTAAGCTTACTCAACTAAAAGTCTTACTCTGCCTAGTTACCAGCCTCTGCCTACCCTAAAACCAGCAGGCTCTACTTTGTACAAGAGCATTACAAAGCTGTACCTTATAACTAGAGCTAACTCGCAGTTAGTTGTCTCTGTCAATGCGTAAGTCCTATAGAATTATTAGTTAACAGTAGATACTTGTACTGACATCTATCCTAAGTAATAAAAAACCCAGCATAAAATGTATTCCTCAATACATTTTTATTTTATATATTAAGGTGGATGCGATTATAGACAATAATTTATGTGGTGAGGCAGTTTTTTCATGTAAAAAACTTGATCAGCCAATACAGTTTAGTTTTTAAGCATTGGGTTTCTCTTCTCTGCCGCCTATCCCCAAAGGCGGCCCAAATTCCCTTTCCGTCTCTTCTTGACGGCCAAGAGCATCATAGTGTTATAACGGCATCAGTCTAGATACAAAATGGGGAACACCAATTGATGATTAATTGCTGGCGCTTGGAGAAAGTTAAACTTAGCTTCTAGAGCAAACCCTGATTAGACACAGTTGATAAGCAATGCTAATGCCAGCACTGCTGAATATTTTTAAGCAGGTGAGTCAAGAGTGATGAATGAAGCTAACACCTCAAACAAGGGGGTTGTGATGGAATCCCTAAATTCTGCTAATTCGCCACAATCGGAGCAGGCGAGTTGTCCGTTTTACTCAGTTGTGCCTAATGACAATATGACAGTCAGCAAACTGCCACTCCTCATGCCAGCTGAAGATACACAATTTTCAAAAGATACCACCCAGCAAGACTGGGTTGCAGAGCCTGAAAGCGGCAAACAAGCACTTATTGACTCAGAATTTCAGAACCTGCTGGCATTGAACGAAGAATTGCGTGCAGCTAACAATAACTTGTATGAACAAGTGGAGCAGCTAAAAGATAACCTAGCTGAGTCAGAAAAGGTTTTGCAGTGGCAGAAAACGCGTTCTAGCGTTAGTGAGTCAATGCTCAACCAACACGCTCAAGAACTGGCTGCGGCTCAAGAACAAATAAAATCCCTCTTTCAAAAATTAGAAACTGCTGTACAGACTGTTCAACACCAAGAAATTCTCACCGAAAGTTATAAAGCACAGCTACAAATCAGCCAACAACGCCTTGCCCAGTTAGAGCGAGAATGTACGTTGTTACACACCAACAGCAGCGAACAGTCTCAGCAGTTATTGCAATCAGAAACTGTTTGTCGGGAGTTACGTACCAGACTGATGCGACAACAACGCCAAACGCTGCAATTTAAAGCAGCTTTGGAAAAGTGTTTAGATACATCGGTTCCTAACTATGACTCTCTAGAAGATACTGCAAAACATCCCAAAGACATAACTAGTGGGCAAGGAAGATTCTCTAGAAAAGCTCGATCTTTGTTTCCTAACGCCCAGCCAATTCAACCTTGGTCAGCAGAACCAGAATCCCTGACTGATGATCTAGATAATTCTTGGGGCGAACCGTCGGCACCAATCCCATTCCAAAGAAATGAACCGACTCCAACGCCATCATCTTCTTGGAACTGGTCAGTTAAGCAAAATCCGCCAACACCAGCAGAATCGGGCCCTTCTCCAAAAATTGATGATCCCCCAGAGACACCAGAAGCTGTTTCAACTTCAGGGTCATCAAATTTAGATCAGCAATTAGATAGTCTCATCCAAATGTTTTTCACCTCCCAGTCAGCATCTGCATCACCACCACCTGCGGCGAAAACGAATGTGGATAGTAATCAGGGTGATGCACCTATCTGGGAGACTTTAGCAACAATCCTAGAAGAAGATGAGGAATTAGAAAATCCACACCAGGAGCAGTTGGCAGCAGAAATTAATCATCCTACAACTACCTCCACTTCTTGGACAATAGATTCTGTAGTTTCACCAGCCAATAACTTACCAGTTTCTTCTACTTCACCTTACACTGAGACGCCACCTGAAGGAACTGAAGACTACTGGTCAGAAGTTTCACAATTGACACAGTTGGAATTATCGGCAACTGATTTGCCTCCAGAGTCATTAGGTGATAACACCAATGATACATCACCTTCACCAGTGGTTTATCCCCAGCGTCCACCCAAGGGGCGTAAGTCATTGGCATCTGTGGAACTGCCAAATTTTCGCCCCAAGAGTCAATAGTTAGTTGTCATTAGTCATTTGTCTAATACTAATGACCAATGACTAATGACTAATGACTAATTAAGAATCCTTGCTTCTGACTTCGGAATTATGGCTTCTGGGTTGGCTTTTTCTACTTGAGCGCGCGATCGCGGTTTGCCTGTGGCGATCGCATAATCAATCGCCAATAACCACAGCCACAATCCCGGATTTCGGGGTTCTAGCCAAAAACCTACCCGGTTCAAGAAGCGCCCGAACCACGGACTCAGCAAAGAGCTAATTAAGGCATGACGACCGAAGTTGAAATAACTACCAAGCCATCGCCCTAAATCTCTGGGGCCAGCAAGTTGCCAAATCCATAAAAGCAAGGCAGGATTTCTTCTAGCTGCTTTGAGTGCAAGGCGGTTAAAGGTTAACCAATCACACCTATCTTTAATGAAGTTATCTGCTACTTCTTGGGGTTCGTCTGCCAACAGTCCAAAGAAGGTGTTGAGCATGGAGTTAATCCGTTGGGGTGGTAAAAATTTCCCTGTGGGTACCATCATGCCTTTGGAAAATAGCCAAGTGACGGAAACGTTGCTTTGGTAAGCACGAATTTGGTTCAAGTGGCGGAAACTCAACAAATCATGTTTGAGAGCAGTATCCAACAGGGTTGTTAAACGCTCTAAGTTGCGAACTAGCGAACCAAAACCGGTGAAGACGAGGGGAGACTGGAGTGATGCAGCATCACCGATCGCAATCAATCGATCAAAGGCAATTGTGCGATCGCTACTTCCGACACTAAAATGCCCCGGTATATACCCAAATGTCGGCTTTTTCCACACCAATTTGTCCATATCGCACCTGCGATACTCTGGCAAAATCGTGAAAAAGTCCTCGTACATCTCTAGCAAGGAACCGGGATTTTCAGCATTGACCTCATGGTAATGAAATAAATAAATCGTCAGTTCATCATTTGCCCCTGGAAACAGTTCCCAAATCAGCTGTCTTCCCCGCGAGATATCCCCATGACTGTAAAGAACATCTCCATATTGGGAATCCCATACTTCCGGCTCAAATCCGCTCTCAATTGCCGCTCCCACTGTCGGACATACACTATCAAAAGCACGACCACCATTTAATTGCCAAGCGATGGGCGATGCAGTTCCCATTGCATCTATTAACAGTCGTCCACTTACTTGCTTTTCAACCTGACTGGGTAAGTGCTTGACTTGTAGAATAACTTGTGATATATCAATATCTGCACGGATAAACTCTGTTTCATCCCAGATTTCACCGCCTGCCGCTTGCAGTTTTTGCCCACACATTTGGAGCCATTTTTCGGAATCTAAGCCTAAATTTAGGACTGTGGGTGTGTGGAGGACGGGCGATCGCAGTTTGGATGGATTATTAGCATCAAAAAACTTATTGAATCCGTCTTTGTATTCCCTGGCAATGATGGTTTCTAACTCAGCGGGGGTGAGTAAACCCAGGTTAACTAAGCTTTGAATCTCATCGCGGGAAATATTCCATTCTCGGTTCATCCGCCCAAAGGGCATTCGTTCCAGCAGCAGGACTTTATATCCGAGTTTTGCCATCAGTGCTGCATGAATCGCGCCTAGTGCGCCACCGATGTAGATGATGTCGTACTGGGGATTAGTGATTGGGGATTGGGTATTGGGATTACCTTTTCCCCAGTCCCCAGTCC
>NZ_CAXTNE010000238.1:0-12451 GCF_964245445.1 uncultured Nostoc sp.
GAGCAAGCTATAAAAGCGATGGTTAATCCAAATATGCAAGAACCATCTTTAATTCCTCAAGTTTAGACCTGAATCCTTACCTAAATTTTATAAAATATTATTTATTAATTCGGTGCATTTAGTTTAGAATAAATAACTATAAGTTTTTATTTAGCTAAAAAATATCGAAATTAAATAATAATTTTTAATTATTTGATGAACCCAACATTAATCTACAAGAAAGTTTTGTTCTAAGGTAAATTTATATTCTATGTAATTATACTAGACATGTCTAGCCCTTGTCGAATAGACTAAATAAATTTGAGCCAAGTGATATTAATATTTAGTGTTAACTGTCTTTTTAGGGCACTTGTGATTTTTGCTTTGCGCTGTATCTTTATGTTTCTAAACCAACTACAGAATTAAATAAATAAGGTATGGATTTGCAATTTTTTGAAAAATCGCAATTTAACTTTAACAATGGGGAAATATAAAAGTAACATTTCCTCTCCTAACCATAGGCGAACAAAAAGGTAAGGATTGCCTTCGTGTTCCAATTATAGATTGTCTATGCAACTTAGTTATCTACCGCTTGCTTGGCTCAGTAACCTTGAGCAGTCTATTGTCAAAAAACAGTTGATTGTAAAGCCAGACACACCTTTGCCGCAAATCCTGGCATTGATAAAAAGAGCGATCGCCCCCACGCGATTGAGTTGCACAGCCTTTTTCAGGATAGTTCTGCAAGTGGAAGGCAACTCATGTCAGGCATAACTCCATTTTCTATTTCTAAGCAACCACCACTAATTCTAGTAGCTGATGATGACAAGACCATCCGAGTATTGTTGCGTAAAGCTATGGAACAAGAAGGTTATCGAGTGGTCGAGGCCAATGATGGTAAGCAATGTTTAGATGCTTACGAGATTATCAAACCGGATATAGTTTTGCTAGATGCTGTAATGCCTGTGATGGATGGTTTTACCTGCTGTAAGCACTTGCTCCAAATTGCCAGGAATAATTTAATCTCAGCCCTTGCAACTTTTGATACTGACTCTGGACTTAATAATACTGTGATATCCAAGATATGGGAGCGCACTCCCATATTGATGATCACATGCTTAGATGATGAAGAATCCGTAGACCGTGCTTTTGAAGCAGGGGCGACTGATTATGTCACTAAGCCAATCCACTGGCCTGTATTGCGGCAGCGATTGCGTCGCCTGCTACAGCAAGCGCAAGTATACAAACAGTTAGAGGCGGCAAACGAAGCCTTGCACCACCTCGCCAATGTAGATGGCTTAACTGAGTTGGCAAATCGTCGCCGTTTTGACGATTATCTCAATACTCAGTGGATTAATCTGGCACAAGAGGAATCTCCCCTGTCAATGATTTTGTGTGATATCGACTATTTTAAATTTTATAACGATAAATATGGTCATCCTGCTGGAGATCTCTGTTTACAAAAGGTGGGTGCTTTATTAAGCCTCAAGGCGCAAAAACATCAGGATTTAGTAGCGCGTTATGGTGGTGAAGAATTTGCTGTGATTATGCCATACACCCCTGCATCTGGCGCAGTTCACGTTGCCGCAGCGATACAAGCGGGAATCAAAGATTTGCGAATTGTTCATGATGGGTCTGCGGTGAGTCAGTATATCACGCTAAGTATGGGCGTGGCTACTGTTGTGCCCACTTGGGAATCCTCACCTTCAGATTTGATTGTGCAGGCAGATAAAGCACTCTACCAAGCAAAGACCGAGGGGCGCGATCGCTTTATCTCAAGTTTTTAATTGTCATTAGTCATTAGTCATTTGTGAATGACCAGAAATAAAAAGGACAGAGCAAGTAAATTTATTTATGGAAAATAAAAAAATGTATTTCGAGACACGTAGTGCAAGAAATACTACGTCAGTTGACTCAGAGCAAATAAATTTATGGGCTTGGTAAATTTTTAACTTTTGACTTTTGACTTTTGATTTTTGACTTCCCCAAAGGGGCTGACCAATCTTTAAGAAGGATAAACTGGGAGTGTGAAGTGGAACCATGCTCCGTTATTGGGGGCAGAGTCTACCCAAATTTGACCATAATGTGCCAGGATGATGCGTTGGCATAAACAAAGACCAATCCCGTAACCTTCTGTACCTTCATCCCGTTGCAGGCGGAAGTGATTTTCAAAGATGCGATCGCGATTCTCTATAGGAATACCAGGCCCGGTATCGCCGATACTAAACTGAACTTTTTGGGTAGTGCGATGCAATCCGGCAATGCTAATCTTGCCACCTTCTGGGGTATATTTGATGGCATTATCCAACAGATTCACTAGCACTTGGCGGATGCGTTCTGGGTCAGCATATACATAAGGCAAGTCATTAGGAATATCTGTTTCTACCTCTTGGGATTTGGCGGTGTAGCGATCGCACAATTCTTCTAGTACATCTAAGCACAGTTTCCCTAGCTGTATCTTTTGTGGTAGAATTGGGAACTCTGTGTCTTTGCCCCGACCTACCTCTAAAAGGTCAGCAATCATCCGGTCAATGACCTTAGTTTGATTGCGGGCTTGTTTTAATAAATGCGCCGTCATGGATGGCTTGAGACGCTGGAATTGCCCCGTCTCTAAATTGTAATTAGATTGGAGAGTTTCGATGGCGATCGCGGCAGCAGTTAGCGGATTGCGGAGATCATGCGCCAGCATAGCAATCACCCTGTCTTTAAACTGTAGCTGCTCTTGGAGGTTATCTTTTTCCTGTTTCAAGCGAAAAATTTCGTCTGAGAGTCGAATTAGTTCCGCAGAAACAGCAACTGAACGAATAGTAGATTTGGGTGATGTCACCCTACCATTGTCGTCTATACGTTCTTGTAAGTCTTCCTGTACTTTTAAGTAGGTATCTACAGCAGCTTGCCAGCGAGGCCACCAATTTTTTAATTGCGCTATGATATTACTCCCAGCAAGAACCTGTCGTGGTTCGGGATGGATTTTAATTAAAGCTGGCGTTGCGATCAATTTAAAGTGTTCTGCTAAGTAAGGTTGTTGTCCAACATCGATAGTTTCAACTTCAAAATTATACTCAGCCTGCAATTCTTTTAAGTAAGCACGGATTCGCTGCACTTGTTGTCGGGACTTTGGGCGTCCATCGACAAACAGTAGCAGCTGGAGTGGAGCCTCAGAATAAATAGGCTGATCCTGGGAAACTTGCATGTAATCGTGTTTCAGCACTGGTAACAACCCGGCGACGCTTTACAGAAAGTAAAATAGACTGACGGTTGTCAATGGTCGTTGTTTTTTCTTCAATTTAATATCTATTTTAGATTCTTAATACTCCTATCACTTCCGCGTTTTTGACATCAGACATATCTTTTTCAGCCTTTTACCCGGTTTTGGTTAACTTTATCTCCAAGAAACATCCTTGTCCTTGAATATTAAGTCTTAATTTGCCCTGAAGCAAAAATTTTCGCCAGAGCTAACAGGTGAAAAGTTTAACACTGTGTCAATATCGAGTACTTGCTTTGAACAAGTAATCACTTAAGCAAACGCAGATGCTAATTGTATCTAATCTATCAGGAAGTTGTTAACTGTCCAGACCAAATTTGTAGGGAGCTTTCTCAAGCGTCAGTGCATACGATGAAGTGTCTTTTTTGCCTCTACCCAATCCTAGTAATGATTGGGAAAACAGTCACAGCTAAGTATGTACTGTCTCTATAACTTGCGAAGCGTACCTTCTGTCCAGCCTTCCTACAAGAACCCCTACCCTATACCAGAAGAACAGGGGATGGATTGCCAAAGAGAAAACTTTGGATAACATAGAGGCGATGCCTACTACGGTAAACTACGCACTTTTAGAGAAAGCACTCACTGCTTTCGAGGCTGCCAAGAAACTCTTGACTATAGCACAAGTAGCACTTTCTCCAGAAAATCAATCTAGAGATACTAGAGAAACTGCTGCGACACTTGACTGCTTTGCCTATTATCACTCTGGCCCCCAAGAACCACAGACTTACGCTAAGTTCCTGAAATTGCTTAATAGTGGCATTTTTCACCTATTGCCTTATTCAGCTTACCATCGTCAGATAAATAATTTCCAGAATCGATTGTCAGCCGACGTTAGCGAACTTTATCTATTCCCCTCCTTGAGTGAGGCTAAAGGGGCCTTTAGTCCTAGTCTATCACTTCAGTTGCTTGGTGTAAGCTTTGCCCGCCGTAGGCATCGCATTACAACTAGTGCATCTGGAAGAAGATTAAAGTTTGTGCTAGCTACACTGTTCTTTGGTGAGTTAATAATCAGTTATCGGGTATGTCAACTGAATATTTCCAGAACTCTTTAAATCGCAGAGAAGTTAAAAGGTAAAGTTGGCTTGACACAGTATTAGTTTTCCTGAACCAGCAAAACTGATTTCACAGGACGCTTTATAGGATTTCCTTCCAAATCAACCTTCCCGTAAAAAGTTTTGCCATTGTAATAAAGCGAAGACGAACTCCCCCCATCCAGATTCATCGCTTGATCAGCACCAAGACTTTTCATAAAATCAGCTAATGCTGGCAAAGACACCCCATTAGCGGGAGCCGAGGGTTTTTGAGCCACCATCACTAAAACAACGCTGCCATCAGGAGTAATACCCACACCAGTTCTGGCGTTGGGTTGGTTGCTGCCAAGTGCATCTCGTTTACTGGTATTATCTACAAAGCCCTCTTTTGCTAACGTGAGTTCTGGTAATAGGGTTGGGCCTGCGCCTATAGCATCGACTAACTGACAACCTGCTGGCGGTGACTGACTGTGTAGAGCAATCGAATAGCGGTTAGTTTGCCCACATAAGTAGCGGCGGAATTCTGCGCGATTGAATATTTGACTTAGGTAAGGTTTTAAGTTGGGATTATTCACTAATCGCTCGTTTTCCTTGGGGTTAGCAATCAACTTCCCTTGTATGACAACATAGGATGTAGATTTTTGGTTAACTGGGTCAAAAAAGCCTGCGTTCAAAATGGCTATGGCTCGATGCTTCTGGGCAAATTCCTCTACAGTGGCTACCTTTTGTGATAGTGCAGGAGTTACCAAAAATTTGCTATTAGCTGGAATCAACAGAATGTGAGCGATGCTTTGGGGTATAGTGCGCTCGAAGTAACGGATAGTTTTTGGTGGTAAAGATGCAACAGTTGGTATTGACGGTGTTAAGAAACGCAAATTAAACCACAACACCATTGCCAAACTAATTAATATCAAAGCCAGTAGTTTGATTTTCCTCACATTTAAATCCACTTGTGGTTAGCTAAAAAAAGTTTATTTAATAGTACTTTGACAATATCTGTAAAATATTAGCAGAAAAATATCTTCACAGTTTTACGTTTTGGTTACTACCTAATGAAGTGAAAAAAATCGAAGTTTTTAAAACTGAATTAAACATAGAATTAATTCGTGCTGACTCTCTGGCATTTTTGTGACTGGAAGAGCGCTAATTTTTTGATACTTTAACCACCAAAATCTATTAACCATCTCCTGCAACTGATTCCAGTTTTGGAGAGAGCAAATGTGTGTCTCTGGATGTTGAGGCAGGCAAGTACACTGTAAATTGAGTCCCCCTGCCTACCTGACTGTAGACATTGACAAAACCACCGTGATTTTTAATGATGCTCAACACCGTGGAAAGTCCTAAACCTGTACCTTTTCCTACCTCTTTGGTAGTAAAAAATGGTTCAAAAATCCTTTGCTGGACTTCTGACGACATTCCCATACCAGTATCCGTTACCACGATCGCAATATAGGAACCCACTTTAGCATCAATATTTATCTGGGCAGAATGTTCACCAATCACCAGATTTTCCGCCGCAATCCTCAATGTACCGCCATTGGGCATAGCATCGCGGGCGTTGACTACTAAATTTATCAGCACCTGATGTAGTTGAGTTGCGTCTCCACGGAGATACCACAGATTTTTAGGGATATCTATCTGGCAAATGATAGATTTGGGGAATATTTGAGTGATAATTTGCTCAATTTCTGCCATCAAAGGCTGAATTTGGACAATTGTCTGTTTACCTTCGATGCCCCGTGCAAAAGATAATACTTGCTTGAGCAAATTAGCGCCGCGTTTAACATTATTTTCTAAAGTTTGCAGTATTTGCTGACTCTGCGAATCGGGCAATTTCTTCTGCAACAGTTGAACTGACATTAAAATTGGCGATAGTATATTGTTCAGGTCATGGACGATACCGCCAGCTAGAGTACCAATACTCTCCAAACGTTGCGATCGCAGAAGTTGAGCTTCCAATTGTTTCTGCTGCGTAATTTCGGTATTTACACTCAAAATAGATTTGGGTTGTCCATTATCATCCCGGATCAGTGTCCACCGACTTTCAACGATAATTACCTTGCCTTCCCTTGTCAGTTGCTGCAACTCACCCCGCCACTCACCCGTATTCATCACCCTCAAGTAAGCATCTTCTAGCTGTGGTGAAATATCTTTATACAAAAGTTGCAAAACATTCTTACCGACAACTTCCTCACTCTTCCAGCCGTACAGACGTTCAGCACCTTGATTCCAAAACAAAATTTGCTTGTGGATATTTCGCACCAGAATCGCATCACTTGATACATCCAACAGCAACCCTTGTTCACGGATTTTCTGTTCTGCCTGTTTTTGCTGGGTTATATCTCGCATCAGTGCCAAATGGATAAACGTACCATCAGATTCGTTACGCAGTGGTACAGCATGAGTTTCCATGTAGCGGCGAGTACCTTTAAATCCGACGATTTCAAACTCCAAAGTCCCCTTATTACCTTGGCAGACATTTTTATGCAAGTCGGCAAAGGCTGCTCTATACTCTGGTACAATTACGGCATCAATTGGTTTACCAATCAATACATCGGCACTTTCCACTTCCATCATTGCCACCCCTTCTGCATTAATTTCTAAAAGGGTGCCATCCCTGGCAATTAATTTGATGCATTCTGGTTCTGCATCTATCATGGCTCGTAAACGATTTTCGCTTTGGCGTAAAGCCAGTTCCGTCTGCTGAAGTTGCCTGATATAACGCCACAACAAGTCATACAGCAGCACCACTAGCACTAAATCCACAACAGCAGCGATAAAAAATGTAACTATTGCCTTTTGGGAACTTGCTTGTGACTGCTGCATTCCCTGGTGTAATAAATTTTGTTCCAGCTCTAAAGAGTCGTGAATAAGCTGTTGGATTTCTTTGCTGCTTTGCTTGTTTTTGTCAGATAAGATTCGCTGCCGAACTGCTTCAAACCCTTGGTTTTGTCTGAAGGAAATCTCTTGTTGCAAGATGTTGAGCCTGTTGCTAATTTTCGGCTCCAGCAAAGAAATCCACTGCCGCTTTTGATGGCTCTGGGCAGTTAACTTGCTAATAATTTGAATATTGCTATTAGTTTTTTGATAAGCCGCAAGATAGGTTTTTAAATCATCTGCATCTGCTGTAATTAGGTAATTACGTTGTGCAGTTTCAGTATCTTTGAGTGTAGATTGGAGAATTTCAAGTTCAGTAACCACTTGATATGAGGATATCACCCATTCCTGATTATAAATTAGCTTAACAGTATTGCTATATGAGACAACAGCATTAGTAAATACAACTGCCAATGCTAGGATGAATATTGCTTTTAGCTTTTGGACTCGATACCATTTTTTGATCATGCGATCGCCCTTTTTGCCGCAGATGCCCTCCATTAGTTAAAATTGAAGATTAAAAACAAATACTGAGAATAATTTAATAATTGTGACAGCACGGCTAACAAAATACAATCTCTTCAAGTTGTAAATATCTGGATTTTTTGGGATGATTATTTATACATAGTAGTTCCAAATAAATCCGCCAATTTTTAATATAAATTCATGTTTAGCAGTAGTATAGCCAATGCAGTTGGGATCAGATAAGTTGCCTATCCATAATGTTTGTAGAGACGTTGTAATGCAATGTCTCTATGTTTGGAATTTTAATTAACCTCACATTATCCCCAAATCCAAAACAAAGAAGCTTACCGCTATTAAGATAACTATATCCACAAGAATTTTGACAAACATATTTAGTGACATCCAGGGTTACTAAATTGAAAACAGCCAGTACCGCAAAGCAAAAGTCAAAAGTCAAAGGTATTTATTGTATTCCAAGCTCTTGCGTCATTTGAAATGATATGTTTATTTCCGCGCCTCATGTACTAAGTAGTTCTAGAATAAGCTTGACATGATTCCAGTAATATGTTAATAATTGTAGTTTGTGGAAACTTTACTTCTTAATTTAAGCTCTTGGCTAACGTCATTGTCATAGGTGCCCAATGGGGCGATGAAGGAAAAGGTAAAATAACTGACTTACTCAGCCGTTCCGCAGATGTTGTGGTTCGTTACCAAGGGGGTGTCAATGCTGGACACACGATTGTAGTTAAAGGTCAGACCTTTAAGCTACACTTGATTCCCTCTGGTATTTTATATCCAAATACAGATTGCATTATCGGCTGTGGAACAGTCATTGATCCACAGATTTTGATTGCAGAACTCGACCAATTAAAAGAACTAAATATTTCCACTGACCACCTGCTGATATCTGAGACAGCCCACGTAACAATGCCTTATCATCGCTTGATTGACCAGGCATCGGAAGAACGACGGGGAAGCCATAAGATCGGCACAACAGGTCGGGGCATTGGGCCGACTTATGCTGACAAATCTGAACGTACAGGCATTCGGGTTTTAGACTTGATGAACCCCGATGAGCTACGTAAGCAGTTGGAGTGGACGATTAATTATAAAAACGTCATTTTAGAAAAGCTTTACAACTTGCCGCCTCTAGATCCACAAGAGGTGATTGAACAGTATTTGGGATATGCAGAACGCTTGCGTCCTTACGTTATTGATACATCGTTAAAAATATACGATGCGATTGGGCGACGGCGGAATATTTTGTTTGAAGGCGCACAAGGTACGCTCCTTGACTTAGATCATGGGACTTATCCTTATGTCACCTCCTCTAATCCTGTGGCCGGGGGGGCTTGCGTTGGTACAGGGGTAGGGCCGACAATGATTGACCGGGTGATTGGAGTGTCGAAAGCCTATACGACACGGGTGGGAGAAGGGCCATTTCCTACAGAATTGGATGGAGAGTTGGGAGAATTGTTGTGCGATCGCGGTGCTGAATTTGGCACAACTACTGGACGCAAACGGCGTTGTGGCTGGTTTGATGCCGTCATCGGTCGCTATGCTGTGCGGATAAACGGCATGGATTGTATGGCGCTCACCAAACTGGATGTCCTCGATGAATTAGAGGAAATTCAAGTTTGTGTAGCTTATGACATTGATGGCCAACGTAGCGAACACTTCCCCACCAGTTCTCGTCAATTTGCTAGATGTCGCCCCATCTACAAAACCTTACCAGGATGGAAAGTGTCAACAACAGACTGCCGCACCCTGGAAGACTTGCCACCGCAAGCACTGGACTATCTAAAATTCCTCGCTGAATTAATGGAAGTCCCGATCGCGATCGTCTCACTAGGAGCAAGTCGCGATCAAACCATAATCGTAGAAGACCCCATCCACGGGCCCAAACGTGCTTTATTGCAGGCCGACGGTACACCTGCTACCCTGCTTAGTGCGTAAATTTAGTCATTAGTCATTAGTCATTGGTCATTAGTAAATGACAAATGACAAAGGACAAAGGACAAGTGACAACTGACAAAGGACAACTTCTATGGCTATTACAGTCGAATCTCAAAAACGTCCAGAAGGCAGCAAGCCAAGAGCTTTGCGCCGTGCTGGATTGATACCTGCCAATTTGTATGGTCATAAGGGTACAGAATCCATTTCTTTGACCATTGATGCCAAAACTGTTGAGCGTTTGCTCAAAAGAGCTTCCGTCAACAACACCTTGATTGAGTTGAATATTGCTGATGCACCTTGGCGTGGCAAAACCTTGCTGCGGGAACTTCAGATCCATCCAGCCAAAGGTACGCCTTATCACCTCAGCTTTTTCGCGGTTGCTGGCCACGGCGACACAACTGTAGAAGTACCACTGCGTTTTCTGGGAAATGCTGTTGGTGTTAAAGAAGAAGGAGGTTTTTTAGACACTGTTATCACTGAGTTGCAAGTGAGCTGTGCGCCGGAAAACATCCCCGAAATAATTGAAATTGATGTCTCTAACCTGAAAATCGGAGATAGCTTACGTATTCACGAGCTAGTCTTGCCTCAAGGTGTCACAGTTCTTGGTGATACGGAGCGAGTCGTAGTTAGCGTTTCGCAGCCGCAAATCAGTGCTGCTGCTGAGGATGAAGCTGAGTTAGAGGGTGGAACAGCCTCTGAAGCTACGTAAAGTGTGTAATAATTTTTGATGATAGCCAGGGGGAAACTCCTGGTTTTTTTGTATTTGAACCGCAGAGGCGCAGAGAGCGCAGAGGACAGAGATGACAGAAGCGACTCTTCCAGCTTTAATTCAGCAAATGTTGCAGCCTGGATTTTATCCCCATTCGGTAACAGAACCTATTCAACTAATTCAAACCCACATTTCTTATGTGCTGCTGACTGGGGATTACGTCTATAAGCTGAAAAAACCGATGAATTTTGGTTTTTTAGATTTTTCCACATTAGAGAAGCGGCAACATTTTTCTCAGGAAGAGTTGCGGTTGAATCAACGGGGAGCAGGTGAACTGTATTTAGAAGTTTTGCCCATAACTTTGGTAAGAGAGCAATACCAGTTAGGGGGAACTGACGAGGCTGTAGAATACGTGCTAAAGATGCACCAGTTTCCTCAAGAGTCGCTATTAAGTACACTATTTGAACAGGGTAAGTTAAATGAGACACACCTAGATGAGTTGGGACGGGTGGTGGCTCAATATCATGCCGAAGCACAGACGAATGATTATATTCGCAGTTTTGGTGAAGTACCAAAAGTTCGGGCTGCCTTTGATGAAAATTATCAGCAAACTGAAAAGTATATTGGTGGCCCCCAAACACAGACGCAGTTTACAGAAACAAAGCAATATACAGATAACTTTTTTGCCGAACGTGCAGAATTATTTGCTAGCAGAATTCACAACAACTATATTCGTGAATGTCACGGGGATTTACACCTAAGAAATATTGCCCTGTGGCACGATAAAATCTTGCTGTTCGATTGCATTGAGTTTAATGAGCCGTTTCGCTTTGTCGATGTGATGTACGATGTAGCATTTACGGTGATGGATTTAGAAGCGCGGCAGCGCAAAGACTTGGGTAATGCTTTTTTGAATTCATACATAGAGCAAACTGGAGATTGGGAAGGCTTACAGGTGCTACCTTTGTATTTAAGCCGTCAGGCTTATGTTCGAGCAAAGGTAACTTCATTTTTGCTAGACGATCCGAGTGTACCCGCGACGGTAAAGGAAGAAGCGACAAAAACTGCTGCTGAGTATTATAAACAGGCTTGGGAATACACTAAACCAAAGCTGGGAGAAGTAATTTTGATGTCGGGGTTGTCGGGTTCTGGTAAAAGTACCACAGCAAGGCATTTAGCCCGTCAACTAGGAGCGATTCACCTGCGTTCTGATGCAGTGCGGAAACATTTAGGGGGAATTCCTCTGTGGGAAAAAGGTGGCGATGATTTGTATACCCCTGAGATGACCGAAAAAACTTACACACGGCTCTTGGAATTGGGAATTATCCTAGCTCAACAAGGTTTTCCGGTGATTTTGGATGCCAAGTATGATCGGCAGCAGTTGCGGCAAGAAGCGATCGCTCAAGCTACAAAGCACCAACTTTCCCTTCAAATTATCCAATGCACAGCACCCCTTGAAGTTATAAAAGAGCGTCTGAACAAGCGCACTGGTGATATCGCTGATGCCACCGCCGATTTATTAGACTCACAAATCAAACAAGCTGAACCTTTCACTGAAGAAGAACAACCTTACGTAAAGATTTTGGATACCACTCTGCCACAGCAGGCACAATTAAAATAATTCGAGTAATCAGTTAATAGCCTTTTTTTACTCTATGGCAGACAAAAAGAACGACCTTTTCAGTATTTCTCCTAGCTTCTTTTCTCAGTTGTTATTTGGGGCATTTTTAATATTTATATTAATAATGACCGGCTCCGCACCTGCCCTGAGCATCTTCTTAGGTATAATGGGCGGTTTCATCCTCAGCTGGATCACAAATGTAACTGATAATAGCCCCCAGCCGCCAACTGTAGCCTCCTCTGATGGTGTCGATACAGGACTGAAATACTGGTTATTTTTCATGCTTGGCTTTGTATATTTGGGCTATCCAGCACCCATGAGTATCTTGCTAGGTGGAATAGGCGCTTTAGCTGGAGGCTGGATTACTGCTTGGTGGGGAAGTAAGGAAGAAACTAGAACTCAGCTGCAAGTTGAAGAATTAGAAGAGGGCCAAATTGAACCAACGAACGACAGGATCAACAAACGGCAAACAAGAAGAACTGCCCGCCGTTACCGTCGCGCCCCTGGAAGTAGTATCAATTTCAAGTTTTGGGAAAGGTAGGGAATTGGGG
>NZ_CAXTNE010000239.1:0-12324 GCF_964245445.1 uncultured Nostoc sp.
TGCAAGATATACAAGCTCGTTGCGGGTCAGTCAGTTTGGTAATTGTGGACTATGTACAGTTGATTGAACCCATGCGCCGTGAACGTGGGGAAAACCGCGTACAAGAAATCGACTCCATCTTGAAACAACTCAGGGCGATCGCTAAACAATTCAATTGCGCTGTCTTGGGTTTGGCGCAGTTAAAAAGAGAAGTTGATTCACGTTCCGAAAAACGTCCGACAAAAGCTGATTTTCGGGAATCGGGAGGATTTGAACAAGAAGCTGCTGTCATGTTGGGTTTGTATCGAGAAGATTACTACGACAAGCAGACTACCCAAAAAGGCATTTTTGAAGTTTCAGTTTTGAAAAGTCGGTTTAGTAGTGAAACGACTGTTAATCTTTTGTTTGATGAAAGATTTGGACAATTTAAAAATTTGGCTAACTCGGTAATTTGAGCTATAAAATGCTCGTTATCAAGTATTAAATCACAATTTTTTTAGAGAAAAAGGATGAGATAAATTGAGTTACGATAACACAGCCAAGTATTTAGCTGAATTATATCCTGATGAGTTTGCTAAATGGTTACTAACCTCAGAGCCACAAGAAGTTACAGTATTAAAAACTGAACTTTCTCTTGAACCAATTAGCGCTGATTTTGTAACATTTCTCCAGACAAATAATCGGATTTTACACATTGAGTTCCAGACTCTAGCTACATCTAATCCACCAATACCTTTACGGATATTAGATTATTATGTGAGGTTGACACGACAGTATCGTAAACCAGTTACACAGGTAGTAATTTTCTTGCAGCAGACTAGCGATTAACTTGCGTTCACTGAAGAATATACTGGTGAACAAACAACTCATCGCTATCGGGTAATTCGTTTGTAGGAAAAGGATTCAGCACTCTTTCTCGATAATCCAGCGCTGCTACCCCTTGCACCACTAACTCGAACTGATTCACCTGCCGCTTTATTATCCCAGGTTGCTCAAAATGTCGCTAAAATTTCAAATAGAAATGAAAGACAAAATATTGCCGGATGCACAGAGATTTTTGCAGGTTTAAGATTTGAAAAAGACTTAATTCATCAATTTTTACGGGAGGATATTATGCAGGAATCAGTTATCTATCAGGATATTTTACAAAAAGGGGAACAACGTGAAGCTTTCCGTTTTTTGAATCGGTTATTAAGTCGGCGTTTCGGTGAAATTGAATCATCAATTATTGAACAAGTTAGAGTATTGCCTGTTGAACAATTGGAAGCGTTAGGTGAAGCTTTCTTAGATTTTGTATCTGCTGATGAATTGCTCAATTGGTTAGACTAACAACCAAATAATCACTAATTCATAATGACACTCGATGGCTTGCTAACGTAATTCGTAATTGAATTTCTAATTACGAATTACTTTGACAGCCTCTGCTCTACACCAACATTAACTAACTCCAATCTGCTCACACTTCATTAATGACTAGTTGATAAACACAAAAAAGCCCGAGGAGTATCGGACGTAATCCTCGGCTTTCATGAATCAAAGAATATATGACTATAATGGCGTATTACATTCAATGTTTCCTGACTATTAGGGATAGATTTTACTCTCCCAAAAGGAGAATTTTTATTTTATCAAAAGATAGAACTGAATTTTGATAGTAGAAATTGTGGATAAAATACAGAGTTTTTTAAAAAGTAATAAAAGGGATTACCGCCACAAGAAAGCAACGGACTCCAATCAAAGCCACATCCATATCCGGCAATTGCGGCATTAGACGCATACATTCAATTACTGGAGTTTTAAAACCCGTGAAAGCACTTTCAGTCAGACAACCTTGGGCATGGGCAATTATCTGTGCTCTCAAAAATGTTGAAAACCGTGGTTGGCCTATCAATTATCGCGGCGATATTCTGATTCACGCTGCAAAAACTTGTACCAAGAAAGAGTACTAGCTTTCGATTGAATTTGGTCATTGCATGGGGGTAGTAATTCCAGAATTAATCTCTCTACGTCGCGGTCAAGTTATTGGCATTGTCACAATAGTTGATTGCCAGTTTTCACAAATTGCGTCTGGGTGGGGAATGCCTGGGCAATATCACTGGAAGCTGGAGAATCCACGCGAGATTACACCAATTCCTTACATTGGGCGGTTGGGAATTTTTGAAGTACCCGATGATTTGGTCATAGAGGTGGCTGCATGACTAAAACAGCCCGAAGTCATACGCTACCTCCAAAGCCAAAACCAGTAATAGTTGAGTTATCTGCAACACCCAAAAAATTCTTAAAGAAAGGGGTCAAAGCCTCGCAAGGGGAATTAGTTGGATGTATTTATCCGTACCTCGAAACTAAAAAGACATCGCCAAAATTAGATGTCTGCAAAAATTTTGATAACACAGATTTTAAACCAACACTTCCAGATGATGCCCCGATCACTGTAGTACTTTTCGCGGGTGGCGGTGGGATTGAAGCGGGGATGGTGCAAGCCGGGATTCGTCCAGTCATTGCGGTGGAGTTCGACCCAACGAAACCAGACTTAAGCAGGGCGATACCTTCGGCACACTTCGTGAACGCCAAAACCCATCACCACAACTTTAACGAGTATGGCTGTAGAATAATCCAACTAACAGTGCAAGAAGTAGCACAGTCAGGATTTCTAGGTTTTTCCCGCCGCCTCGATTACCTCCATGCCTCCCCGGTGTGTGCCAACGCAAGCCTTGCCCACACAGCTAAAGCGGGTAAAGGTGGGGAAACTAACGATGACCTGACCGCAGCGATCGCTATTGCTGAAGCCATCCGACAGTTGCAGCCACGGGTGTTTACTCTCGAAAATGTACCGCGTTATCAGAACAGTCAGAGTTAACTCTTGTACTGAACCAATGGAGTAAGAATAAAAGATGCGTATCAAAATTACGTGATCGCCTGCTCATAAATCGTGTTTTCAACCCCAATTTTAGCCCGATTCTAGCGATATTTTAAGTACTATTGCTTATTGACAAATAGTACCTGACCTTAACCTCTCACGAATGCTGCTACAGCAGGGTCAATCATCGGTTACTCTGTTCCTCCCTGTTTCGCGGCACAGTTATTTACTGACATACAACGACAATTGGCAGGAGTTTAATATGTGAAAAGCAAGCTCTAATTTAGGGTATTGCCTATTCCCCTTTTCTGAATGAAAGGATTAGTAGAGTTGCAGTTGTGCGAACCATGACTCTGATTTGCCTTAAGAAATCTGGAACACACCCAATGACTCGGTACACTTTGCGGCCTGACCCTAGTTAAGCAGCAAAATTCTACATTTTGGATACAATTACCGATAATTCGGCTAACTTTAAAGATAAAAAATTACTTACCATAAATAGAGAAATTCAAATTTTAATTTAGAAATAGTTTGTGAGTAAATATTTATGAAAGTTATAGTGACAGGTTCTTTAGGAAATATTAGTAAACCACTGACACAAGAGTTAGTGAAAAAAGGACATCAGGTGACAGTTATCAGTAGCAAAGCCGAAAGGCAGAAAGATATTGAAGCGAATGGCGCAAAAGCTGCCGTTGGCACAATGGAAGACGCTGGCTTTCTATCAGCGACTTTTAAAGGCGCAGATGTCGTTTATGTGATGGAATCGCTTGCCCCCGATGCTTTCTTCGACCCGAATGTTGATGTTATCGCGGCTATCACCGAGATTGGCAAAAACTACAAACAAGCCATTGAACAATCGGGTGTAAAACGTGTCGTGCATCTGAGCAGCATCGGTGCTGACAAAGGAGTTGGCTTGCTCCGGTTTCATTACAATGTCGAAAATATTTTAACAGAGCTGCCGGAAGAGGTCTTTATTAAATTCGTGCGCCCAGTCGGTTTTTACACTTACATGTATACATTTATCCAAACCATTAAATCACAAGGCGCGATTGTCGGCAACTATCGCGGCGATGAAAAAGAACCGTGGGTCTCCCCTTTAGATATTGCTGCCGTGATTGCCGAAGAAATTGAAAAACCTTTTAATGGTAAAGAAATTCGTTATATTGCAAGCGATGAAGTTTCGCCAAACGAAATCGCCGAAATTCTGGGCGAAGCCATCGGAAATTCCGATCTCAAATGGCTGGAAATTTCTGACGAACAATTTTTAAATGGTCTATTGGAATCAGGAATGAACCCGCAAACTGCACAGGGTTTTGTGGAAATGAATGCCGCTAGGCGTGGAGGCAGATTGTATGAAGACTATTTCCGCCATAGACCAATATTGGGTAAAGTAAAGCTGAAAGATTTTGCGAAAGATTTCGCGGTTGCTTATAACCAGCAATAATTACATTTCGATATGACAAACACACAACTGCGTAGATTTAAAACGATCGCCGAATATCATCGGATGCTGGAGCTTCCTAAACCTGAGCATCCTTTAATCAGCGTGATTAATTTAGAATCCATTAAATATTTGCCTTACCAAGAATTAATAAATCTTGTCTTTGATTTCTACGCAATCGCGCTCAAAAGAACACCTAACACTAAATATAAATACGGTCAGCAGGAGTATGATTTTGATGAAGGCGTAATGTTTTTTATGTCGCCTGGTCAGGTTTTCGGAGTGGAGATTGATAAAGATGTAGCATCAAAGCGTAGGGGATGGTCACTACTAATCCATCCCGACTTTTTATGGAATACATCGCTAGCCAAAACGATCAAGCGATATCAGTATTTCAACTATTCGGTCAATGAAGCTTTGCACCTCTCGGAAAAAGAAGAAGCAATCATAAACGATATTATCGAAAATATGGAGCAGGAATATCGTTCCAATATTGATAACTTTAGTCAGGATGTGATTGTTTCACAACTTGAATTACTGCTTAATTATTCAAACAGATTTTATCATCGGCAATTTATCACCCGCAAAAAAGCGAGCAGTGATTTGCTGGTGAAACTGGAGGATTTATTAAACGAGTATTTTGACAGACAAAATGAATTACAATCGGGAATTCCAACCGTCAAGTATATTGCCGATAAATTAAACGTATCGCCGAATTATTTAAGCGATATGTTAAGAACGCTGACGGGACAAAACGCCCAACAGCATATCCACAATAAATTAATCGAAAAAGCCAAAGAAGCGTTATCCACAACATCGCTTTCAGTCAGCGAAATCGCGTATCGGCTCGGTTTTGAACATCCGCAGTCGTTTAATAAATTATTTAAGAATAAGACAAGCGTCTCGCCACTCGAATTTAGAAACTCGTTTAGTTAGACTCTCACAAATAAATCAAAACTCGCTTACAGTATTCGTAATTTTATTCTGACGGTGCGCCGACACTGAAAATGTCAATCGTGTATTGGCTAGAAGTGCAATTTTAGACGATGTACTTCTTGAATTACGCGACTCTCATGAAGAACATCGTTGCAACGCCCTTGAACACAACGAACCACAAACGTTGCTCTACAGAGTCTTGAGGCTATTTTGGTACAGTTGACGAGAAATCATTCTTGAAGCGATCGCAGTTTTTAATTAAGCAGGCTATCAGCCCAAGGACTGTTGAGCAATTGCACTCAGTCACCCTTCATTCCTGGGCCATTCCAACCCAGTCTGCAACGCTGCCTCCGCGCTGTAGTACAACTTTTGTTCCCCAAAAATATCACCTGTGCAGCTGATGATGCGGAAAGAAGAGCACTTTCCAGGGGTGTAAAAGACGATTAAGGTACTGCCGTTGATACAAACAACCGTATCAACTTTAGTTTCGGACATTTGCTATGACCGTGAGGTATCAGGTATTTGCAATTGTCTTTGATTTTGCAATAGGTGGCACAAATTTTGAGTTTTATACTAGTCTAAGGTTGAGTTTTAAGACAGTCGCTACATGTGTCGCAAACATTTTTCAAATTGGTATAAGTCCTATAGACTACTAAATCTAACCAACTATCACCCAATACATTCCATCTGACTTTTCCCGTTATCTCCTTGATTGAGCGATCGCTTACTATACCCCTAGCCCAAAGCCCTATTCTCTCGTGAATTATTGTCACTAATATTAAGTTATTGAGAATCAAATCTAGTCTGAAACTCTTGCTACTTCGTTGTTTCATGACTTAACGGGAAAAGTCAGATACATTCCATCCGGTGCAACTAACCCAAAACAGAGTTCACCAAATTCATTAGACACAATTGTTGTAACGCTAGTAGCAGTGCTGCTCCTAACGCGCTGATGAAAAGCGGCAATATCCTCAACTCGATAAGTGAAAAGACTCAATCCGATTGAACCAGGTTGAGAGTATTCCCGTTTATCTGGTGTAGGGTAAAGTGGACTATCAGGGCAAACGCATCTAAATATTGACGAGCCTGAAGCAGGATGAAATACACCAAGACTCAAACTACATAAGGCTTTGAGGAAATAAAATCTCACTCAATATGAAAATTATAATCATTGTGAAGGGGAGTTAGAGGCAGCCGACGGCTACCTGAATTTTCACGGTCAGTTCTCCACTAAATAACGTAGGTTTTCTCACAGTCTGATTCTCAATAGTTTTAGATTAATGACTAGGAATCACGAGAAGATCAGCGCAAAGAAAAACTCAATTTATGCGATCGCCACCGGCAAGGGCGGTTACGCCATCGCTAACTGATCAAAGTGACTTTTTCTCAGCTTACCTGCTTAGTATACCTATCAATGGGATTTAGATTAGCCTTCAGGGTTTTCACTAGGGCGCAAAATGCGATCGCAACTTTAGCAGCGCCAATTTGAGGCGTTCTGAAACTGAAGATGAAGCTTTCTTAAGAGCAATTATGCATTTAAGTAATATTTTCCGTATTCTGTAAACAGACTCTTTAGTAGTGCCAATATTTATACTGAAATCTGGAATTAGATAAATATCACTGATGAAACTTAAAAATTTTTTCAGCAGTCCCAACAAGTTACTAGATTATCAGAACAAAAAACTCCCGTTGTGTCACAACAGGAGCCAACTAACACTTCTAGTCAATCAAACAATGCTTTTAAGGAAAAATTATCACCTCTTTGGGTTCGGCATCTGCTACTACTTACAGGATCGGGAGTGTTGTTTAGTGTAATTGCAGTTTATATAGCTAAGGAATGCTTATGAACAATGGCAATATATGCAAAAATATTTAGAAACTGATAATGCTTATGTTAGCGCAGAGATTAACCCTGTGATTAGTCGTGTATCAGGAATAGTCACTGAAATTAGATTCAATGATAATTAAATGGTATCTCCAGGTATGGTATTAGTGAAACTTGATAAAAGCAACTATCCAGAAAAATAGTCAACCAGAAAATCTACAAAAGTTCTTATTTTGGGTGATAGATAGCGCTGACTCGTATAGACGGCATAGAGGAATGTGGTTGGCAAGGTGTAGTCCAGCTCCAGTACCTCTAACCGTTGGCTGGCAAGATCATCTGCAATCAACCACTCTGGCAAAACCGCTAACCCTATGCTGGCTAAGGTCGCCTGATACTCCATAATAGTGTTGTTGGAGCGGATCGAGACTGTTAGTTTAATTGTCTCCCTCCCGTTGGGACCTTCAAAGAATATCTGATCGGCAAACTGTGAGTAGTGATAGCTGATGGCTATATGCTTCGACAGTTCGTTGGGAGTTTTTGGGTGTCCATTTTTTCGCAAATAGTCAGATGAGCCGACCAACAGGAATGGAATGGAGCAGATGCGTCGCGTGAGCAGTGAAGAATGAGGCTCACTACCGTGCACGACACGTAACGCAAGATCAAACCCTTCTTCCACTAAATCCACTATCCGATCGTTCAAACTCAGATCTAGCACAACGTCTGGATAACGAGAGCGATACTCCACCAGAGCTTTGGTGAATAAGGGGTTGGCGAACCAAACTGGGGCAGTGATCTTGAGTACACCACGCACGACGACGGCCGATCGTCTTACCGCTGCCTCTACTATTTCCAACCTATCCAGCATTTCCCGGCATTGCTCGTAATAGAGGGTTCCTGCCTCGGTTAGGCTTAGGTGTCGGCTGCTTCGATTCAACAAGCGCGTGCCAAGGTTTCGCTCCAAGTGCATCACATGCTTGCTGGTCATGGCTGTGGATAAGTTGAGCAGCTCAGCGGCTGCCACAAAACTTCCTAATTCCACTACCCGACACAACACTTTCATACTCATTAAGGTGTCCATTGTGGTTCTAAAGTTTCCTAAGAAGAAACATAGCATCAACAAAATGATACTTGTATAACGATCAGAAATGAATGTAATTTGAGGAGGATGGCATTATCAACTAGCTAGGCAAGGAAATAGCTATGACTGAAGCAACAAAGGGGGTGTTCTAAATTTATTACTTTTCCCTAAAGAATTTACGCATTGAACGCTTTAAAAGTCTTGATAACAAATCTGGAACACTAACAACTCGTTAGCAGCCGCCCGCAAAAATTTCAATGTCAAGGGAAACTTTAATGTCTCAGAACAATGATCTCACGGTGATCGACCGCTTTACCATCTTCGAGCAGCTCAACCTGCATCAGCGCTGCATCGACAAGGGTTGGGGACGCGAGCAGGTTGACCTCTACAACCGCCTTTACTGGCCGGAGGCCAAATTCAGCGTCTACGACCTACGTACTTCAACCTTCGAGGGTTTTGAGGGCATGAAGCAGATGTTCGACTACGCACACAGCGTCTTCCCGATGGACAAGTGGTTCCACTCTATGGGCGCGTTTGAAATTTCCGGATCGGGTGACAGGGCCGAAGCGCACTGGCGATGGTTCGTGTACTGGAAGGCTGAACACGTCGGAATCGTTTCAACTGGCACCTACGACGACATCTTTGAACGTCGCAATGGCGTCTGGAAGTGTCTGGAGCGCACCTCCAAGAGCGATCCCAACTGGCCTAATGACTTGTTCCAGCCCTTCCTCGACGCGGCGGACACTACTTTCAAAGCGTCCTGACAGTCAGACTTTTATGGTTGTGTTTATTAAAGCTCCACCCAACTCAAACTATTTGATCCACGCTCCTGAGCAACACCCCTCCACCGCTTTCTAACTAAACAAAGTCAAGAATGTGTTGGGTTTGAACACCAAAAGAGGTTTAGTCACTGAGGAGAAAAGTAAGGTCGTTTATGGCACATAACACAGTTGGCACTCATGTAGTCGTTGAGGACGCAGCTTCTCTGGCTGAAGCGGTTCAACGTACATATGTTGTAATCGAGGTGCCTGGTCAGCTTCATGACTTAGAGAAATTTACACTTCTTGAAGGCTCAAGTTTGGTGGGTACAACTTCTGAGGCAGAATTGGTCTTCAAGCCAGATTCAGACGGGGTAGCGCTCACGGCAAATAACACTCTCCAGAACCTAACCCTCCGATCAGATCCAAGCCGATTAACGCTCAGTCTGGAATCGGCAACGACTACCCTTGGACAACTCAAGTTGCAGCATCTCGTCGTCTACGGTCGACTGCACTTGGAATCCAGTATTGTGATGACCGCTGACCTTGTGCTCACTGACGTTCAAGTGTATGACGGCGACAGCACCTCAGCGCTGCATCGTCCAGTCGGTTATGGCGTAGAGGTCGTTCCGGGTTCCCTAACGATCTACAACCGCTGTACCGATCCCCAAAGTCGCTGGACACTGCGTGCCGAAAACCTCTCAGGGGGAACGCGAGATGTGCCGTTGAGGGGTAGCGGCATCTTTATTTTTGGCGGCATGACTGTTCCCGCAAACGCCGATCCTCAAGGTGGACCAGCGCCCAGTTCTCCTGGTGGCATGATTGACCTTAAATTATTGACCACAGGCGAAATCCATACTAATGGCAATATCCTGGCTGGTACTGGCAATCTTATCTCAGGCGGGGTGTTCGTTGGCTCAGGCGTGAAGGCTCAACAAGTGATCAATAACAGTCCTGTAACAACTTACGGGACAAATGACATGGTGTTGGATAACTGGGGCAATGTCCGTCTTTGGCTTGCTCGGCAGTCCATTATATCTCATGGAACCAGTGGAATCGGATTCGTGAATTTCGGAGATTTACAGACTCTGATTGTGCAAGGCGACCTGGCGACCTATGGCGAAGGGGCGCGGGGGTTCAATCTATACGACGGAACCTTGGCTTATGCAGAATTCAAAAGCATTACCACTCATGGCAATGGCTCGATCGGCATACAGACCAGTAAACCATTTGGCAATATCCTCGTGCTTGGGGACGTGATCACAAAAGGTGGTAAGGGTAACAGTTTGGTGCGTGGCGTGGTCGTACAGCTTGACGCGCACGCCCTGAGTCTCAAACCAGGCACAAGTGGAAAAGAGATCATTGTACTGGGTCGAGTCGAGGCTCAAAGAGAGGAAATTACCTCATTGGATTTCGCTGCTCCAGCCAGCACAGTTGAATTCATTACGATTGGTGGTCAGCAGTATGTCGATGGATCGTCAACAGAGTAGGAATTGTAATTACCCAGTAAGTAAGGGTTTAACGCTGAAACAGCGCGATCGCAGTTCAGCATTCCAAGCAACTACAAATCTTTTAAGTAGGTTAATGTGAATATTTATTATTAGGATGAGGGAGGAGGCAGGAGGAAAGAGGGTTTGAGTCTATTTAATTTTTATTAACATAGTTTGGTTTTTCCACATCGTTCTACTTACTTGGTAACATTCAAAATTTTGATCGCTAATGATTGATGAAATGCCGATCCATTTTATGAAAAGGAGTACGTCACAATGGCAACGATGAAAGCAATCCGAATTCATGCTTACGGCGGGGCTGAAAACCTCAAGTACGACGAAGTATCCCGTCCTGAACCGCAAGCAGGGCAAGTCCTCATTCAAGTGTATGCAGCAGGCGTAAACCCAATCGATTGGAAGATTCGTGAAGGGTTTTTCCAACAAGTCTTTGATTATTCGCTGCCAGTGATTGCTGGCGCTGATGTGGCTGGTGTTGTTGCAAGTGTGGGCGATGGTGTCACCACACTGCAACCAGGACAAGCGGTTTATGGAACAGCAGACATGGCGCTTTCGGGAGCCTATGCCGAGTATGCAGTGGGCTATGCAGACGCGATCACCCCGAAGCCGAAAACACTCGACTATATTCACGCAGCTTCTATCCCAATTGTGGCAATAACTGCATGGCAAGCATTGTTTGATGGTGCAAATCTCCAGCCAGAGCAGAGCGTGCTGATTCACGGTGGCGCGGGTGGAGTAGGTCGCTATGCAATTCAGCTTGCCAAGTGGAAGAGGGCACGAGTCATTACAACGGCATCGGCAGCGAACCTTGATGATCTGAGAAACCTGGGTGCCGATCAGGTGATCGACTATGCGAGTCAACCGTTTGAACAGCAGGTAAAAGATGTAGATGTAGTGCTTGATTTGGTTGGTGGAGAAACGCAAGCGCGATCATGGCAAATCATTCGTCCCGGTGGCGTTTTAGTTTCGACACTTGGTGTGCCTGAATCAGGCATTCCGCAGGGCATTAAAGCGGTTCCTGTTTTCGCTAATCTCAGAGCAAATTCCCAGCTCCAGCAGATTGCTCAATTGATTGATGACGGACAGATCAAAGCGTCTATTGAGCAAGTTTTTGAACTGGCAGAAGCCGCTAAAGCACAAGAAGTTAGCCAGCACGGACATCCACGCGGCAAGCTGGTTTTGCAAGTCGTTCATCCAGCTTGAGGCAGGCTTTTGTAAAACTTTGGTTCATCGAACTTTTTTACTGTCAGGGCGAAGCATTCAGGCAAGAATCTCTATTTCAATGGATTATTAACCAAATGCTTCGTCCCTATGCAGAGTGTATCTCAGGCAGAGTTCATTAACGAAATCTTTGGAGTTATTACTTAAAAAATGCGAACGAGACTCGGTCGTTTATCACTTGAAAATTTCTGCAACACAACCAATCAAGGCTGAAGATTACCCGCTAATCGAACAAGAGTACGTTGAGCTTCGACTGTGAGTATGAAACTTAGTTATGCAGAAAAGTAAGGAGCGGCTATTATGCCAGTAACGACAGATAAGAAATTCTCAGCACCAAACATTGAACTAGGAACACCCGCACTGAACTGGATTAATGGCGAGTGGATTGATTCAAAAAAGCATACTGATAGCATTGATCCAGCTACAGGCAAGGTGATTGGAACTTATGCAGATGGTGGGCGTGACGAGGCAGTTCAGGGGATTAATGCTGCGGTGCGGGCGTTTCGAGAGTTAGACTGGAAGGAAAATCGGGCACTTCGTGCGCGAGTGCTGAATCAAATTGCCGATCGCTTTGAAGCCCACAGAGATGAACTGATCGCGATTCTCTCGCTTGAAAACGGCAAAGTCCATGACGAAGCAGCATTTGAAGTCGATATGATTCCCAGCAAGGGACTTCCAGAAAATAAACTATTCCCTTAATAATAATGATAATCATTTTAAA
>NZ_CAXTNE010000240.1:0-12195 GCF_964245445.1 uncultured Nostoc sp.
CTCGCTACTATCCACATCTGGATTCACAAAATATTATTAGTGGGATAGGTTCGTGGAACGAGAAGAAAACATCGGTAAAATGGTGATTATTGATATAGAAACAGGTGAATACGCAATTGATAAAATAGGTAGAGAATCGGCGCGATACTTACTTAATAAAAACCCATTTGCTCGACTTTTCGGCATTCGCATTGGTTACAAAGTTGCTGTTTCCTTCAGTGGTGAGATGGAGCGTGATTATCGGTGATTTCTGGGATTGTCAAGAACGGACGCGCAACCGTTAATATTATATTTCGACTGCCCAATCAACCAGATTTTACTATTGAATTTGTTATCGATACAGGTTTTACAGAGTTTCTTTCCCTACCTCCAGCAGCAGTTACTCTGTTAGGTTTTTCTTTTTTGTATGATATGTATGCAAATTTAGCTGACAATAGTAATGTAATCTTGCCAGTACATTAAGCGACCATTATTTGGAATGGAGAACAACGGGAAGTGAATGTACTTGGTACAGGGCGGCTACCTCTATTAGGAACTGCTTTACTTGATGAGCATGAACTTGTCATACAGTTTACCGAGGGCGGTTTAGTAACAATTGAGTAGTTGTTTTTTGGATATATCGACTTTATATCAACAGTAATGAGAATTATTATTCCAACGAGCAATCGACTTTGACAAACAAATATACCTCATTATTTAAATAGCTGTAACCTTCAACTGCTGCTTCTGCACTGTTGAAAAAAGGAATAATTACCTGAGTATAAATCCAAAACCAGAAGACACTAGCACAAAGAGCGTAGGCGTAGCCCGTCGTAGACATCGCGCCACATAAACGCTCTTTTAAAAAACTAACCAAACTCTCGTTACGAAATCTGGGGTACAATACCGCCTTACAGTCTTTGAGATGATTATCCCGATTTTAGATATGCATCTATTCCGAGAAAAAGAATGGTTATTTAGCCTACTGATAATATCTCTAGTTCTATGGCTGATATTTTTAGGAAACTCCCCTTTACGAGATTGGGATGAAGGTACTGTGGCACAGGTTGCCCGTGAAATTTGGCGTGCCCCACTTGGTTCAATGCATTGGCTTTTCCCCACCTTGGGAGGTGAACCTTATCATAATAAGCCACCACTAATGCACTTACTAATTGCTTGGACTTACTCTATCGGAGGCGTGAATGAGTGGACAACACGTTTACCGGGTGCAGTATTAACTGCCTTGGGAGTACCTTTGCTTTACTTAGTGGGATGTTTGCTTTTTAACGAAAGTTTACCAGCTTTGTTTGCCGCTTTAGTTTACTTAACGATGTTGCCTGTAGTGCGTCACGGACGGTTAGCAATGCTAGATGGTGCAACTATTACCTTTTTCTTGCTGTTGTTGTTTTGTTTGCTAAAAGCACGTCAGAATCGTCGGTATGCTCTCGGTGTGGGATTTTGTCTAGGGTTAATAACTCTAACTAAAGGGATGATGGTTTTGCCGCTAGGAGCAATCGCTTGTTTATTCCTCATTGCAGATCGGCAGTTTGCTTTGTTAAAAAGCCCCTATTTATTAGTGGGAATATTTTTAGGAAATGCGCCAGCGATCGCTTGGTTTGCTGCTCAATGGCAACATTATGGCGAAAATTTCTTCCAAGTTAATTTTCAAGCACAAACTTTTAATCGCCTTACACAATCTGTTGAAGGTCATAGTGGGCCTCTCTGGTACTATTTAATTGAGATAATTAAGTATAGTTTTCCTTGGCTATTATTTTTACCGGGAGGTTTTTATCTAGCTTGGAAAAAACGTCATACTTCCTGGAGTCGCCTAATTATTATTGGTACAATCGTTTACTTAGGAACTATCTCTTTAATGAGAACTAAGCTCCCGTGGTATGTTATGCCTGTATATCCATTTTTAGCTTTGGCAATTGGTGCTAAACTTAGCGAAATTTGGCAGGATGGTCATTTTAAGGGACGAAGTTTGACAATATTTCTGGCTATTATTTCTATTGCTGGTTTAGGAGGTTGTGTTTACTTTTTTATTAAAAAAGAACCTATTTTAATAGTCATGAGCATTGTTTTGGCAATAAGTATGGGCATCGCAGCATGGCTAGTTAAACAGCGCGATCGCAACTTTATTCCAGCGTTATTTTCTGGGATGTACTTAGTTTTAGCACTGTTGATGAGTTCGCAATCATGGATTTGGGAATTGAATGAAGCTTTTCCTGTTAAACCAGTAGCGGAATTAATTCGGGCAAATGTTTCACCAGGAACACAAATTTATACTTCTTTTGCTTATGGTCGTCCTAGTTTAGACTTTTACAGCGATTGCAAGGTAACTGCTGCAACGGTGCCAGTTTTACAAAAAATGTTATTTAATAAATCTTATTTGCTATTAGACAATGAGGCTTTACAGCAAATCAATTTAACTGGTAGTAAAATTATAGGAGCAGCTAACGGATTTACACTGATTATCAAAAATTAATTATACCAAAAGCCATAGATCCCTAACTTATTTGATTTGAGAAGCTAGGGATCTTATTTATTGCTAAACCACCAATGAATAATATTAATCAACCTAAGCTACCCAAATATCGCGGGCAAATCGAATTTGCAGATAGATAAATGAACTTTTACTAGCTGTTATAGCGCTACGAGCCTTCGTTTGTTACTTGAACAGTGGATTGGCTAGATTGGGCTAGATAGATGCCCGCTAAAACTATGGCAAAAGTCGCCCAGTCAAACAAACCTACTTGTTCTGAAAAAATGAACCAAGCGAAAATGGAAGCCAGGACTGGTTCGAGTAGAAGCGTGACGGCAACGATGCTTGAAGAGATTCTGCTGAGGCTATAAGCCAAAAGTCCCTGACCTAACACTTGGCAAAAGAGGGCTTGGAAAATGATAAAAAACCAACCCATCCAAGAATAGGGAAGCAGTCTATCTTCAAGGAATGGGAGGACGGGTAATAGAAACATTGTTGTCACTCCACAGCGCCACAGCATTATAGTTGCGGTGCTAAATCGGGTTCGGAGTCGTTCTATCAGCAGCATACACGTAGCCATGAAAACCGCAGTTAGCAATGCTAAAGCATCACCAAGTATTTGGTCAGTTGCAAATTGCACCTTATTTAGTTCAAATGCGATCGCTCCCCCCAACGCTATCACCAAACCAATAACGAATTTGTTATCGAAGCGCCGACCGAATAAAAAATATCCAGCCAAAGCAACAAATAAGGAGTTCAAATTAGATAGTAAAGCCACGTTAGCAACGCTAGTTTGACTCAGCGACCAAGCCCACAAAAGCAGGTAGGTTCCAGCAGCAGTTCCCATTGCCAACAATAGTCCGACTTCTTGTATCGTAAAAGGCTTCTGTTCTATAAATTGTTTATCAACAAAGGCAGAAGTAATACTGCCCGACGTTCCAGGATCAGGTAACGCTGTGCTATCTGCCTCCTGCCTCCTGCCTCCTTCAACGGACTGTTGGCTGCGGTAAGCCTCTAGTCCATTCCACAATGCAAAGACAATTGTGGCGATCCAACTACGATGAAATACTACAGCATTTGCACCAATTTCTTGTTGACACAATTTAGTCAGAGATGGTGCTAAAGATATGGGAATTAGAGCAATAAATAATGAGACAGTTCCTAATAAAGCTGGTGTTTCGGAGAATTGTTGCTTTAGTAACAACAGTTTGGTCGTCATACTTTTAACGAAAGTGTTAACTATAGTTTTGACTGATTCCTGAAGCGGCAAATTAACAACAGCTTGGCTAGATATGGCTAAGTATAAACCCATTAAAACTACAGCAAAACCTACCCAATTTGAGAAAGTTAATTTTTCCGAAAATATTACAAGAGCGAAAATGCCACTAAATACTGGCTCTAACAGATGCACCAAGGAAACAACCACAGAAGAAAACTTAGCAAGGCTATAGGTCAAAAGCCCATGACCTAAAACTTGGCAGACTACGGCTAGGGAAATCACCCAAAGCCATCCACTGACTGTAGAAGGGAAAACCTGATCTTGAGTGAACAAAAGTATGGGGAAGATGACTAAAGCCGCGATCGCACTGATCCACAACTGGATTGTAGCAGGAGAAAATTTGGTTCGTAATTTTTCTACGATTAGCAGGTATCCACTTAAGAAAACCGCAGAAACGATCGCAGCAAAGCCCCCTTGAACTTCGTCTGTGGCGATTTGCAGTTCCTCAAATTCAATAGCGATCACGCCCCCAAGGGCAATGGCCATCCCAATCAGGAACTGGCTCTCAAAAGCCTGACGAAATAACAGCCACACCCCTAAGCTAGTAAAAATGGGGGCGAGGTTATGCAACACACTAGAAATCGCAACGCTAGTTTCAGTCAGCGACCAAGCCAAGAAGACTAAAGTGGCAGCCCAAAGAATACCAGCGCCTAGCAATAGATACAGATCCTGACTGGTGTAGGTCTGCTCTACAGATTTTTCTAAGGAGAATCGCTGCCGTATTGCCTTGTATCCATGCCATACCAAGAAGACCACGCTAGCAAGCCAAAAGCGATTAAATACAGTGGCACTGGGGCTGAGTTCAATTTCGCTCAATTTCATAAAAATAGAGCCAAAAGAAATGGCACCTACACCTACAAATAATGAAGCGATCGCTATCTTCGTTTGATTGGATACATTCATTAGGAAATTTAAATTCAACCTCTTACCAAGAAATAATCAACTAACAATTATTAATTAACTATTTTTTTGCCTTTTAACCGAGCCATTTATCTTTTCCATAATCAATCCATTGTTGCACAAGAGCGATCGCGGATACAATAATCACAAATAACAGGTTTTTATATTTTCTTTTTCCCGGAAAACAACAATACAAATATCCTAAAGCTAGAAAAAAGAAAGGTACTGCAAATATATATCTGCCTAAACTCGCTAGGCGGTTTTGTGTGAGAAATACGATTAAAGCATTTATTACTGAAAAATATATACAGAACCAAAATAGATAATTATTTTGTAAGCTATTTGTGAATTTAGAAGTAATTATCTCCTTTTTTACACCTCGCCAATAATTCAACATATACGCTAATACTAATCCTGGCGGATATATTATTAAGATATCCCAAATAAATATTTTTGGAATAAATACCAATAATTTCTGGTTTTTAGATTTCCAATATACTACAACAAATGAAATTATTAGAATTAAAATTGGCAGATATAAACCTAATAAATCAAATAAGGGAGATTTAGGTAAAAACAGCAAGTCTAAATGTAACCCTAATGTTTTACCCCATTGTTTTTGATCGTGGAATGGTGCGAAAAAATCTCCTTTTGATTGAAGACATGAAAATCCATAAATAGAATATCCTAATATCGCTGAAATAGATATTGCAATCGTTTGGAAAAGATTACTTTTACTTAGTTGTTTTGTTAGAAAAAATATTGTCATTAATGAGAACAAGCAAGCAAAAATCATTTGAACTAATATCGGACGAGTTAAAGCCATTAAAATGCTAAGAACTGATAGTAGGATTAATTTAATTTTCTCATTTAATTTGTTTTCAGGTAAAAGCAACCAGATCAAAAAAATTCCCAGTAGAGAAAACAAGCTTTCTGTGTAGCCTATAACGCGAAAAATCGCCATAGGGTTTACGGTGTAAGCAAGAGTAATTACTAATGCCAAATATTGATTTTTTAAAGCTTTTTTAAATACCAAAAATCCTAAAGGGGTAGAGATGCAAAAAATTGCTATAGCTGTAATTTTAAAATAATTTGCATATTGTTCTAAAGTTTGGGGATAAAATAGGTGAGTAATTATAAAACCCCAAAAAGGATAAAAAGCAGTACAAGTATTTTGCAAAGCCATATTTGCATAATGCTCTATATCCCAATAGTAACTTTTGTTTGGTAATTGAGGAGGAATTGTACGGGTTAACTGAGTGGGTGAAAAAAACTTATAAAAAGTATCAGGGTAAATTAGCATACCCACAATGGCGCAAACAATAAAAACACTAAAAATAATTAGATAAGATGTTATATCTGTGGAAACATTTCCTTTTTTCATTTTATTAATTTATCCTTATCTCTATTTAGTAAACTTTAATTCAACTTATTAGTAATAAAGAATAAACTAATTGATTAAATCCTCTAATGTAAATAGGTAAGAATAAATCAAACTAGATTATGTAATGTAAAATTCACGAAATTCGTTTGTAGTAAGCGGCTCCTGCCCTTTTATAAAATCTGAAGCCTCTGACTACAAACCGAGTGGGAAAATTATCGTTGGTATAAAGCAGGAGGGAAGAAAGTTTTGACTAAGTTTATCTTTCTTTACATAGTTAGGTTTTATTATGCCTACCTACTAACCAACCCAGCGCTCTTGGGCAAATCCTACAGCTATTTTGGCTAGTAATGTCACAAAAGCGCCTAATATCAAATATCCCTGACGAGGATGGCGAGATAGCAGCACACCAATGGCTATATTCAGAGGCACTATACCATAGGCGAGGCGGCTCAAAGAGATAGTACCTCCAGAAGCTAACAGCAAAGCAATACCGCAAAAACCATAAATAACTGTAACTGCGGTCAACTGCGTGTGTAAATGCCATAACACATAGCCACCACCCAAGACCATGAATAAGTTGAGCAAGTTATTGATCCACTCTTCACTTGCCAGAATCAACAGAAATAAGACTAAAGCATAAAAGCCATAAAATAATTTCACAGAACTAAAACGTTGACGGAAACGCCATAAAAGATAGCCACTGGCAACGATCGCGCCAAACAACAACAGATACCAGGGGTCTGAAATTCCGCCAGAGGGGTTTTGAACCCAACCATATTGCCAATTATTTGTGCCGACTACAATTTGCATGAGCATATTTAACCAACCCTGCCAATCAAACCCCAGAGTTGGTCGCCATCCGCGCTGTGCTTCGATAAAAGCTAAAGGATCGCCAAAATAAATCGCACAATACAAACTGAATAGAAGTATGCCTATAGCGGTAGTAAAACCAGCTATATAGGCAATGAGTGGTCGGCGTTCTTTCCAGGCTGCGATCGCAAATGCTGGAATTAGTGCCATACCTGTAGGACGTGTTGCTGTCGCCATCGCGCCCCAAAGCGCAGTCCAGCCATACTGCTTTTTATCAAACGACCGCAAAGCCGATGTACTCAAAAACAAATACAGCCCCTCTGTGTAAATCACCCCCGTAAACATGGAAGATGGATACAAAGAAACTACAGCAGTCGTCCACTGCGCTGCATTGATCCCATAATTCTCTTTAATCCAAGAGTACAAACAGTAAAGGGCTGCAAAAAAGGCCAAGTTGTTGACTAACGTACCTGCTAATTCAAACGGCAAGCCCAGTTTCATCAAAACCCAAATGCTTAAGGGAAACAGGGGAAAAAAGGCAAGATTGTGTTGCTTGCCGTCATTTACAAATTCATATCCAGAAGTAGCGATCGCTCGGTAATGCATACTATCCCATGCATCAACAACCCCCCAGCCAAAATGGGGCAAAAATTCTTCTGCTGGTAACGGTAGTTTTGGCGCAACCAGGAACATAGTAGTCCAAATGAAGATTCGGCTGGCAAGCCATATTGCTGCTGGAAACAGGAAATCATTTTTCCATAAAACTTTTTTTCTAACTATCTGAACTTTAACCATAATCCTGAGTGCTTCAACAAACTCCTTTATGCATCCTTTTACATATAGCTACAAGACAGCAATTTATGAGTAACATTTTGCATATTAAATCTTCCACCAACATCATTCACAAACTGGACAGATTACTAATTAATTGAAATTATTTCTTATTTGGTTACTTTTGACAATTGTCTCGGAATTTATCTTTAAAATATACTTGTCTATTTGTATGGAAATTGAGCAGCTTTAGGGTGTATTTTAGAGAATGTTTTAAAAGTGAGTGGCTAGTGTAAGAAAGCTCACAAGGTCTATGCTGAAATTTGTAGAAACCAGCACCCTGTGGGCGAATGAGTAAAGCATACAGTAGCAATCTGACTGGGAACAGTGGGAATTAATTACAGATTTTTTTCCAGAAGCGAAACCAGGGGGTCGTCCCCGAAAAGTAGCATTATTTGCGGTAGTGAACGCAATTCTCTATGTTTTGTGTGTTCGCGTAGCGTCTCGTAGAGAAGGATATACATGGCGAGGTAACCCTTGAGATTTTCCCGCGTGGTCAACGGTTTATAGTTATTTCTGGAGGTGGGGTAAAGATGGTACATGGTTGAAGGTTCACAACAAACTTGTGCCTTTGGGTAAGAGTATCCGCAGAACGTGAACCTAATACGCTACGGCGGAAATAGAGCAACCATTTAAAATCCCTAAAAAACTGATTCCATAATACTTTTGACTTTTGACTTTTGAATGCGTGACTTCCGCCTTGCGGTACTAGCCCATCAGAAGCAGCAGTTGATAGTCAAACGGTAGAAACAACTGCCAAGTTAAATCTTTGTTTTATTCGGTTGATGGTTAAGAGGCTTGCTGCACCTTCTTAGATGTCAAATGGTTTCTATATCTAGATGCAAAGATGTAAATAATTTTATCCTTTTCAACAAGGATATATTAAGACAATACCAGATAATTGCACTACCACGTTATGCCCATAGATTTACGGGAATTTTATCAGGCTAGCGATCCCAGCAGAACTCTGTTTGTCAACAATAGCTCTGATAGCAAGTATTACATAGATTTTTCCTCAGTCCGAGGTGGTGATATTCTTGGCAAGCTGAAGCAGAAAATTACTTTTTTTAAGCCGAATGAACCCACTTGCACGTTATTTACTGGGCATATTGGTTGTGGAAAATCGACAGAACTATTACGGTTACAGGCAGAACTGGAAAAATTAGGCTTCCATGTGGTCTATTTTGAGTCCAGTGACGACCTGGAAATGACCGATGTCGATATTGCTGATGTGCTGCTAGCGATCGCTCGTCGTGTGAGTCAAAGTCTAGATAAAATTACTCTGGAGTCACCCAACAAGTTTAATGAGTTGCTGCAAGGTGCTTGGAAGGTCTTAAACTCCGAGGTGACGGGGGTAAAAGTTAAGGTTCCGAATGTCGGCGATTTTGGTGTCACCTCTGAAAAAGAAAAGCTTTCTCTGTCTATGGGCATTGGTGAAATCACAACCAAGATGAAAAATGATCCAACCCTGCGAGAAAAACTCAATCAGTATTTAGCACCGCAAAAAACTAAGCTGCTAGAAGCGATTAATCAAGAATTGTTGGAACCTGCCGTGGCTAAACTCAAACAGCAGGGTAAAAATGGTCTAGTGGTAATTGTCGATAATCTTGACCGCATAGATAATCGTGCCAAACCTTGGGGTCGTCCGCAGCAGGAATATTTATTTGTCGATCAGGGTGAGTTTTTGACAAGGCTTAATTGTCATCTACTCTACACTATGCCCTTGGCTTTGAAGTTTTCCAATGATTACGGAATGCTGACTCAACGTTTCCCAGAAGATCCCAAGGTGTTACCAATGGTACCTGTACAAAGGACTGATGGCAGTGTTCATACATAGGGAATGGCACTGATGCAGCAGATGGTACTAGCAAGAGCTTTTCCTGACATGACACCAGAGGAGCGTTTAAATAAAGTTACCGAGATTTTTGATAGTGCTGCTAGTCTAGAGCGGTTATGTAAAATGAGCGGTGGTCATGTGCGGGACGTGTTGAGGCTGCTGAATACCTGGATTGTGGAAGAAATGAGTCTTCCCTTAACTCGTGCAACTTTAGAGCAAGTGATTCGTTCTCGTCGCAATGAAATCATGTTGCCGATTTCTGAGGATGAGTGGCAATTGTTACGTCATGTCAAGGAAAGGAAAAAGGTGAGTGATGACCAGGGATATCAAAAACTGATCCGCAGTCGGTTTGTGTTTGAATATCGGGATGGTGGCGAGTCTTGGTTTGATGTTAATCCGGTTTTGGCTGAAGCGAGGGATTTGCAGTGAGGAATCAGGGAACCGATGAATAATTAGATTATGAAATCAGAAACCAAAAATGTTTTGTTAAAAGCTTATGCACAATTGCACCAAATCACAGAAGAATTGTACTCAGCCTCAGATAAAGCCATAGAAAACAACGATTTTGAGGACGCTAGCTTACTAGCTAGTAGAGCAGATAGACTTTATGAAGAGATAGAAAATTTAGAGATTGTAATTTCAGAACAGGAGGAAATATGAAAACAATCCAAGAGTTAAAGACTCGTATTCAAGAACTCAGTAAACAAGCTGTTGAATTTAGTAGAAAAGCATCTGAAGTGTGTTTAAGTGACCGTCAACAAGCCAAGTATTTTAGACAGCAAGCAAGAGAAGCTAGCAAACGCACTCAAGTATTGATACAGGAGTTAAAACGCCAGGAAGTTTAATTTGTAGTCTTTAATCCTTCCTCTGCCTCCTAGATTCTAGATTTACGTCATCTTATGACTTATGACAGACTCGCAATCACCCGAAGATGACCATGTAAATAACGATGTCTACGACGGGCTACGCCTACGCACTCTGGTACAATTAGCTTGGGCGATCGAGTCCTCCGTGGGACAGTTTAAGCTGATTTTGGCACGGTGTAATTATGCAAGAGAGCGCGATCGCTTAATCTCCAGACTGCGGGAAATTTGTCAAGTCGAAATTCGTGTCTTGGCAGTGCAGCAATCTCACAGAACTCTTTATACTGCGATTCAAGAAGAATTTGGCGAAGAAATACCAGCCTGTGTGATGGTTGTCGGTTTGGAATCAGTGCAGAATTTATCTGTGATGTTAACTTCTGCAAATCAGGTGCGGGAAGAGTTTCGCAAGAATTTTGCTTTTCCCTTAGTGTTGTGGATTGACGATGAAATCTACAAGCAACTAATACAGTTTGCGCCAGATTTGGAAAGTTGGGCAACTACGAGAAGTTTTGCCATCTCAACACAGGAATTAGTAGATTTTATCATCCAAACGGCTAATCAATGGTTTAGTAATAATTTAAAATTTAACGTAGATGAATATATCAAACTGGAAAATGAGTTAGAAACAGCGCAAAGAGATTTACTCAATCAGCCAGATATTTATAATTTAGAAATTCAAGCTAATTTAGAATCTTTATTAGGGTTTGCCAAACAGATAAATAATCAAAAAGATTCGGCTCTAAAGCATTATCACAACGCTTATAAGCTTTGGCAGCAAATTAATAATTTAGAAAAACAGGCTAAAATCCTCGGTGAGATTAGCTTTTGTTATTATCTTCAAGCTTTTAAACATCAAGACATCAATCATCCCCATTGGCATACAACTTGGCATTCTGTTCAAGAGTATATAAACTTTATTAGTCAGTTTCAAAGTCCAGATTTAATTGCTAATGCAGTAGTGAAATTTGGTGATATCTTGCGAGACTTGCAAAAATGGAAAACGTTGCAGAATCTTTCCCAACAAGCTTTAGTAATCCATCAAAATAACAACCAGCCAAGAGAATTAGCCAAGGATTACGGTTTTTTAGCTGAGGTAGCTTTTGCTCAAAAAAACTGGGTGAAAGCAAATCAGCTTGTTCAGCAAGCCTTAAAGGTTTTTTCTACGATTCCCAATCTGGAATCAGCAAATACATCAGGAATTTTATCTGATATTCCCGAAAGAGATTTAAAATCAAAAGATTTAAGCTTATATCAGTTTATTTTAGGTCGTTCTCAATACCATCTAGGTCAAACTCAACAGGCAACTCTTAGCTTAGAAACTGCTAGGGATGTGGGTAATCCCCTAGAAGATATCAGGCTTTTCTTGGATATTCTCAGGTTTTTGCAGCAGCTTTACTTTGAGCAGAAAGAATATCTCAAAGCATACAAAATCAAACAGCAACGGCGTTCTATTGAACAGCAATTTGGCTTGCGGGCTTTTATTGGTGCGGGTAGGTTAGAAGCTACAAAACAGGCATTTGTAGAGACATTGCGCTCAAACTCTCCCCAAGGAAATATTGCCCCAGAAATTGCTGCATCTGGTCGCCTCTTGGATGTAGAACGTTTAATTGAACGCATGGGTCGCCCTGATTATAAGTTGATAGTAATTCATGGGCAATCGGGTGTCGGCAAAAGTTCCCTAGTGAATGCGGGACTGGTGCCTGCTTTAAAGAATAAAGCGATCGGTACTCAAGATTATTTGCCGGTGGTAATGCGCGTTTACACCAACTGGGTGGAAGAATTAGGGAGGCTTTTGGGAAGAGGTGAGGGGGATGAGGGAGATGAAGG
>NZ_CAXTNE010000241.1:0-12155 GCF_964245445.1 uncultured Nostoc sp.
TGCGTAACATAACTTTACAACATGTCCCAATTTGCGCGTATCCCGGCTGAACCCCTTCAAGGCTCACGAAGAGTGCGAATCTCTCCATGTTGCTGAATATGTTCAACTAACCGTTTGGTTTCACCGCCAGCTAATTCTAATTCCCTAACATTGCCCACCAAAATAAACAATTCCTTTGCCCTACTAACGGCTGTATTCAGTAAATTGGGTTTGCGGTTCAGGAACCAAAAACTATGCTCTTGGTGGCACTGGTAAGGAGAGAAGATGATGGCTGCTTTCTCTCCTCCTTGAAAGGTGTGAACCGTGCCAATATCATCCCAAGAAAAGTTTCGCCAACGGTTAGAGAGTCGATACCTCAGCGCGTTGGCTTGCTGTGAAAACGGCGACATCACCCCAATTGTCTTAGAGTTGTCATCCGAGCCAATAGAATAGCCATGCTTCAGCAAGGACGCGATCGCAGTTTCTACGGCATCGATTTCTTCGGGATTGGTGTGATTTAAGTGGCTTCCCTCTACGTGGTAAGCCAGCAGGTGCTTAACTGTTGCTTCCTCGGTATAATCTGAAAGGATTTGCAGACCACCAGGATAGTTGGGACTGCAAAACTGAATAATGGGTGGGGTGCAACGGTAATGATTAGAGAGGATAATGCCGTTGCCCAAGTCGGATTCTGTGCCATTAGCACCAGCCGCACGGTGATAAGCAGTAGCTGTGTATTTGGCAGTGGGGGCATAGCGATAATAGTCTTCATTCCCCATGCCCCGATCCAGAAAGGCAGTTTTCAGATATTGTTTGATGGTATCGTCGCAAAGGTTAACTATTGGCTCAATTTGTTGGGGGTCGCCTGCCACTACTGCCCGTTGCGATCGCACCAGCAAGGGAAATAATTGATGTATAAGAGTTGTACCTGCTTCGTCCACCAGTGCCAGCTTTACGCTATTGGGTTGAAGAATTGGCAGCATATTACGTATTGATTGCAGACTGGAGCTAATGACAGGGAAAATCAAACTCAAGTCACGGTAGATAGCATCACCGTCTGTTGACAGTTTGAGCAATGCCTCTCCATCCCCTATCAATAAGCTGCCATAAGTTGACAATGCTCTCATAACGCTATGTTTGCGCCGGAGAGTTTCTTGCAACAGAAAAGCCCAGGCACGTTGAAACAGTTCTAGCTGCAATGAGTGATGGTCACGGTAAAAACGACTGTAGAAATCCCCTTGTGGGTAACTATCAAGTTGTTTTTGGAAAAGTTGATGTCTGAAAAGTTTTAACTCTAGTTCTTTATTTAAAGCTGTTAGCTGGGTTTGAATTTCAGTGACTTTTTGGTTAAGATTCTGCCATTGCTGTGAAAAATCGAGTTTTTGGTTAACAGAGGTCACTGCTGTGATTAAACTAGGGCGGTCAAGGGGGGTCTGAAAAGGATGCCCTGTTGCCAAGGTGTTTAAAACAGCAGCGTTGATTCGCAAAGCCAACCGCCGAAAAATTCGCTGATCTGTAGTAGCATTAAGCCAATCCAAGGCGCGTTTTGTGATGGAGTCGGACTCTTTTGCTAGTTCTCGTTCTGCCTGGGATAAAGCTTCTTGTATTTGCTGGTAGGCATCAATGGGAAAATTTGCATAATCTGCCAAACTTGATAGCTGTTCAGTTAGGGCTTGTAACTCGGAATCAGTAACAGCAATCTCGTTATTGAGGGATTGGATTTCTACTTCCAGTTGCGATCGCAGTTCGGCATCAGTGACTTTTTGGGCAGTATTAAAGCGGTCTTGATCTATCAGTTGCTGAATTTCACTCTCTGCAACTGATAGATCAAGTTTGGATTTTTCCCAAGCAGATTGATTAAATTCAGTCTGACGCAGCCAATCTTGGGTTGATTGCAGTTTGGGTAGAGTTTCCTTACGGATAATAGTTTGGTTGCCGCCGGGGAGATAAAACTGTTGAGCAGGAGAATTTATAGTCAGTCGTTGTTGAAATTTTTTAATGGCACTGTTATTAGTGCCGACAAAAAGTATTAAATTATTTGCATCATCTTCACCGCGAACAAGCCGTAACGCCCGATCCACTACTTGCTGTGCTACGAGATGCAGAAATACTTCTGTTTTTCCAGTTCCGGGTGGCCCACAAACAGCAGTTAATAAGTTCTCTTGGGCGTGTTTGAGAACAGAGGCTTGAAATTCATCAGGCGGATGGTCAGGGAAAGCCCCCCAGAACATCACCTCATCTCTGGGTGATTGTGGCTCTCCCCATAAGTACTGCATTGCTGGGTGAGTTTCAGTTAGCCATTCTGCCTTAGAGTCAGGTTGTTGAAGTTCCTTGAGGATTTCTTGCAGGTCTTGCTTCAGGAGGGCATTGTAGGGCGTAAAGTCGCAGCGTAGCAAATAAGGTTGCCGAGAGGTTTTGTATTTTCCTTCGGGTAAGTCCACCAGATCAAGAAAGTCTCGAAGCGTTGGGAATCTGACTTTAAATGTATCTTCTAAAAATTTTCCAATTCCTGAAGCAATAATCAGTGATTCGGCTTGCTCCTCCTCTAGCCCGTACAGCCGCATCAAATTAACAACCACTGGCTGAAACTCGTATTCGGTCAAGTCCCAGCCAGTTTTGCGGTAATTACCTTTAAAGATGGGTGAAATATCAATTGTAAACAGAGGTAGGTATTTCAGCCTTTGCTCTTTTCCCTTCCCTTGGATTATATAGATTTGTGGGAAAGCAACAGCCATCTGAACATCATTTTTGTTCCCTCTTTTAGCTGCTTGCTGCTGTTGCTGGAATTGCGTAAATACTTCGCTATCTAACAGTAGCTTGTTGCCAAGAAGCTGCACTCCCTTATCTACTACTTTTGAATAGATATCTGAAGAACGCTCGACCTCAGCTTGAGTCAGTTCTTCTAACCTGATGTAGCCTAGCCAGGATTGTACTATCTGGATAAGTTTTTCTGACTCTTGCATGGGGACTTAAACTTAAAAAGGAACACAAGCTAAGTATAAAAAATATTTGAGCCTTTTGCTTTCTACGTCCTGCTTTTGGTATGCAAGGTTACTCAACATTTGTGAGCGTCTCCAGTTGTGCAAGTAGTTTTTCTATTTGCTTGCGCTTCTTCGGGTCTGACCAAATGCGCGACTTCCTTAGTTTGGTAGTCGCAGCAGTAAAGCGCTCTTTGTAATTGTCAGACTCGGTGTTTGGGGTAGAGTTTGGGCTTTTCTTCTCACTGATGCGCTGTCTAATTTCGCTTAAAGACCAGTTGTTGGCAATAGCTTGTTCTAAAAAGGCAATGCGCTCATCTAATTTCTGAATTTGGGCGATGGCTTTGGCTTTGGTGTACTCAAGTGAGCCTTCCCTTAGCGCATCAAGGATATCTTCTGGGAGGTTGAGCAAGGGTAGACGGTTCTTAACAAAAGATTCCCAGATCATTAACCCTAAGCCATCAAACACAGATTCAACGATTTTTAGGTCTGGGTTTAATGGCTGCTCCTGGTTGAGGTCGGAATTATCCGTTTCGGTTTCGCCCATAACGTTATGGGTAGATAATTCAATATCACCTTTATCGTCGCTGATAACGTTATTAGTGGACTCAGTTTCAACTCCGCCCATAACGTTATGGGTAGGTTCATCACCTTCGCTTTCCAGAGCGCCCATAACGTTATGGGTAACTGTAGATGCTTTGTAATGTTGGCGTTGTAGACGATACAGTAATGGGGGTATCTCCTCAACACTTCGACCTAGTTTGAGAGACAGCAGTTGCAGGATACCTTCAGTTTCTTCAACTGGGTTGAGGTCTTCCCGAAGTAAGTTTTCTATAAGTGCAAATTGAAAAGCTGCGTTGTCGTCTAACTCTCTAATGACGACGGGGACAACTTTCAGCCCAATACTTAAGGCAGCACGATAGCGGCGTTCTCCTGCGACTAATTCGTGTTTCTCTCCATCAAGAGGACGTACCAACAAGGGCTGCAAGATGCCATGCTGTTTGATGGATTCAGTTAACTGCTTTAATGCTTCAGAATCAAAGTAACGGCGTGGTTGATTCGGCGGCAGAGAAATCTGGTCTAATGGGATGGTCACTTGAGAATCGGCATTAATAACGCCTGTGGTGTCCCAAGGTACATCAATTTTGCTTTTGAGGGGTTGGCTGGCTTTAGTCGTGCGTCTCATTTGAAGTCTGCTAAACTAACGGCTATTTTTTTCAAGATTTGGACAGATGGGTGCTTGGGATCGTAAACTGCAAGGGGCATTCGTTCTTCTGAAGCATCAACAAAAGCAGTAGAGCGAGGAATGGGGGCAAAGACAGTTCCGGCACTTGCTAGTTGTTCGGTGATGGCTGCTAGGGTACGAGTGTCCTGGGAGTTCCGGGCATCGTATTTGGTGGGGACAAACCCGGCTATTTGTAGTTTGCGGTTGGGTTTATTGCGTACTGTAGCGACCGTTTTTAGTAATTCGCCTGTTCCCTCAAAGGCTTTGAAATGGGTTTCTAGGGGAACGAGAACATGGGTAGCAGCTACAAGGGAGATGTAACTTAGTAGCCCTAAGCTGGGAGGGCAATCTATTAAGATAAAATCGTAATCTGATTCAATTGGTTCGATGGCTTCTTTCAGGCGGAAATCGCGCATGGAAGCACTAACCAATTGCATTTCTGCCGTAGAAAGAGAGATGTTGGCAGGGGCTAAATCCATACCATGAATCCCCTCATGGATTGGCAGGGGTTGTTCATCCACAATGGCATTGTTGACGGTTTGCTCTATGTCTCTTGGAACCTTGCCCATAAAAATAGTTAAGCTGGCTTGGGGGTCTATGTCGATGAGCAGAACGCGATTACCCAGTTGTGCTATGTGGTAGCCCAGGTTTTGGGTAAGGGTGGTTTTGGCAACACCTCCCGCCTGATTAAAAACTGCGATGATTCGGCTCATAAGTGAGTTGGTTTACCTGCTCCGTTACAACTAAAGATAACGGTGATATGTTAATTGGCAATGTATAGTTTTGTTTTGGGTAAATATCACCATCAATATACAATTCATACCAAGTTTTATCTCTAATTTCGGTGATTGCTAATTTCTGCGTTCGCTTGGCCTCAGCCATACAATGGTTGTGTCAACAAAATATGATGATGGCACAATACTCGTGTCTTACCACACTAACCCACACCTTAAGCAATACCTCTCAGAACTTGTTCAAAGATTTCCCAACGCTCATTTCTACGCTTGGCATATAAATGACAGTTTCTAAACTTAGCTAGATCATCGGTGACCTAAATATGAATCCCATTCGGAAATCTACCATAGTACTAGGTACAGTAGGCTTCATCCTATTTTCTGTACTTTTGCTTGTATTTCTACCGTGGAGCTTTAACTTCTTTGGCTACGCACTACCAGGAAAAGGAGGATTACCTTGCCGAGTTTCATACGGTCATCGGGTCTATATTGCTTCAAATAAGTGCATTGGAGTTTTTTCCTACGGGATACAGCTTCCGTGTAGGACAGAGTTAGATTTGATAGATAAAAAGTCGTGGCCACTTACCCAAGTGGGACAAATACCTACCTTGTTGGGTGAACCCTATCCACTGTTCCTAGATGCTCCTTCTATCAAACAGATCAAGCAATGGACACCAACAGGTGTATTTGTTCGCACTAGCAGTAACTGCTACATTGGCTATAACCTTTCAGGCGGCCCGTAAGAGTAACATATCGCTCGTGAGAAGTATTGGAACAGCCAAAATGAGCCGATTTTTGTTGGCACTCAACACCACAAACAACTCTTAACTTCTAGGCGGTCTTTCTTTCCAGGATTTAAGAACTTGTGGCTCGGAGTCGGCGTTAGCGGAGTGGCTCTTGCGGGCTTGCAGGATCTAGTTGTCCCAACCAGTAATCTTTCTGCCCGTAAGAGCCACCGACTCCGAGAGCGTAGCGGTCACGAGTTCGTCTGGTCAACATGAGATCACCGACTAAAACCTCTAGAGCGTTGCTTTTGCTCCAGTTTCTCTTGCTGCTGCCGCTCTCTAACAAGAATCTCATTCCAAGTCAGCCCACTAGGTGTAATTCTTTTAGCCTGGGGTAACATTTCCTGAACGGCAAGGGATGCTTCATTCCCCAGATCATCATTATTAAATGCCAGCCCAATCCTGTTGATATTTCTGAGGAGTTCAAAGGGCAAATCATTCGGATCATCCACTGCCATGTACATTGTTCTAACTGGTGGTTGCCCCTTGTGTCCGCTCCTGTCAATCTCTGCCATTGTCAGGGCATCGATGGGGGAAGAACACAGGTATACTCTCTCGATTTTATCCTCTGCCTCTCCACCCAATTTGAAATGAAACCATCCTGAAGAGCGATCGCTGTTAGAGGGGTACTCCGTACAACGATTGTCAATTCGTGCAGTATCCCAAACCAGTGCGCCTGACTTTTCACCGTCTAAATCTCGCTTGATAAAGACAACTTTTTCCTGTTGATCTATATAAGCCAATCCCTGGCGTTGTAATGGTTGCACAAGGAAATTGGTTAGGGCGCGAGTATTAGTCAGGTAATACTGTAATACTCGCTGTAGGCTTTCATCCTCTGGAGGTGGTGTAAACTGGGGTCGAGTTGGTGTTTGAGCTAAAATCACTTCCTGTTGTGGTAGATATTCTGGCAGGGATATAACAGGATTTAACAGCAACTCGTTAATGCGTTGGTCATCGCGTTGTGATTGGTAGTCAACTCCTCGATGTTTTTGCAGTCCTGGGAAGGTATAAGCCGCACCTAATTGTGTGCCACTAAAAGCTTGCCCATCTTTTTCATAAGAAATTCCTTTAGACTTCCCATTTCTAGTAAATCCTGTCCTTACACTGATGCCATCAACCTGCAATCGCATGATTAATATTGGCATCTGAGGATTGTCAACAGATGCGTTGTCAATTATTTGCTGAACTTGCTCCTTAATAGTGCGTTCTGGGGGAGAGTCGCGTTGCCCCAACGAATATTCTTCTTGCTCTCGCCGGATGCGCCTGATTTGCCCTGTGCTGGGTGTGCGATTCAGTTTCTCTCTGCTGCCTTGGACTTGTACTAAATCATAGTCAATCTCTATTTGTCGCAGGATTTTTTCAGAGCGCACATAATCCCAGGAATCATGCACTAACAGCCCCGTGTCCATCCTAATTCTGCTGGCTGCAATGTGGATGTGGTCGTCGTCGGTGTTATGGTGGCGGAAGATGACAAACTGATTGGCATCAAAACCCATCTCAAACATGTAGCGTGAGCCGATTTCGCTCCACTTCTCATCATCTAAAAAGTCCCCCTTAGCAGCTGACAGAGAAACATGATAAACAACTCGGTCTGCATCAGAATTCAGTTGTCGAGACAGCTTAAATTCCTGCGCCAATTCACGGGCATTTCTACCGCTCATATTGCCGCCGATTAGTTTGGCATCTTCGCGGGATTCCAAATAATCCAACAGCTTGCGAAAACCTCTGCCCTTAGTCTGCTTCCCAATCATCGGATTCCTCTTCCTCTTCCGAGTCGTCATCATCAACATCATCAGAGGCAATGTCTCGCCTACACTGATGCAACAATTCTAAAAGTTCTCGTAACAGTTCGGGTTTTGCAGGTAAAGTTCGCCCAATTTTTAGCGCTGTGTTAGTTGCTTTTACAAGCTGGTTGAGGTTGTTCCCGATTTGTCCTAATTCCCAATATGTTTGCAAGCTAATTTTACTCAATCGTTTTGGTAATGGACGCATCAACGCATTACGCCTCATTAGTTCACTGGCTGATATCCCCGCATCAAGTGATTTAATCCGAATCATATCCAGTTCGATGTCGCTCAACCTCACCGGGAAGATGTGCTTTCGGACTAGGGCTTTTGACTGCTTGCGATTTGCCATAGTTTAGGGGGAATGAGGACATCACGCGAGGGGGGTTTTTAGGGGGGTGAAACCCCACTAAACCAGCTTTGCCGTCCGAGCGGAGCGAGGTAAAGCGTAAGCTTTGAGGCATGGCTGGCTTCAAGCCCATTTTCGGAGTAGGGTAGGTATCGTGTGCTACGTGTGTACGGAGAACCCAGCAGGGGGCTGAAGGCGGGAGTACAACGGTGTAGCCGTGCTGCTGATCATCCTACAACTTACAGGGGGAGATAGCAACGGCGTAGCCGGAATTTGAATCCAATCAAGCAGTCGGTAAATTCTGGTTCGGCGTAGCCACAGCACAAGAGATAAAAACGGCGTAGCCGCTATATGAAAATTCTCTGATTCAGCGTAGCTGGCACACAATATAATAGTTGGGCGTAGCCGGAATACGAAAAGATAATTTAGCGTAGCTGCTTTAACTAAAGTTATCTTATTCAGCGAAGCTGTAATAGGCAGATTTTTTAGCATTAGTTTGAATAAGACTACCAGCGAAGCTGCCATACTAAAAACTAGTTCGGCGTAGCCACAATACGAAAAGGTAATTCAGCGTAGCCGCAATCGCCGATTTTTCTAGAATTTTGAAAACTCTCTTGGTGCAAATTATTTCAAATAGCCGATAATTATCAGTTAATCGGTATTCATGAGTAACCATGAGTGAGCATCAGAATTCAGAAGTAATTACGAAGGGCAAGATTGATAAGGCCATCAATCTACTGAAGGAGCAGAAGCCGAAAGAGCGAGAAGATGTATCGGACAGGGAAGCTGTTCGTAAGATGCGGAGATACATTGAGAAGCTGACTTCTGACAAGTACGGCTACACTTATGATGAAGTCTCAGAGATGTTGAAGGGGCTGGGCATTCATTTGACTGGCAGCAGAATCAAATATTTGATGGGTGAATTGAAGAAAAGCAGTCGTCGCCAGAAAAACACATCTTTAAGCGACGACAAAAATCGGTCATCAAATCCGGCTACTGAAACTGAGCCATTAGTGGTAAATACTGCGTCAGTTCAAGCTAGTAGTGAGCCGGATAAATCAACAGTAAATAGTGCAAAGGGCAAGAGACAAAGTAAACAGCCTTTATCGCAGCAGCAACAGGCTTCATCAAACCTATAATTAGAAAAATCCTATGAATATAGAATTATTAATTGGAACATGGCTGTTAACAGGAAGCATTTCTCTAAACAGCCAAATTGAATTTATCGGTGATGAACCAGATCCGAATGGTGTCGAAAATTGGTTGAATGGTAACAGCAACAATTTAATTGCTCAGGTAGAAGCAACCGAAGGGCTAACTCTAACTATCTCATCAGATGGGAAATTCTTTGAAGAAAGAACAGGCGAACCAAAAGTTTATTGGTTTGACAGTGAAGGGGTATTGGAGTCTGAAGTTATACCGTTTAACGGTCATCTAAGTTTCTATGATTCTAAAGCCTTCTTATTGCTTGATGATCTGGTATCGTGGGCTGTACCTAGCGATGAAGTTAGTAAAAAAAAGCTCAGATCCGATGATGGTGACACGAAAATAGCTGATAGCATTGAACTTCAAGGCGAACATCTTATACGAACCATCTCAGTAGTAACGGATGAACTTTACTTAGATAGAGTAATTATCGTATACAAAAAGCAAATAAGTGAAGGTATGCGCTAACCACTTTTCATCGTCGTCTAAGTCAGCCAAATTTTTATTACTACCGCTATTAAGACTATCTAATAGCAGGAGTAATATTTTTTCTTTCCGTAGCCCAGCCCTATAAGCATTACAATTCTCAAAGCTTTAGTTTAATTAAACTGATGACATTCACCTATTCTCTATACCCAGATAATTGGTCAGAAATTGCCACGTCAGTTAAGCAACAAGCCCAGTGGCGTTGTCAAAAGTGCGGGTTACACTGCATACCCCCTGGTGAAAAAACATCACATTTAACACGCTCAAAACGCAGGGTGTACACGCTACAGGTTCATCATTGGGACAGAAACCCAGCTTAGAACCACAGAGGCAACCTTATAGCTCTTTGCAGTGCTTGTCACCTTTTATACCATAGGGGTGGAAAATCAAATGTTTCACCGGGGCAGCTATCTTTGTGGTAAATAAGTATGGATGATGATACTCAAGAACTAATCGCAATTCAGCAAGAACTTTCAGGAATCAGCTCACGCCTGAGAAAGATTTTTCCGTCAACTCATCCCCAATTTGACAACGTGTTTGAAGACGTGGGTGCAGCTGGATATTATATTCGTGAAGCTGGTTATCGTCTGGAATCAGTTCTTATGACTGTTCAAGGTGATAGCGCAGGTTCTGCGAGTGATGCAGAGTGGAGAAACTGAAATTGAATAAACTTCAGTAGGTAAACAACGAAAGAAAGTCATCAGCAAGTCAGCCCTAACAGCCGGGGTACATCCGTGTAAAACTCGCCGCATCGCCCTAGTACTAAAAACTTGGGCAACTTCCGCCACCCCCTCTAACAGGTGATCTGGTGATGACTCCGATTCAGCAATCAACATCGGGAAGTATGTACGCGCTAGCCACTTTTCATCATCGGTTAATTCAGCCAAATTTTTATTACTACCGCTATTAAGACTATCTAATAGCAAGAGTAATAATTTTTTAAAGTGCTGCCAGCCCCCCCAGCGTTGGGTAAATCGGCTCACCCATCCTTGGGTAGTGTCTATGATTTTGGCGATCGCCTTTTGTCCAATTTTCTGGTGTGACTGCCAAAGCTGGGTGAACGCTTTGACGATGGCGTGTCCCGTCTGCTGATCTCGGCTACCCGCTTCGGTGCATAGAGAGCAGGCATCGACAACCTCTAACTTGATTCCGGGCAGTTCATCTAAGAGAAAACTAAGGTCATAGTCAGCGCAGAAGTAGAATGTAAGCTCCACATTGGGGCGACGATGTGAACGTAATCGCCCAATCTCTTGTATAATTTCTGCATTAATTAGTTCAGTGAGATACTTTTGGAAAGTGCTGTTTTTATCTTCCAGGTTGACTGGTGAACCAGTCATCACCTGATATTGTGCTGCTAAAACACCAATGTTTTGGTAAGGAATGCCAAAAGAAGCGATCGCATCACACTCACTAAACCTGTTAACACCACGCCCATCGACGAAGTGACCGTATTCTGTGCGGCCCTCGGTTTGGGATGCAATCTGTTTCCAATCGATAATGCCAAGGTTGGGGCAGAGTTTTTTCAAGGTTTCTTTGAGGGCATTAACACGAGCGCTAAGTGGAAGGGAGCGGTTTTTGGGCAGTTTCCCCAGCCCCGTGACGTTGACTACTTTTAAATTGCCGTAGTCAGGGCGTTGTTGCTCGATGGTTAACACGGGGTCACTGATGCCCAGTTTCAATTTCAATTGCTGGGATTTGAAAGTGGCATCAAGATAAATATTAAATTGGGCAGAATTGGCCAATTCAGTGTGCTTGGGGTTTCGGCGGTAAATGCTGAGTACACCCCATTGAGATTGGAAACTACCATCACCCTTCCAAGCGAGGAGAAAGTCAGGCAACCAGTAATTAGGCAAGTCAAGAAACTCCCTACCTGCCGTTCGTGCGCTGTCTTTAACTAGTTTCTTAGAAGCATAACGAGCCGCAGAGCTTTTTTTGAGTTGTTTATCTTGGGTAATATCAATTGAGTCCAAGTCCTCTAAGAAAGTTAAATCAGGTTCTACAGTTTGCTGAATCGCTTCGATATCTAAGCCTGTGGGGAAAGGGGGCAGCAGCGCACGGATGCTGGCATCATCAAAGCCATAGCGGTCAGTGGATTTAAGTTGTTGAGTAAACAGTTGGTGTAAAACCAAGAGGGCAGGTTGTAGCTGTGACATTATATTTGGTTCTAACAGTAGCAGCTTGCCGACGGTGGTTTCAAAATCGCTGAGGTTTACATCAACATTACGCACGGGCTTGATAAGTGTGCCTGCTTCTTCCCATAACCGCCCAACAGTGAAAGTTTGGTCAGCAGCGTTAGTTAAGGTAACAGGTGTAGAGTCGGGGTGCGCTCTGAGTGAGGAATAATTTTGAATTGCTGTACGCTTTTGAAACCGGAAGCCAAAACCATCACCACTAGCGAAACGGCACTGATTCTTAAGGGAACAACCGCCACAGATGGGGCTGATACCGCTCTCTTCAAAATCAAGGCTGCTAAAATTCTTGTTACGAAATGCGTTAAATAAATAAGTTCTGTGACAATTACCGTCAGTGTCGGCAGTCTCACCCGCTTTAGTCCACAATTTAAAATCCTCACCAGTGGGAGTTTTGCGGGTGGGATCTAGTTTAAAGCCGTTGTGCCGCACTGGTAAGTCAA
>NZ_CAXTNE010000242.1:0-12108 GCF_964245445.1 uncultured Nostoc sp.
ATCGGCTGGGGTAAAGGTAGAGTTAATCGCTTGGTTCGGGTCACCAACTCGTACAAAGTAGAGTGGGGAGTGGGGAGTGGGGAGTGGGGAGTGGAGAGTGGGGAGTGAAGAATCAACATCACTCGCCAAAATTTCTAACAACTGCGTCTGTAATGGGCTAGAATCTTGGGCTTCGTCTTCAAAGACGGCGAAAACTTGGTTTTGCTCAATGCGACGGGCGCTGTCGTTTTCTAAAACGCGCAGTGCGGCTAAAATCATATCGTCGTAGTCGATGAAATCACGCGATCGCATTAAGTTTTGATATTGCTCATACAATCCCGCCGCTACGCTCAAAATTGCATATTCGTCTGTAGTTTGTTTACTCCACTCCCGCAATTTTTTTGGCGATATTCCAGAACTTTTTGCTTCATGAATTACCGTATTAGCCAATTCTGGCAATACTTCTGTTCGCAGCACCGATTGACGACGTAACCTTTCTGTCTCTTCTCCGTCAAATTGATGACCTTCTAATAACCGCAAATATATTCCTGGATTATTTGCAATCCATTGCTCTACAGCTGTTCGGATAAAACGGTGACTTTGAGTTGGTGTAATTAATGTGACATTTTCTAATTGTAAACCGGACAAATCAGGATGGCGACTGGCAATATTCAACGCTAAACCATGTAGGGTATAGACAAAAAATCCAGTCTGAGGGAGAGATAAATCATCTCGTAAGAATTTGCGAATCTTCGCTTTAATATTGGCAGCAGCTGAACGAGTAAAGGTGACAACTACCAATTGACGACGCGAGGATGAACGTTCATACTGACGTGCGATCGCGATCGCCGCCGCCGCCGCCATACCAGTGGATTTGCCTGCACCAGGAACGGCAGAAATAGCCAAAGGGCCAGATTGCCAGTCAGCCATTTGTTGCTGTCCAGGGCGTAGACTGTTGCGGATTGCTAGAATTTTCTCCCGCAGAGAAGAAACAGGCGATCGTTCAGACAATTCTGAGTGGAGTAATTCTTGAGCCACAGGAGCAGTAAATTTAGAGTCTGACATATCAAATTTTATATTTTAAATAGATGTTGAATGTAATTCCCAAACCACAGATATGAATAATCTTTGGTGATTCTCTGTAAATATATCTTAACCCCCCTTAAAAAGGGGGGTTGGGGGGATCTTCAGACTCAAAATATCACTAACTAGTAGAGTACGGCGGAAGTTTGCCTAACTTTAACAAGGGGCAAAATCCCCTTGTTAAGACCCAAGTCTCGTTAATTGAGATGGTATGTGGATTTACGCCTCAGTGTACTAGTTAATTCGCAAATAAGTCTAATGATTAAGAATGTAGAATAATTAATAAATCGGTTGTTTACTAGTAAAATAGTAATCTAAAATTTTTGAAAAATAGAGTGTATATAGCAGCCATAAATCATTCGTGAAAAGTAAGCTCCCCGACTTTTTTGATAAGTCGGGGAGCTGGACACCGTGAATTTTCATAAACTTAAATATTCTGTCAATCATGTGACTAAACAAATTAGCCAAGCGTTATTTGTTCAGTCACGGGATTGTTAAGAAATCTAAAAACGAAATCTCAAGCGATGCCTACGGCGGGCTGCGTAGGTGCAGCCTCACCTGAAGATTGATTATAGGCACAATGCAGATCCAACTATTGCCCGTTTTGATGAACTGCTATAAAAACCAGAAATACCGGGCTAACTCGTACAGTTGAAAATGACTTTTAGAGTAGCTTTTTGAGATTTTACCGTTCTTCCACTGTTGATTCACTAAAGATAGCTACGTACAACCATCCAGCTAAAATAGCCCCCAAGATAGGAGCTATCCAGAACAGCCAGATTTGCGAAAAGAGTTCTACACCTGCAAATAGAGCAACTCCAGTACTACGAGCAGGATTAACCGAAGTATTGGTTACAGGAATGCTGATTAGGTGAATTAAGGTGAGTCCAAAACCAATTGCTAGTGGTGCAAATCCTTTAGGAGCACGGCTATCAGTCACACCCAGAATAATCAGCAGAAACATGAAAGTCATCACAACTTCAGTAATGAGGCAAGCAAACAGCGTGTAACCACCTGGAGAATGAGTACCATAGCCGTTGGTAGCCAGTGGGTTGAAGCCAGTCAGCGTAAATCCAGTTTTGCCGCTAGCAATCAGGTAGATAATCCCCCCAGCAACAACTGCGCCGATCACTTGAGAGAGAATGTAAGGTAGTAAGTCAGACCCCGGAAAGCGCTTACCTGCCCATAGTCCAAACGAAACAGCTGGATTGAAATGACCACCAGAAATATGACCAAAAGCATAAGCCCCTGTGAGGACAGTAAGCCCAAATGCCAGGGATACACCTACTAATCCAATACCCAATGGAAAAGAAGTATTCTCGCTGATTTTTGCAGCATCTTCTGTGTAGGCGGCGGCTAGAACAGCACTACCACAGCCACCTAAAACAAGCCAGAATGTACCGATAAATTCGGCCAAACAACGTTTCGTGAGAGACATTTTCGGAAAACTCCTTGTTCAGCTACAAACGAGTAATGGCTATGTTGAATAATGCTTGAATCATTCCTGCCAACAGGAAATCCATTGCGTTTGTTTGGTTATGAAACTAAATCGAAAAAATAGGAATTTGTTTTTTCCTCAATAATTGTGGTGATAAAATATGAAGATACTGGAAAAGCTAAAATCCCAAAAAAATGCTTAATAAATTAAGAATTTTGCTCTCATGATATAGGACTCATATTTGATTTTTTAAATATCCGTAGGGGAGCCAGTGCGTTGCGGTGAATCCAGCGCTCTCCGGCGGGTTTCCCGCCGTAGGCGACTGGTATTAGCGTAGCGGTAGCAACTGTGCGTAGCGTCACCCGAAGGGAGGTTCCCGACGCTCGTAAGCGTTGCCATGCCAAAAGCTTTACGCTGCGTTATCCGTTGTAGCAACTGGCGTTGCGTTACGTTACGCGATAACACAATGCCAGTCCGCTCAAGTCGGAAAACCCGCCCACACGGCTGGCTCCCCTACATATACTTAAATTTTTTCAAAAATCAAATCGGATTGCTGTATCTGTTGAGATTGTTGATCCAGTGCGTTCTATTAAAAGTTATTACAAAATTCAAATAATTTTTGTGCTTTATACACTTTCAGCTTAGAAAATTTGGGTTTTTCCTGTTACGGTCGTTACTTTGTGACTGTTCAGGGGATGTCATCATCCCTCAAAATATGGACTTACACAAGTCAACGAAAAATCAAGGGTTTAGGCAAAGCATTGCCAAGCCAGTGCCAAGTTCATGTTAAGAGAGTTAAAGCAGATGGAGCATTGACTAAACAAAAAATTGAACCAATGCCGCCATTTGCTTTCCGCTGTTTGAACAGTCAAAACAAGTTCACATCACGCAGTTAGTTCTGTCTAAAATTGAATTTATTCGTCAATCTGCCATGAATCCTTAGTTAATTCTTCATCCAGAATTCTTTTAGGACGCACGATGATAATAATTTTTCCTAGTAGAAGAATTTCTGGCTCAGTTTCAAACCACTGAAAATCTAATTCACCACCATTTTCAACAACAAAATAGCTGGAGGCATCCCATTTTCGTTGGGTACGATCTACCACAACTACGACAGGCCCAGTTTGGCTTTGGGTTTGGATGGGGAAGCGATCGCTATTCGCTAAAATCACTACTGGATCTTCTGCCGCCAACAACACTTGCCAACCTGGTAATGGTATCCAAGCTTGCTCTCCAGAAAACTTGACCAACCGAAATGGTTCAATTTCTGTCAGTATGGGCACAGCTTGCAAGTCTTGTCGTGATAATGGCAACTCGCCTACCACGGGCAAAATTCGGGGTAATTGTTCTTCAAATTCCAGACGGTAAAAGGGTAGAATTGGCGCTGGACGCTGGGGAGCAGTAGTAAAATCAGTCAGTAGCTGTTCGATTTTTTGCCTTGCTGCTGGCGTATGAGCAAAGCGTAAACCTTTAGCAATTAGGCGCGATCGCTGTTGTAAATCTACATTTTGGCGTGCCAGTTTCCAAACTTGATGAGCAACAGCATCCCCAGGATGGGCAGAAAATCCTTCTGGTAAAGTGCGGAAATAGGAATACTCTTTGATTGCTTTTGCTATTTCCCGTGCCTCATCGGCATCAACATTGTGGACGAAGATTAGTTCGGCGGCGGCGGCGCGTTCTTCTTGAGTCAGTAAACGCAGTTCATATAAAACATCACTGCCACGTGTAGCATAGTGCGATCGCGTTTCTTGCGATACTCCAAACTTTTCCAAAGAATTGTAAACTTGAGAACCAACAACCACTTGATTTTGTTGAATCGGCTCAAATCCAGTCGCCTCAAAAATGTCTTGGGGGTTGTAACCGATTTTTAGCAACGAGGCGATCGCCGTTCCCCATTCCACCCAGTTACCTTGTTTTTGCCTCAGCCTTCGCAGTAATTCTTGTGCTACATCGTTGGTAACATTTTCTTCGGGATTCTGAGCGTTGGGTGGTAGATCAGTCATAATCAGAGTGCGAGCTTCAACTTGGGAGGTTGATTAATACCTCATGAGCAAGTCTTATTCTAATCTATGAACTACCTATAGTTATATATTTTGCACCTGCCCACTTTCTTGCCAAAAAATAAGTTTCACAGGCTTTTAATGCAAGTCTACTAAGCGTGGACTCTAATCCTTATTAAGTCTTCTTTAGAAGAATGCAAGCTAATAGCCTCAGAATTCATTCTGAGGCGGTTGTTGGGACTGGTGCAAGTCTTGAGTATAACTACTGCTTTGAGTTGATCTGTAGAAACTTATCTAGTTAATTCTTCTTATGGAATTTTTTCTTGCTTCAGATATTTGGGCAGGCAAATAGCCTCTGTGACACTCATAACTACCGTATTTAAATATGCAAGCTAAATCCGTAAAAACCCTTGATAAATTTGAGCCATTCTCAACTAAGCTTGGTATGGAATATAACAAGATAGTGAATATTTAAAGGAAATATCTTATGGATAAGCCCAGTGTCGAAATTGATAAACTCCAATATCCAGTGATGACTCTCCAACAACCAAAAAAGCTGAAAATCCTGGTAGTTGACGATGAGCCAGATAATCTCGATCTGCTTTATCGTACCTTTCGACGCGACTTTAATGTTCTGAAAGCTGATAGTGGGGTGAACGCCCTAGAAGTTTTGGCAGCAGAAGGGGAGGTAGCGGTGATTATCTCCGATCAACGGATGCCAGAAATGAAAGGAACTGAGTTTCTCAGCAAGACTGTACCTCAGTTTCCCGATACGGTTAGGATAATTCTCACCGGATTTACTGATATTGAAGACTTGGTAGAGGCGATTAATGCAGGGCAAGTCTACAAATATATCACCAAGCCTTGGGACCCAGGCGAACTGAAGGCAGTGGTGCAAAGAGCAGCAGAAACCTACGACTTGCTCAAGCAACGTACAGAAGAATTACGCCGTTCTCATGCTCAAATAGCCTTGCTGAGTGTTTTGGTACAGGTAACTCAAGCAGCTTCTAGCTTAGAAGAAACTCTCGCTCCAATTGCTAGAGCTGTGAGTGATACTTTTGGAACAGATGGGTGTATTCTACAACTGACAGATGGAAATACTCTGATTGCGACTCAAGGAACTTACAGCGATACAGGTACAATTGAGAATTGGCTATCTGTTGACCCACTAACAAAGGAAGCGATCGCCACTGGGCAAATGCAAGTTTCCTCAAATATACTTAAAGACACTAAATTAGTTGATGCTATTCACTACAAAAACACGGGTGTGCAAGCACATTTAGTTATCCCAATTAGCTACCGTAATCAACTTTTGGGCGTATTATCCCTACAGTGGAAACAAGCCTGCACTTTACGGGAAGATGAATTAATGCTAATTAATTTATCAGCCCAACTGATTGCGATCGCTCTTACTAGTTGTCATTAGTCATTTGTCATTAGTCATTAGTCAAAAACCAATGCCCCTCAAGAGTGCTGAGTAATGAGTGCTGAGTGCCCAGTAGGGAATCTTAATTCTTTACTCGGAACTCGGAACTCGGAACTGTTTTGCCCCATGCCCAATACCCAATACCCAATGACTAACGAAATTCAGTCCATTTTTAACCGTATTGCTCCGGTTTATGACCAGTTGAACGATTGGTTGAGTCTGGGACAGCATCGAATATGGAAGGAAATGGCAGTGAAATGGAGTGCAGCTAAATCGGGTGATACTGCATTAGATTTGTGTTGCGGTAGTGGTGATTTAGCCTTACGTCTGGCACGGCGGACAGGAGCAACAGGGAAGGTTTACGGAGTGGATTTTTCACCCAACCTGCTAGAAAAAGCTAAAGAACGCTCACATTGGCAGTATCCCCAACCTGCGATCGCCTGGGTAGAAGCCGACGTGCTAAATTTACCCTTTGAGGATAACCAATTTGATGCCGCAACAATGGGCTATGGTTTAAGAAATGTTAAAGATATTCCCCGCAGTCTCCAAGAGTTATACCGGGTTTTGAAGCCGGGTGCTAAAGCCGCAATTTTGGACTTTCATCGACCGAGTAATCCTCAGCTACGTGCCTTTCAGCAGTTGTATCTGGACAGTTTTGTAGTGCCAGTTGCCAGTTATTTAGGGTTAAAAGAAGAATATGCTTACATTAGCCCTAGCTTAGACCGCTTTCCCATCGGGAGAGAGCAAATAGAGTTAGCGCGTCAAGTTGGTTTTGCTGTTGCCACACACTATCCCATTGCGAACGGTATGATGGGAGTGCTAGTGCTTAGTAAATTAGGAGTTATTAGTTAAAAGTTATGAATTATGAGTAGTGATAAATTCTCACTTAAAATTTATCATTCATAACTCCTAACTCTTGTACAGACGCGATTAATCGCTTTTGTACAGACGTGATTAATCGCGTCTCTACTGTTAACTCCTAACTTTAGGCTCTAAACTCCTAACTTTTTTAATTCTTCCCTTGGACTGGTCTCATCTTTGGCTTTATGTGTCTCCCCCGGTACTGGGTGGAATTATTGGCTATTTCACAAATGATATAGCCATCAAAATGTTGTTCCGTCCTTACCGAGCAATTTACATTGCTGGACGAAGAGTACCCTTCACCCCTGGATTGATTCCCCGCAACCAGGAACGTTTGGCTCTGAACATTTCTAAGACAATCATGGGGTCACTGTTGACACCACAAGAATTGCAAAATCTGGCGCGGCGTCTGTTGCAAACAGAACGCGTGCAAGGAGCAATTCTCTGGTTGTTGCAGATGGCGATTGAACAAATAAAAACAGATAAAAACGAGAAAAGTGCCAAAATTGTGGCGGGGATTTTGCGGGATTTAATAGGGGAATCCTTGCCACGGTTACTCAAGGTTTTAGCGCGACGTGAAGACTTTTTGGAAGCGCAGATCAATCAAATTTTTGATCAGATATTGCTGGAATTTCAATTGAGTGAAGAACAAGCCACGCGGCTTGCTGATTGGTTGTTGCAAGCAGTTTTACCACCAGATGTGCTGCGGCAGACGATAGTTGATTTTTTGACCGATCGCACAATTCAAATTATTGATGAAGGCTTCCGCGAAAAAACCAGTGGGACTTATTGGGTAGTAGCAAATTTGTTTGGCTTACGTAATACTCTCACGCGACTACGAACTTTTTGTTTGGATGAAAAAGAGGCTGCTAATACTCGCTTGCAAGAATTGACTAAAGATTTGCAAATGCGCGATCGCATTCGGAAATTACTGCAAAATTTATCATTACAAAACTTGCCAATGGGGACGGTGCGTCAACTAAGAAAGACCACCCGCGAAAGTGTCCGCCATTACTTACAAAACAGTGGCAGCGATTTTTTACAAGGATTAACTGATTCTGTTGATTGGGAAAATATTGCTGTAGTGCTGCTAAATCGTCTGAGTACTTCGCCTGTTGTCAATACTTCTTTAGAAGTGATGAGTCAAGAATTGGCTTTAATATTAGATAAGTATTTGGAAAAAGATTTAGAAGTAATTGTGGCGCAAGCAATTCCGATTTTGTCGATAGATCAAGTGATAGTTGACCGGGTGAAATCAACTTCACCGGCTGATTTAGAAGCTGCAATCGAGGGAATTGTGAAAAATGAATTGCAAGCGATTGTAACTTTAGGTGGGGTTTTGGGTTTTGTCATCGGGTTATTGCAGACTGGGTTTTTAATATTTAGTCAATATTAATTTTGTATTTTTGACTGTAAATTTTTCTCAAATTAGAGTTGCAAGTTGCCCAGATTGTGAAATGAGTTAAATTGAGCGATCGCCTTTTGAGAAGAGGTGCGAGTAAAAAGCGATCGCTTAACTCAAAATCTGTGTCAGATCAAGCACAAACCCAGTCAATACATCCTCTCCTGATAAACTAGTAGGCGATGTCTCCGACGGGCTACGCCTACGCAAAACCTCAACTTCCTGTCCTGGGCGGTAAATTTCTACCTGTTGGTTCTGGGGGTCAATCAGCCATCCTAAACGCACACCGTTGTCAATATACTCCTGCATTTTTTGTTGTACAGTCCTTAAGCTGTCTGAAGCAGAGCGTAATTCTACCGCAAAATCTGGAGCGATCAGTAGGAATTTGTCGGGGTCTGGATTCAGGGCTTCTAATCGTTTCCGGCTCACCCAAGATGCATCTGGAGAGCGATTTGCACCATTGGGGAGTTTGAAACCTGTAGAAGAGTCAAAAGCCAAACCTGTGCCATCAGCATCAGCCCAATTACCTAAGCGCTGTGTCAGTCTACTATTACGATTTCCGCTCTCCCATCCAGTTGGTGGCATGATAATCAATTCTCCCTCTGCCGTGCGCTCAAGTCGCAAATCTCGATTATTTTGACACAGTTGGAAGAACTGCTCATCTGTCAGTTCAATGGTGGGGCTGAGGTTCAGAATCAGGGCAGTCATAGTTGCCTCTCAAGCTTTCTAACTGTAGGGTAGCACTGAGTTGGCATACTAGGTTCACTATCTAATAATTGCCATGCTTGCTAGAGAAATATTTTCAGTTAGACTCTTTTATTTTTTCAAAATTGGGATGCTCTCGTTCTACAATTTTTAGTGTTGCTGAATTATAGGATAATTTTATCCAATTTAGAACGAATTTTTAATGGTTTCAACCGCAAATTCATTATCATTTTCAGGTTTTTGTTTAACTTCTTTTAACAATTTTCTGAATTCAGGTGTTCTCAAAGTTTGTGTGGCTAAAAGATAAGACCAATCTTTTTTAGCAATTTTTTTATAACTTTAATTTTAGATTTCTGTTTCTCATCTAATTTCATAATATAAGATACGCGTCTTTCAAATTTTTTATAAAAAGGAGCTATAATACTTTCAATTTTTTGTAAATCTGGATCAAAGATTTTTTGTTATCTTTTCCTACTAAATCAACGGGAAAATCATAAAAATAATTTTTTGTAGCTGTATCTTTTACATCACTTGAATATGGGGATTTTTGAGTTATTTTATTGAAAATCCAAATTTTGTAATTTTTGCCATTTGGAGACGAATTAACAAACTTTTTTAAATAGAATTGAGATACATAATGTTCTTTTTTGGTGTTATTCATTATTTCTACTCTCCCCTAATAATCTTTATTTCCTCAGCCGTTAACCTATAAAGATGAGCTACCCTATCATCAATCTCTATTTCCCATTACTTGCTTGATCACCAAAGGCTCAATATATGCATGCTTGTAAAGTATCTTTAACTTTAGAAGGCTGACGAATTGGAGCGATCGCAGAATAATCAGGTTTTACTGTCCAGTCATAATGGCGAAGCAGCGTAGAAAGCACGATTTTCATTTCCATTTGGGCAAATTCCATGCCTAAACATCGGTGCGAACCATAACCAAAACCCATTAGTGCTAAAGGATGTTTCTTATCTTCTTCACGAGGTGGTGCAAAGCGATCAGGGTCGAAGTGATCGGGATCGGTGTAGAGTTCTGGTAAACGGTGAGTCAACATCGGCGAGATAGTCACAAACCAACCAGCAGGAATGCGATAACCTGCATACTCAATATCCTTGAGAACTCCACGATTATAGGCATACACTGGCGGATAAAGCCGTTCTACTTCTTTTAAGACGTTGGTTAAATCTGGAAGTTGTTTGAGATGAGACAGATTAAGGGGATTATTTCCCACAACTGCTAATTGCTCTTGGCGCAGTCGCGATCGCCATTCTGGATGATTACCTAATTCAAATATTACCCAACTGAGCAAGGAGGCTGTTGTCTCGTGTCCAGCAAATAGCAATAGCAATGCCTCGTTGATTATCTGTGCTTCGCTCAATTTATTGCCGTTTTCATCAACAGCTGCTAGCAGCAATCCCAAAACATCTTTTGATTCTTCTAAGTTACCCTGCTCGATACGCTGGGCGATCGCTTCATGCAAAAAAGCTACTAATTTACCCCTAGCATTTTGACCGCGACTATATAAAGTAAAAGGGACATTCAATTTGAATATTGCCATACTGCTCTCTAGCAGTTGTGTAAACCACTGACTAGTTTGCTCAACTTCGCTCTTGTTCTGACTTCCCAAAAACAGGCGAGTAGCAACCATCAGGGTAAGCTGGCGAAAACTAGAATTCAAAGGAATCGTTCTCTGTCCCCAATCTTTAAGGAAGTCTTGCACAATATTTTGAATGGTGTCGAAATATGTAGCTATCGCTTTTCCGTGAAATGCTGGATACATTAAGCGACGAGTTAGGCGATGTTCTTCCCCATCTTGTAATAAAATATTGTTGCCAAATGTTGATTCTAAAAAATACCATCCTATCCGCGACGACATGTGTTCTGCCTGTTCCACCAGCACCAGCCGATTAGCATCAGGGCCAATTAAATAAGCACGTTTACGCCCCATGACGCTCGTTTTAAAAACTGAACCATACTGCTGGAATCGTCGCCACAAATACAACTCTGAATCCTGAAATATTTCCAAAGTCTCCCCCAAGAGGGGTAAGCCATAGCTACCAGGCATTTCCTCGGCGGATTTTAGCTGTCGCATATTTGAGTACCTCCAGCAGGAATTAGCTACAGTATCTACTTAGCAGTTAATTTTATTTTGGCTGGTGTGCAAACAATCAAAGTTAAAAGTGAGGAGTGAGGAGTTATATCGAAGCAGAGCAACGCGAACAGCAGCATTTGGCAAAAATTCAGGTAGTAGGTCAAATTAATTTACTCCAGCGACTATCAAGCGATGCCTGCGGCGGGCTACGCCTACGCATCAGCGTAATCCCGTTGGAACATCAAACTTCCAGAAGAGAACACTAAACTTCAAGAAATATTTTTGTCCAGCTACTTACCACTGTGGCGACCCCTGTTCATTAATTCCACAAAAAAATAGTATACATTATCGTGTAGACCGCTTACTCTCAACAAGAGGCATGGGGGCAGTTCTTGTTCTTAGCAGAGGGGAAACCCCATACTTCAAAGTAAGGGCCTTAGACTGTGGACGCATTATTTCTCGTGCAAGGCATCTCGAAATAAATATTTTTCCCTTGAGCATAAATAAATTTAGGAGCTTGAGACCCTTTTGGCACCTTGTATTCCAGAATCTTTCTCGGACTGCAAAAACTGCTAAGAGCAAGAACTGCCTATAAAGGTCAACACTCAACAGTCATTCTGACTTTAAGTTCAATTGTTTAAATTTTTAGTTCTCAAAACAAAAGGACGAACTCATGGCAAATTCAGTTTTCAACTTATCTAACCTCAACGGCACGTCGGGCTTTGCCATCAACGGCATCAATCCAGATGACCGTTCAGGCAACTCTATTAGCAGTGCCGGAGACATCAACGGCGACGGCATTGATGACCTGATTATCGGGGCAGATGGTGCCGACCCCAACGGCAGTTCTTCAGGGCAAAGCTACGTGGTGTTTGGTAGCAAGGAAAGTTTTGATGCCCAATTCTACCTCTCCACCCTCAACGGCACGTCAGGCTTTGCCATCAACGGCATCAATCCAGATGACCGTTCAGGCAACTCTATTAGCAGTGCCGGAGACATCAACGGCGACGGCATTGATGACCTGATTATCGGGGCAGATGGTGCCGACCCCAACGGCAGTTCTTCAGGGCAAAGCTACGTGGTGTTTGGCAGCAAGGAGGGTTTTGATGCCCAACTTG
>NZ_CAXTNE010000243.1:0-12076 GCF_964245445.1 uncultured Nostoc sp.
TTTTTAGCGATCGCTGGTTTTTGATCCTACCTCACCAAATCGCGTTGCTCCCCATCCATCCCTGAGCTTCAATCACTGGCGCAGATTTACCAGAATAGTAAGGTTTGTTGCTAGTAGTAGGGTTTTTTAGGTCGAGAGCGTTTTCTTGTGGCGTTGAAATAGTTGCGCTCTGGATAGTCGGTATTTGATAAGTCTGATAGGGTGCAATTGAGGGGTCATCTGGCATCACTGGCAAACCTCCGTTTCCTGTGATGATGAATTTCCCTTCTGGTCGTTTACTCCGTGCAATGCAACTATTGGCAATTAATTGGGAAGTATCGATGATGTTTGTGGGCAGAGCAGTTAAGCCTTGACTAGGGTTAACATCAAGCGTGTTGAGTTGCACTACGCCATTAAATTCAGAACCACGAGCAGAACTAGCTGTAATGTCACTTAATGGCGTGGGTTGTAGAAAAAACTGTGTGCCAAAGATGCCAGAAGCATTGACAATTACTCGACCACCAAAGCTATCTTCGGCATTGGCGCTAATGTCACTATTTTCTTTAGGAACAGCCACTAGATTGTCGGTAGTAATCGTAATATTGCCACCAGTGGCAGCACCAGTGGCATTGGTAGTGATGCTGCTACCTCGGCGTAGGAGTAAAAAATCGCGCGCGAGCAAATTAATATTTCCTTGTCCTCCATTTGTGTCAGCACTGATTTTTGCTTTGTTGTCAAGACGGATAGAGTCAGCTTCAACTATTAATGAGCCTGCAATTCCTGACCCTTGACTGCTCACCGTCACTTGGGCCCCATCTCGGATATTAAACAGCTTGGTATTAATTGTTAATTCTCCGCCTCTACCTGTGGAAGTTTCAGATGTATTGGCAAACAGCCCACTTGCAGGATCTACAGTTTGACCTATATTTGAACCAAATCGGGCTACTATTTGGTCAAGTCGAGCAGAATAGTTGGCGTTGCTACCAAAAAGGGTGATGCTGTCAGTGACATTAAGTTTAATATCACCTGCGTTGTCAATACCATCGCTGGTGGTAATAACTTGTCCACCACTAATAGCTTCTAATGTATTAGCGCTCAAGGTGATCTTACCTCCATCCCCTTGTCCACGGGTTCTAACACTTAGGAAAGCACCATCCTTCAAAGACAGTATCTTGGTTGTGATGTTAATATCGCCCCCCTTGCCTATACCTGTTGATTCCACACTACTGTATGCTCCACTGGGAACTCCATTGTTGCTTGCTCCTTCCAAGGAGACTGTATCTCTAGCAAATATATTCACATTACCCGCATTCCCTTCTCCAGAAGTGGCAGCACTGAGTAAAGCGCCATTGCTCACTCTAACCGACCCAGCCGTGATGTTAATATTGCCTCCCTGACCTCTGGCTCCTGTCTCCACTGCGCTGACTACCCCAGTGGCACTTGTGCCATTAGCACTTACACCGTCGAAGGAAACTGTATCGCGGGCAAATATATTCACATTGCCTGCATTTCCTATTCCTTGAGTTCTGACATTCAATACAGCGCCATTTTTGAGATAAAGCGACCCAGTGGTAATATTGATGCCCTCACCGTTACCTTCCCCCTTTGACCACAAATTGCTGAATGCTCCAGTAAAGTTATTACCAAGTCCTTTATCAAAGACAATGGTATCGCGGGCAACGATATCTACCCTACCTGCATTCCCCTTTCCACCATAGTTGGTAGCAGCCAGCTGGCCACCATTAGTAACAGAGAGTGACCCAGTTGTGATGTTGATGTTGCCACCTTTGCCCACGCCTGTTGGCCGTACAGCGCTGGATGCTTCACTGGCTTCCTTGGAGCTACTCACCCCATCAAAGGAAACGGTATCACGCGCAACTATGTTTATACTGCCCGCATTCCCTTGTCCATAGGTTTCGGTATTCAGTTTACCGCCATTTCTGGCAGAAAGCGAGCCGGTGGTAATATTGATGTCGCCACTGTTACCAACAGCTGTTGATTGCACCCGATTAGAGATACGACTTCCATTCAGGTTTATTGCCTGTGTTGCATTAATTTCGATATCTCCCGCCTGTGAGTCAACAGAACCCAACCCTGATCTTATCCCTGACCGTAGCCGTGTACTTTCTCCAGTCATATCCAAGGAGCGGGCATTGATCGCAATACTACCCCCACCACCAGCGAGTACATTGACATCAGTACCATTGCCCAGAGATACATCAGCTCGTTCAATGCCATCAGGAAAACTTAAACTAAGGTATAAGCCATTAATACTTAAACCAACTGTACCAGTGTCTGCTATACCTCCCAACTCCACATTTCCACCTGGAGCTAGGAGTTGCCCACCATTAAGCTGTACATTACCGCCCACAAGTGCTAAGGTCTGACCAGGATTAACTTCTAAATTAGAACCCTGTACCTGAATATTTCCGGAATTCGTTCCAAATTGTAAGCCAATGGGTACATTGATAGTCAGCAAAGGTGGAGTTTGAGATTCTACAGTACTGAACTTAATACGATCGCTAAAATTAAGACTATTAGCTGTACTTGCAATAAACGAACCGCCAATATTTAGAGAGGCATTGGAATTAAAGACAATTCCATTCGGATTGATTAAAAATAAATTTGCAGTGCCATTTGCTCGGATCAACCCATCAATATTAGAGGCTGAGTTACCTGTAACGCGAGTGAAGATGTTCTGAATCAACGTGGCATCATTATTAAAAAACGCTTCCCCACCTGTCGGTACAGAAAACTCGCTAAAACTGTGGAACAGGCTGCTACCGCGAACTGTTCCCCCTTCAATGGTGCAAGCTGTGCATCCTGGCGCGACGCTGGAATTTACTGGAAGGGTATTATCAGGAACAATTTGAGCGTTGACAGGGTTAATTGTTAAAAAAGTTGCGATCGCCAAAGCCGGGGCGTACCCCATCGCACAGCATCCCATTATACTTATCGCTTCACAAGCATATAGCAGCGATTCCCAGCTTTGATAACACCTTAATTTAGCTTTCACAAGACTTCTCAACTCCTTACAACCAGTAGTGATACTACGTTATCAACTTTAATAAGTTGTTATATTTCTTAACTAAAGTGTTGATTTTCCAATTTTGGAAAACTAAATTCCTCAAACTGCAACACGCAGTCAGTTAATTATTTGTATCCTAGTCTTGAACGATAAGTTTTACTTAAGATGCAAGTTAAATTATAGCAACAAAAAGTTAGACCTTCTAATAGTTTTGGTAGGTTAAATAAATCTATTAAAAAGTAAACCAGTTATGAATCGAGAGCCAAAACAAACTTTGCAAAAATTTTTAGTTGTTGATGACCATGAAGCAATTCTTCAAGGTACAATTCCAGCACTCAAAGAGAAATATCCGGAAACAGAAATCTTTGCAATTCAGGATGCCCAGACTGCATATCAGCAATTTGAACGCCACCACCCAGACTTGCTAATTGTGGATTTATGTTTGCCAGAAAAGCCTCAAGCTCCAGCGAAGGTTGAGGTTGGGATGCAACTGATCAAAACTTTGATGGAAAGCCCTCTCGCCCCTAATCTAGTGGTGCTGAGTACCAATGTTAAACCGTTGGTGCGTCTCAAGCCGATAATTAATGCTTATGAAGGTGGCTTTGCCGCTATGGATAAGTCTTTGCCAATCCGCGAAATGTTAAAGTTCGTTGACTTGGCATTACGCGGCTCTATTTATTTATCTTCAGAACTGCGATCGCGTCCCGAATTTGACCGAAAATGGATCGAGGTACTGACGCTGAAATATCAAGAAGGCTTAACAGATAAAGCGATCGCTCAAAGAATGAAGTTGAGTGATCGCACTGTCCGAAACTACTGGATTAGACTGCAAGATGCTTTGGGTGTCTATGACGAACCTGGTAAAGAATTGAGAATTCAAATTGAAATTGCAGCTCGAAAAATTGGATTAATCAACTGATGAAATTGGCATTTATTACTAAAAGCAATTTCTGTAAAAAAGCTTACAAACAACTGAAACTATGGCAAGAAGTAGTGCTGCCAGGACTCTCAGTAGTAGGATTAATTATGCTTGTCCGCTCAACAGGATTATTGCAATCGCAAGAGTGGCTCGCTTTCGATCAATTGCTACGGCTGCGACCTAATGAAGCTGTAGATTCGCGGGTGGTAATTGTGGGTATTGATGAAGAAGATATCAATTATGTAGGCAGGTTTCCTATACCAGATCGGGAAATCGCCCAAATGTTGAGTATCTTAAATAGCTACAAACCCAGAGTTATCGGTCTTGACCTTTTTAGAGATAAAAGTAATTCGGCTGATGCAGAGCTTGCGCCTGCCTGGAGAGAGAATCCAAATCTGATTGGAGTTGAAGTAGCATTAAATCAAAAGCAATCTTTTAATATTAAACCACCGCCGGAATTACCTCCTGAACGAGTCGGCTTTGCAGACTTCATTGTAGACCCGGATGGAAAGCTGCGACGTAGCTTAATAGCAAGTAAAACTTATTCTGGAGAACTGAAATACTCTCTACCTCTGCGTCTAGCACAATTTTATCTGCGCGAACAAGGAATAAAGTTTGATCATGGCAGTCGCTCTTATGACCCCATCAAGTTCGGTTCTAGTCAACTAGTTCGGTTTCTTCCTAATTCTGGCGGATATGTGGGAACTGATGCCAATGGCTTTCAAGTGTTACTTAATTTCCGCTCTCATCCCCAACCTTTTCGTACCCTATCGCTTAGAGATGTCCTTAATAAAAAAATTGATCCTAGCTGGATTCGCGATCGCGTTGTCATTATTGGCATGACTGCCCCCAGCATTAAAGATAACTTTATCACCTCCGCAGCCAAAAATACAGTTTATACGACGACTTTAGGAGTTAAAGAGTCTGCTAATCAATACCAATGGATTTATGGTGTAGAAGTTCATGCTCATGCCACGAGCCAAATTATTAGTTATGTTTTAGACAAACGACCGCTATTAAAAGTATGGTCAGAAATTTGGGAGTATTTATGGATTTTAGCTTGGGGTTTATTCGGCATCATTTTGGGTTTAATCCTCCAATCTCCTGCAAAGACATTGTTTAGCCTTGGTATAATTAGTATCGAAATTGTCGGAATTTGTTTTATTGGCCTGGTTCTGGGTTGGTGGATTCCTTTTGTACCAACCTTGTTAGCTCTTACGAGTGCAGGATTAACGACATTTTTTTTTGACCGAGATTTAAGAGCGTTACTTGAACAGCGCAGTTTAACTCTTAAGCGCTCTTTTGAAGCAATTCATAATGGGCCTCTGCAAAGTCTAGCTGTGATATTAAGGAATCTTGGCGAAGAAGAGATAGAGGTTGAAAAATTGCGATCGCAGCTTGAACAACTAAATCGAGAGTTACGAATTATTCCTGAGTATCTCAGTCAAGAAATGCTCAGTCGCAATGATAGTGTTTATTTAGAGGGAAATGAAGTTCTCGATTTGCAAACTCCAATTGCTGAGATGCTTTATTATGTTTACGACATTACCTTAAAAAGAAATTTTCAAGGATTTGGATCAATTCTAAGTTTTATTCCTCCTAATTTTGAACCATTAGAAGATTGCCAATTAAGTCCAAATCAAAAGCGAGGCTTATACCTTTTTTTGCAAGAAGCTTTATGTAATGTAGGTAAACATTCCCAAGGAGCTACCCGTCTTGATGTTATTTGTACGCAATCGTCGAAAGAGTATTGCTTGCAAATAATTGATAACGGATTTGCAAATTTATCTAAAAACTCTCAACGTGGCGGACAGGGAACAGAACAGGCTCAAGATTTAGCACGACAATTGAGAGGCAAGTTTCGACGATTTCCTCACTCTCCACAAGGCACTGTCTGCGAATTGACTTGGCCAATTGCAAGTAATTGGTGGCAATTATTAATTAAATAAGTCGGAGATTTGCTTCTCTAACTAAGTACAATTTTGCCTAAAAACGTAGCGTTTAATACATAAAAATATATTAGCATTGTCAGCCGATGCATTAGCATTGTCAGCCGATGCATTGGCATTGTCAGCCGATACATTGGCATTGTCAGCCGATACATTGGCATTGTCAGCCGATGCATTGGCATTGTCAGTCGATGCATTGGCATTGTCAGTCGATGCATTGGCATTGTTAGCCGACGCATTGGCATTGTCAGCCGATGCATTAGCATTGCAGAGTATTGCCTTTTTTTAATTCGCTAGGAATTAATGAAATACTGTATTCAGTTATATAATCGCAATACCGAGACTGAGCATTGCTTAAAGCGATCGCTGATTAACTAAGAAATCCACTTTATCAAGTATTACTTGTGCCATCATGCAACGCTTGCCATACCGTGTTCGTCGCATTTGGACAGTTCTCTTTCTGACAACGCTAACCTTATGCTTGTGGTTAGGGCATCCTTCCTTAACAATTGGGCATAAAGGAATCGCAGAGATAACAACAGCTAAATCGTCGGCTTTAACACAGCCAATACAGCAAGGACTTGAGCTATATCAAGCTGGCAATATTCAAGGAGCAATCAAGTTTTGGGAAGCAGCCCTTTCTAATCAACAGCGTCACAGTAATGATTCTGAGGAAATAAATGTCCGGGCATACCTTGCCAGAGCATACCAACAAGTAGGTCAAATATCTGAAGCGATCGCCCAATTAAAACTAGTTATTGCTTACTATCGTCAAACAAACGAGCCGATAAAAGTAGAACGGATGCTGACAGAACAGGCTCAACTTTACAGTAACCTGGGACAGCAGCGACGCGCAGTTACCATTTTGTGCGGTCAAAATCAAAGCAATGCAACCTGTAGCTCAGATAGTGCCATAGAAATTGCTCGTCAACAGTCAGATAATCTGGGCGAAGTAGCTGCTTGGGGTAGTTTGGGAAATGCTCATCGTCTCCAAGGCGAGTATGAGCAAGCTATTCAAGATTTTAAACGCAGCTATGAAATCGCCAAACGCATCAATAATCAAACTTACATAGTGTCTACTCTCAATGGTTTAGCTAATACTTACGCTAATCTGTCCAAGCGCAATGAACGCCATGCTGAATTCGCCAAAGAGATAGGTGATAAAAAAGCTGCCCAAAAATTTCAGCAATCCACTATTGGCAATGATCGGCAAGCTGTACAGTATTTTGAGGAAAGTCTGAATCTAGCTCGTAGCCAAAACGATAAAGTAAATGAACTGCGATCGCTACTAGGTCTAGTTAGGCTTTACTATCGGCAAGATCGCCAGGATAAAGCCATAGTTAATAATACATTACAGCAAGCGATCGTCGTCTTAGAACAGGTGTCAGATTCTTACGATAAAGCCTATGCGGCAATTCAACTTGCTAATCTTTTACAACTCGTCAGCCAGAAGAACAAGTCGATTAGTACTGAGCCAGCAACTCAATGCTTAGAGTCAGAATTTTTACCCAAATCTGTTGAGCTACTCAATAAAGCCTTGTCCATAACTCAAAGAATACAGGATCGAGAGGCAGAATCTTTTGTCAAAGGCAGGTTAGGACACGTTTATGAATGTCTCCAAGATTACCAACAAGCTATAAATTTTACTCAACAAGCTCTTATTGGCACAGTCGCAAATCAGAACCTTTACTTGTGGGCTTGGCAGGCGGGACGGCTATTTAGAGCCACAGGTCAGGTGAAAGAAGCGATTAATTTTTATGAACAATCTTTTGACAGCCTCAAAAGTATCCGCAACGACCTTAGCTTAGAACAGCGAGATTTTCAATTTGACTTTCGAGACAATGTTGAACCAGTTTACCGCGAGTTACTTGAATTACGCCTAGAGCAAACTGAGCATCTTGTTCAAGAATCTAATATTCAACAGAATTTGGAATTTGCCCTTCTAGCCATAGATGAGTTAAGGCTAGCAGAACTACAAAATTATTTAGGTAATGATTGTGCTTTAGCACAGATTCAGCAACCAGTCCCATTAATAGGAAAAAACACTGCTGTCTTTAGTTCGATTATCTTGAAAGAGCGCCTGGCGATCATTCTTACCTTGGCTGATGAGCATAAAAAATTGAAATCACGACTTGTTTGGGTGTCTGCTAACAGTCAGGAAGTCAAAGATGTAATCAATGACTTACGAATAAAACTAGAAAAACGCTCAGATTTAGAAAACAGTTATCAAGCCAGAGCAAAACAAGTATATGACTGGTTCATTCGTCCTTTTATCAAAGATTTGGAAACAGAGAGAATCGAAACTTTAGTATTTATCCAAGATGGAATTCTTCGGAGTATCCCGATGGGGGCGCTGTTTGACGGCAAGCAATTTTTGATTGAAAAGTATGCGATCGCTACTGCCCCAGCACTGACTCTAACCAATACAATCCGCTATAACCCTCAAAAATTACGAATATTGGCTTTCGGCTTGACACAAGCAGCTACTGTTGAAACTGATACGGGGACAAAGTTTTTTGAGCCGCTTGATCAAGTTAAATTAGAGCTTAAAACCATTACAACGAGTTTACCTAAAAGCAATGGCTTACTAGATCAAGACTTTACACCTGAGCGATTGCAACAAGAGTTAGAAAAAAATACTTTCTCAGTAATTCATCTAGCAACACACGGCAAGTTTGGTATTGATGATAGAGAAACGTTCTTGGTAACTGGTCAAAAAATTGAAGCAAATCATCCAAAATTTGACAAAACTGAGACTTATAATGAAAAATTGACAATAACCGACCTTTATCAACTAATTAGTAATAGTCGTGATCGCAATAATCCCATAGAGTTACTGACCTTGACAGCTTGTGAAACAGCAGTAGGTAGCGATCGTGAAACATTAGGTCTGGCTGGTATTGCCATCCAAGCCGGATCTCAAAGCGCCATAGGTTCTCTATGGAAAGTTGATGATGCAGCAACTGCACAACTGATAGCCAAATTTTATCAAAGCTGGCACAGTGGACTAAGTAAGGCCAGAGCCTTACAGGTAACTCAAATAGCTTGGTTACAAGCGCATCAGCAGCAACTCGAAAGTCACCCTGGATACTGGGCACCATTCATCCTCATTGGTAACTGGCTTTAAATCAGTGAACAGTTAATAAGTAAGTGGGTCAAATTAAATATAAAACCTCACCCTGCCGCCGGCTTCCCTCTTTGTGAGTTCAAAGAGGGATTGAGGGTGAGGTTTGATCTTATGTTTAATTACGCTGTCTTCAATTTTAAATTTTGGGTCTATCGCTCCTTTTATGGACTCTAAGAATAAATAAACTTGTCTTATAGACTGTATTCTTGAGAGTGAATGGGTTTTCAGGTTTTAAAGCTTCCTTATAAAACCTGAATTTTAATCCCACAGCATAAGGAGAGCGGTAGAACCGAAATTTTTAAGTGTTTTTGGTTGAAATTGAAACGTTTATACTAGCGTTGCAATTGATGAATTGGGCTTTTTGTAAGTTCTACTTGAATTTGTTCTTTCTGTCCTGTTTCAGATCCATTTGCTACCTGTTCTAAGAGAAACATATTTAATTCTCTCAGCTTCGGCTCATCCTTTGAGGTTAAAGCGATTTCTAAAGTGTTGTACCACAAATCAGCTTGGTTATAGAGATTTGCCTTAGCTAAAACATCATTGCTCTGAGAGAGTTGCTTTTCCAAATCTGGTTTAACTAGAACTACTTTCATCGCAGCTGTAGCAACTGGATTGCCTGACGGACGATTAGCGTCGCAGACTAATTCGACTTGCCAAAGATATCTTCCACCAACTAACAATTCTGAATTGGACAGAGATAGCATTATAATTCCCGGTGAACTTTTAAAATTTTTGTCTTTAATCTCTTTTATCAACTTAGATTGTTTGCTAGCTGGGTCATACTCATAAAGTCGAAACTCCATTTGCAAGGAGGCGGAATTGTTAATAAACCAAGCGAATGTAGGACGGCTTGCCAAAGTTTGCCCATAAATTTGGGAAGGTGCAAGCAAAATGAGGGCTGGAATGCTACTTAAAGATGTTTCTGACTGAGTTTCGCATCCTCTAGAGCCACCTGAAGTTCCCGTAGTCTGAGGTGGAGGATCGTTAGAATTATTGTTCTTTCCATCAGCTAAGACTGTTGTAGGCATCAATAACAATAAGCTCAAGGCAATATCAATAGATGTAAAAAGGCTTTTCCTCAAATATTTTTGGGAAGGGCATAGTATTTGAGTCATGTTCCACCTCGATAAGTTGCTAGGACAAGTCTTAATAACATATCTGGTTAAACAACCTATATTTTGCAGATGGGCTTGAAAATACGGTTGCGTTGAAAAAACTAGTGCTGATCTGGTATAGCAGTTGCCAAAGCCGTTAGGACAGTTCGCGGGAAACGCGCCTTCAACAGCGTACTTTGTGATTTTATTGCTGTCCTAAGCTCCCTGTCCGTTGCTATAAAAGTGCAAAAGGCAAATAATTCAGCAGCGAAAGATACCTCTATTCAAATGGCGACAGTTGCATTGCAAAATTATTCTACTGTCTGTGCGCTGGTATCTGCGATATCCCGTTTCATATCGAAACATTGAAGAAAAGCTCGCACAAAAGTCTAAGCTTAGGCACTAATTTATGAGTAAAAAATCCCACACTATACAAGGCAAGCTCCAAGTCAGTGTGGGTGGTTCACAGAGTCTAAATATTTTTTGAGAGGGAACTTTGGAAGTTGCTAAATTATCCCGTTTTCTCTGCAACGCTAATATTTTTTGTCAGTGAAATGCAGGTCTACAAAATCTTACACTGCCCATGATGCCTTAACAAATGGTCACACAGCACCAACGCCACCATTGCCTCAACCATCGGAACTGCACGCGGTAATACACAAGGATCGTGGCGTCCTTTGGCTGCTAAGAGCGTTTCTTCGCCTTCACGAGTTACAGTCTTCTGCTCTTTTCTAATTGTTGCTGTCGGCTTAAATGCAACTCGCAAAATGATATTTTCTCCGTTGGAAATCCCCCCTTGAATACCACCAGAACGGTTTGTTAGTGTGCGGATTTCACCACTTTGATCAATATAAAATTCGTCGTTATGCTCAATTCCTGTTAGCAACGTTCCCCCAAAACCGGAACCAATTTCAAAGCCTTTACTAGCAGGGAGAGACATGACACCTTTGGCGATATCAGCTTCCAATTTATCAAATACTGGTTCGCCCAAACCTTTCGGCACATTTCGCGCTACACATTCTACTACGCCGCCGATAGAATCACCTTGTCTACCTATTTGCTCAATTAATTCAATCATGCGATCGCCGCATTCAGCATCGGGACAGCGAACGATATTGCTTTCCACTTGTTCTAAGGTGACAGTATTTGGATCAACTACACCTTCCAAGTCTTTGATGCGCTTAACGTAAGCGATAACTTCGACATTGGCGACTTGACGAAGAATTTTTTTAGCGATCGCACCTGCTGCTACTCTTCCGATTGTCTCACGCGCTGACGATCTACCCCCACCTTGCCAATTACGAATGCCATATTTGGCATCATAAGTTGCATCGGCGTGAGAAGGCCGATATTTCTCGGACATCTCGTCGTAGTCTTGGGGACGAGTGTCTTTGTTCCTCACCAAAATTGATATAGGCGTTCCCAAAGTTTTGCCCTCAAATACCCCTGATAAAATCTCGCAGGTATCCGCTTCTTTGCGAGGCGTCGTAATTTTACTTTGTCCGGGACGCCTTCTATCTAGTTCTACTTGAATTTCTTCTGCCGAAATTTCTAGTTGGGGAGGACAACCATCAATCACAACCCCCACACCGCCGCCGTGAGACTCGCCAAAAGTACTAATACGAAATAGATGACCAAAAATATTGCCCATGATTTTGAAGAAAAAGGTGAGGCTTATGTATTCTACCTAGAGTTCTTACAAAAGTTTTTTTACTCTTATGTTTGTAGAACTTTTCGCTATTTTTTAGTATTTATCAACAGTGTCTCTGAGTTTTATCCAACTCCACTCCATAACAGTATCTGTTACTAACTTAAATTAAAAGCGCCCTCCCAATTTGGGAGGGCGCTTTATTATTTAGTTAATGGTTCAGAATTAGCCATTGATAGCAGGAGCGCTCATTGCCACAGGAGCAACATCACCAGCAGCCAAATCTAAGGGGAAGTTGTGAGCGTTACGCTCGTGCATTACTTCCATACCCA
>NZ_CAXTNE010000244.1:0-11985 GCF_964245445.1 uncultured Nostoc sp.
GGGAGCTGGCGTTGCAGGGGAGGCAGGGGGAGAAGAATTATTAAACCAATGCCCAATGACCCAATGCCCAATGCCCAATGCCCAATGATTATTAAATACGCTAAACTCGAATTAGGCGAATCATCATTGGTTCGCCACAAGACTTCTTGGAAGATATACCTATCGCAGGAAGTGGGTCAGTGCCCACTTTTTTTATTGAATTCTCTCATGGCTCATCCTTTAGTTCCACAAATTATTGATTTGGCGACACCAGTGGCAGAAGAACTGGGATTGGAAGTGGTTGGCGTGGTTTTTCACACTAACCAAAGTCCACCAGTTTTGCGGGTAGACATTCGCAATCCTGAGCAAGACACCGGTTTAAATGATTGTGAGAGGATGAGCCGCGCTTTAGAAACCTCTTTAGATGCTGCCCAAATCGTTCCAGATGCATACGTCTTGGAAGTCTCTAGTCCTGGGATTTCGCGGCAACTGGTAACAGACAGGGAATTTATTTCTTTTAAAGGATTTCCTGTCATCATCTCCACTTCGCCACCCTATGACGGACAACCAGAGTGGACTGGTCAGTTGATTCGCCGGGATGAGACAGCACTTTACTTAAACCAAAAAGGTCGTGTAGTCGAAATTCCCCGCTCACTAATTACTAAAGTGCAGCTAGACGAGCGCCGATAAACAAAAGGTTAAGGCTTAGGAGTTAGAGACTAAAGCACCTTGGCTCAAGGTTAGAGGCTAGGAGCTAGAGGTTAGGGACTAGTGTAAAGCTATTCTCTAATCTCTGGCTCTAATGCGTAATTTTCAGTCCCCAGTCTCCAATCCCCAGTCCCCAGTCCCTAATTTTTAAAGGAGATTGCTTATGTCAATGGTTACTTTACCTGGATTAAAAGAATTAATTGAAAGTATAAGTCGAGAGCGGAATTTACCCCGTCTTGCAGTTCAATCAGCTATTAGAGAAGCACTACTCAAAGGCTACGAACGTTATCGTCGCGCCCAAAATTTAGAACGCAAACAGTTTGACGAAGATTATTTTGAGAATTTTGAAGTTGAACTCGATATTGAAGGAGAAGGATTTCGCGTTCTTTCCACCAAAACCATTGTCGAAGCAGTTAATAACACAGACCACCAGATTTCCCTAGATGAAGTTCAACAAGTCGCTCCCGAAGCGCAGTTAGGGGACTCTGTAGTGCTGGATGTGACCCCCGACCAAGGAGAGTTTGGTCGGATGGCAGCGATGCAAACCAAGCAGGTACTAGCGCAAAAATTACGGGATCAACAGCGCCAAATGGTACAAGAAGAGTTCCAAGATTTAGAAGGAACGGTACTGCAAGCAAGAGTCCTACGGTTTGAGCGACAATCAGTGGTTCTGGCAGTTAGCAGTGGCTTTGGTCAGCCAGAAGTAGAAGCCGAATTACCGAAGCGGGAACAGCTACCCAACGATAATTATCGGGCAAATGCCACCTTCAAGGTATATCTTAAAAAAGTCTCACAAGGTCAGCAACGAGGGCCACAGTTGCTTGTGTCTCGCGCTGATGCTGGGTTAGTGGTTTATCTGTTTGCCAACGAAGTTCCAGAAATCGAAGATGAAGTGGTACGGATTGTTGCCGTAGCGAGGGAGGCAAACCCCCCTTCCCGTTATGTCGGTCCCCGGACTAAAATAGCAGTAGACACCCTTGATCGCGATGTAGACCCAGTAGGCGCTTGTATCGGAGCCAGGGGATCGCGAATTCAAGTGGTAGTCAACGAATTACGCGGTGAAAAAATAGATGTAATTCGCTGGTCGCCAGACCCCGCAACATATATCGCTAATGCCTTAAGTCCAGCCCGCGTAGATGAAGTACGCTTGATGGACCCAGAATCCCGGCAAACTCACGTACTAGTGGCTGAAGACCAATTGAGTTTAGCCATAGGCAAAGAAGGACAAAATGTCCGTTTGGCAGCCCGTCTGACTGGTTGGAAAATAGACATCAAAGACAAAGCTAAGTATGACTATGCAGGAGAAGATGCCAAATTTCTGGCTGTAAGAACAAAATATCAATCAGAGGAATCAGAAGAAGACGATCTTGAATATGAGGAAGAATTCGAGGATGAAAATCAGGACGGATTAGAAGATGAGGATAGTTTTGACAATGACGATGATGAATAATTGATTAATTTTGTAAAGTTTTGATAATGTAGATTGTAGTCTCAGTCTCAAGGATTATTTTCTCAAAAGCTACTTGGTATAAGTAAAAAATAGTAATAATAAACTTCTTTTTACATCCAGAATGCTGGACTGAGATCACCCAGAAGCGATGAAACCAAATTATCGGCGCTGTATTAGTTGCCGGAAAGTAGGCTCAAAAGATGAGTTTTGGCGGATTGTCCGCGTCTTTCCATCGGGAAAGGTACAATTAGATCAGGGCATGGGGCGTTCTGCCTATATTTGTCCGCAAACGAGTTGCCTACAAGCAGCTCAAAAAAAAAATCGACTAGGGCGATCGCTACATGCATCAGTGCCAGAAACACTGTACCAAAGCTTGTTGCAACGTCTAGCCCAGAGCAATACCCAAAACCAAATTTAATTGGAACAACTTTGTAACGTCATTACCAGAGGAATTGTGCGAAAGCCGAAGTCGCGCTTTCATGACACCCTCTGTTGATCGTTAAGGTTAGTGCCAAAATAGTAAATGGGTGTAAAAGGCATTCGGCTCTCCAATAATTAAGAGGGGCGAGGCAAGATTCCCAGAACAAGACGTAATCGATTGTGTTGTGGAAGGCTCAGAATCACCAAAACAAGAAACTACAAAATGGCAACCTGGTAGCGCTCAGGCGCAGTTCGGCGTCAGGGGTTCCTATAAAAATCTTTTATTTAAAAAATTTTTATGGGTGTCCCTCAACCATCATTCCTGGTGGGGATGCCATTATTAAACCGAAACATCTCTCTTTCCTGATTGGAGGCACCGGCAAAAACTGAACGGCAGTCTAAAAACAGTAATCCAAGGATGGAGATGTCGCACTCCCAGGCAACCATCCGCTAAAACTGTAAATTAAAGGGGAAGAGTGGATGAACAACGGCAAAGTTAGAATTTATGAATTATCAAAGGAATTGAATTTGGATAACAAAGAGCTACTAGCAATTTGCGACCAGCTCAGCATCTCTGTCAAAAGTCATAGCAGCACGATTTCAGAATCCGAGGCAGAAAACATCCGCACGGCTGCAGAAAAACTCGCAGCGACGAATGTCTCTACCAAAAAGGAACTACGTACAACCAGCCATAAACCAAACTCACCACCAAACGGCGGATCTGCCCGACCTGCTGCACCCCACAAACAGCAAATTTTGGAAATACGCAAACCCAAAATATTGAGAAATACTACCTCCAACGCCCCAGAGGCGTCAGTTGCTACCAATACCCAAGCTGCCTTGTCTGAAGCTAATCCTCCCTCTCCACCACGACCTTTCGCTACACCAGTCTCACCCATGAAGCCGGCAGCACCAACTCGACCTGTGCCCCGGACTCAATCCGAGACTCAAGAGCAACCTCCTGTCACGGACTTAGAACAAACGCCAAATCCAAATCAGGCGTCGGAAAAAATAGCATCCCAAAAACCAGAAAAAATAGTTCCACCCAGACCGAAAGCGGAAAAACCGATCAAACCGCAACTAGTTGCCCCTCCGGCAAGACCTGCGGCAGAAGAAGCCCAGGTGGCAGATGAGCCAGTATCTCAGGCAGACAAACCGATCCTCAAACGCGACCAACGGCAACGGCCCGTCGAAGGCGATCGCGAACAAATTAAGCCAAGAGTTGCTAAACTGCCAACTGACCAGTCTGTGCAAGCTGCACCACAAAGAACAAGTCGTCCTACCCCTGCACCCACTAGACCAGAGCAGAGAGTCAATAGACCATCTGCACCATCACAACTAGGAGAGGGGCAACGACCCAGACCAGCCCGCCCTGGTGAAGCCGTAGCAGCCGCAATGCCGATCGCTACTCCACCCAGGCAGATGTCAGGAATAGCGGGCAAATCTCAAGGATTGGGTGATGAGCCAGTCGTAGCACCCGATCTCCTCGATTTGAAACGCCCAAGTCCACCTCGCCCCACCAAAGGCGGCAAAAAGTGGGTAGAAGAGGAAATAATTGACGAAGTTAAAGAGAAGGCGAAAGCTGGCGTTAAAGGCAAGCGGATCAAGCCGATATTGGATGATGAGTTTGAAGAAGATTTGCTAGATGATGACGATCTAGACTCACCAGCTACCGTCCAAGTCAGTCTTTCCATTGCCCGTCCTCCTAAACCCAAAGCGACTCGACCTGTGCAGATGCCAGGCGCAACCCTTGCTAACGCCCCAACTGCTAGAGGAAGTAGAAAGCCTGGTTCTAAATCTGGTTCTGGCCGTGACAATCAGAATAACCGTCGCCAACAAGAAGCCGATACAAAGCGTGACCGTCCCGAAAAGGTCGTGATCACAGGCCCGTTGACTGTGCAAGAACTGTCTGACGTTTTAGCCGTTCCCGATACAGAGATTGTGAAAATCCTGTTCCTCAAGGGAATGGCGGTGAGTATCACCCAAAATCTGGATATTCCCACAATTACCCTAGTAGGAAAAGAACTAGAAATAGAAGTCGAAACCGCCGAGCGAGAAGCAGAAGCTCGGAAAATTACAGAAATGGTCGGCGCAGAAGACCTAGAATATCTCCACCGCCGTCCACCTGTCGTGACAATTATGGGTCACGTAGACCACGGTAAAACAACCTTGCTCGACTCAATCCGCAAAACAAAAGTAGCTGCTGGCGAAGCTGGTGGTATCACTCAACACATTGGTGCATACCATGTGGATGTGGAACATGAGGGCAAGCCACAGCAGATAGTCTTCCTGGATACCCCTGGTCACGAAGCCTTTACAGCTATGCGGGCCAGAGGAGCGCGGGTAACAGACATTGCCGTGTTGGTAGTGGCTGCTGATGATGGTGTCCGTCCTCAAACCATTGAAGCCATTAGCCACGCCCAAGCTGCGGGAGTGCCAATTGTTGTTGCAATCAACAAAATTGACAAAGAAGGGGCACAGCCAGAGCGGGTGAAACAAGAACTCACCCAGTATGGTTTGACCTCAGAAGACTGGGGTGGTGAGACAATCATGGTTCCCGTGAGCGCCATCAGAGGTGAAAACCTGGATACGCTCTTAGAGATGATTCTGCTGGTAGCAGAGGTTGGAGAACTATCTGCCAACCCAGATCGTACCGCTAAAGGAACTGTTATTGAAGCACATCTGGATAAAGCTAAGGGAGCAGTTGCTACCCTGCTGATTCAGAATGGCACCCTGCATGTAGGAGATATCTTAGTAGCTGGTTCGGCTTTCGGTAAAGTCCGGGCGATGGTGGATGACAGAGGCAAGAGAGTAGATATTGCTTCTCCTTCCTTTGCTGTCGAGGTACTAGGTTTAAGTGATGTGCCAGCAGCAGGTGACGAGTTCGAGGTCTTCGAGAACGAGAAAGAAGCCAGAGCGCTTGCTAGCGATCGCGCAGACAGACAACGCCTATCCCGTTTGTTACAGGGTCGTGTTACCCTTACAACCTTGTCGGCTCAAGCACAAGAAGGCGAGTTGAAAGAACTCAACTTGATCTTGAAGGGAGACGTACAAGGTTCCGTAGAAGCCATTGTGGGAGCGCTCAAGCAAATCCCGCAAAACGAAGTCCAAATTCGGATGCTGTTGGCTACTGCTGGGGAAATCACCGAGACAGATATCGACTTAGCAGCTGCGAGTAACGCTGTAATTATTGGCTTCAACACCACCTTCGCTAGTGGCGCTAGACAAGCCGCCGATGAAGCAGGTGTAGATGTTCGTGAATACAACGTCATCTACAAACTCCTAGAAGATATTCAAGATGCCTTGGAAGGTCTTTTGGAACCAGAGTTGGTGGAAGAACCCTTGGGTCAAACCGAAGTCCGTGCCGTCTTCCCAGTCGGTCGCGGTGCTGTTGCCGGTTGCTACGTTCAATCTGGCAAGCTAATTCGCAACTGCAAAGTCAGGGTGCGACGCGGCGGTAAGGTGATCTTTGAAGGCGTCCTTGACTCCCTAAAACGGATGAAAGAAGATACCCGTGAGGTCAACGCCGGTTATGAATGCGGTGTCGGCATCGATAAATTCAATGATTGGGTTGAAGGTGACATCATCGAAGCCTATCAGATGGTTACGAAGCGCCGCACTCTCACCTTAACAAGGTAGTGTTAAGGGTAAAATGGTTAGAAGTTAGGAGTGATAAATTAGGAGTTAGGAGTTAAAGACTGCTAATTCCTAACTCCTGACTCTTAACTCATAACTTTTTATATATGCATTCATTTCGCTCTGAACCTATTTTGTGGATTCACGTCGCTGGATTAGCGACGTTGCCTGTTTTTTTAGTCCTCTGCTTATTTTTCCTGTCTGTAGGCGAGCCGTTTTTACCAGTGTGGATGGAGCTATTTTTAGTTGCTGCCATTGGTATTCTCCCTTTGCTATGGATGCAGTTGCGTCGCCCTTTTTATATATTTGCTCTTTTAGGAATAGCCCTAAAGCCAGAAAATCTCACCGAGCGGCAGCGAAAAATTCTCTGTTTAATTAATACAAAGTTAAATCGTATCTTGGCATTAGTGGCAGCAGTATTGTCGGTTTGGGTGCTGTGGCAGCTTTACCAAATTGCCCCATTAGTAGCAAATTCAGCTAAATTTCTCCCACAATGGCGCAGTGTTGCACTAGTGCTTGCAGGGTTAGCCTTTTTAGGCAGCAATCTATTTTTACAAATACCTGTGAGTGTAATGCGAGTTTTAGTGACTAATGACACAGAATTCGCTGGCATAGAGCCATTATCTTTAGAAAAGATTAAGCAGGATTTTACGATTTTAGGAGTACGGGTTAATCAAATCGTGCCCCGGTTATTGGAATCTTTGTTTAGGATTAATACAGATTCATAGCAGCCCATAAAGTATATTATTTAACTTTAAAGGGCTATAAATAAGTAGCACGGGGAGCAGGGGGAGCAGGGGAGAATATATTAATAACCAATGCCCCATGCCTAATGCCCAATTACCGTTGAAGTTAAAATAAAGGAATGAGAAACTATGACTCAAATTCCAGCTTCTAGCGATCGCCAATTTTCTGCTGATACTGAAATTTGGTATAGCCTCAAAAGCGCGATCTCGACTAGTTCCGGTTTTCAACGCTGGCAACTAGAACGCGATGCTCAATTACACGGAATTCGTTTGGAACAGCAGGTACAACGGTATTTAAGGGAAACTTTAGAAACTTTAGCCTACTGAACACCAAATAAATCTTGTAGGCTTGTTTGCAAGCGACGGAGTTGACGGTATGCACCCAGCAAGCGTTTTCCATCAACTTCGACTTCATTTGTGGGATAATTCTTAATAATTTCGATTAGCGACACCTGCCCGTCTTGACTCGCAGAAAGTACCAAAGCGGCTCGTAAAGCCTGCCGATCTGCTCTCCGAGACGGTGTATAAATAACTTGACTAATTTGATCCAAAATAATATTACCAATCCGGCTATTTAACACTCTATCTAAAAATACTAGGTTTACCTTCACCGGCTCTGTCAAATACTGACGGATGGCTTTGGGATCTTGTCGCGCCAAAGCAAAATTAACTCGTAGTGAGCGTGAAAGTTCACCTGTTTGGGCAAAGGTAGATAGCTCCTCTACTGAAAGTGATTCACGGAAGATACCATAGTTTAGCACCACTTGTTCCGCAGCAAAGACAGGCGGGGACAAAAGTAGAAGGCAGGTACTACCTACTAAAAGTAAGGCGCGACGCAGCCCCAAAAATTTAAAACGCATTTATTCCCATTTCCAATAGGTTTGCTTTTCCTGTGATAATATTGCAGGAACATTATTTGCAGCATCTAGCTTTAGGGAATACAAAAAAATAAATAATTCACTAGGCAGAATAAGCGCTTAGACAAGCCAGCGAGAGACTTGTTGAAAAAGAGAAAAGGGGCAGTTCTTGCTGGGAGCGGGGGGATAGAAAAGAATTGGGATTCGACCCTACCTGTAGTAGAGGCACAGAGAACACAGAGAGAAAGAGAGAAAGATTTTAAAACTTGGTTTACGAAGCATTGTTGACTTGACAGACCACTGGTAGAATTTTCTGAATAAAAAAATATAAATAATGTATAAGTTCTGTGATCTATCTAAGGAATTTAGCTGAATCAGTGCTAATCATCCAGTATAGTTTTGCATGGGTTTTACAGCAGCTACAAGGCTGCTTGCTACCTTTAACCTTGTTCGACACATCGTAATTCAGCACATCACAGACGGAAAAAATGAAATACCGGGGTTTTCACATTTCTCTAGCGGAGATTTTTCGCCTTCTTTCTAGCAGTCATCTCAGATATACTTTACGCGTGGGAGCCGGACTAACGGCAATGCTTGTTGTCTCTAGTGGGTTAATACTACTATCTGATGAGGTTAATGCTGATGCTACTCATCCAGAAGGTATAGCCCCAACTCTCACAGCACAAGCTCCTGCAACTGCCGCAGTGATTTACGTTAACCCAGCAACTGGTGCAGATAGTGCTGGTGCTGGTGCAACCTCAACTGCACCCTACAAGAGCATAAGTTTCGCTGTAAGTCAAGCCCAAGCAGGTGCAGTTATTCAATTAGCACCTGGGAACTATAACCAGGAAAGTGGCGAAACCTTCCCGCTTTTACTGAAACCAGGGGTGACACTGCGGGGTGATGAAGCTACTAAAGGTCAGGGGATACTGATTACAGGTGGAGGTTTCTACACTAGTCGCACCTTTGCCAGACAGGACATTACCATCCTTGCTGAACGAGATACCACGATCGCAGGTGTCACCGTCACCAACCCAAATAGCCGGGGTACGGCGGTGTGGGTGGAGTCAACTAATCCCATTATCAAAAACAGTACTTTTACTAACAGTGTCAGAGAGGGTGTTTTTGTTACGGGTACAGGCAATCCCACTATTGAAAGTAACCTCTTTGTGCAAAACAAAGGCAATGGAATTTCAATTGCTAGAGCTGCCCAAGGAGAAATTCGGAATAACTTATTTCAGGATACTGGTTTTGGTCTAGCCATAGGTGGCACTTCCACACCCCAAGTTGTGGAAAACCAAATCGTCCAAAACCAAGACGGTCTTTTTATCTCAGAGTCAGCGAAGCCCGTATTGCGTAAGAATGTCATTCAGAACAATAAGCGGGATGGAGTAGTAGCGACTGTCAACGCTCTACCCGATCTTGGCACTAACGAAAATCCTGGTGGAAATCTTATTCGCAATAACACTCGTTATGATGTGAACAACGCCACTAAAACCGGACAAATTGTCGCTGTTGGCAACGATATCGATCAGAAAAAGATTTTCGGCTCAGTAAATTTCGTTGCTGCAACTGTTAATGTACCGCCTGGAGGACCTGTCGCATTTAAAGATGTGCCAGCAAATTACTGGGCAAAAACCTACATTGAAGCTTTAGCCTCCCAAAATATTATTGCTGGCTTTCCTGATGGCAGCTTTAAACCCAATGATCCTGTAACCCGCGCTCAATTCGCCACTATAGTCACTAAAGCCCTAACACCACCAAACAAACGCGCAGCAATTAAATTTAAGGATGTAGCAAGCAATTTCTGGGCTAACGCTGCAATTCAATCTGCTTACCAAAGTGAATTTGTTTCTGGTTATCCTGATGGAACTTTTAAGCCACAGCAGCAAATTCCCAGAGTACAGGCGTTAGTAGCTTTAGCTAATGGTTTGGGCTTAACTGCGAGTAATCAGAATGTCCTTTCCTTTTACACTGATGCTGCCCAGATTCCTAATTATGCGATCGCTCCTATTGCTGCGGCAACTGCACGGCAACTAGTGATCAACTATCCCACAGCAAAGCAACTCAATCCTAATCGTGAAGCGACTAGAGCCGAAGTTGCTGCCTTTGTTTACCAGGCGCTCGTCAATGCTGGACGTGCCCAAGCAATTCCTTCATCTTATTTGGTAACAGTTCAGTAAATGCCTAGTACCGCATGGCGGAAGTCACGCATTCAAAAGGAGCCAGTGCGTTGGGCGGGCAATGCCCGACTTGAAGCAACTGGCGTTCAAAAGTCAAAAAGCTTATAAGGCAGACTTTTTGGCGATTTGGAATGGGTGGTTTATTTCCACCGTGCTGTACTAGTTAGCAAATTGGAAGCGCCAGACTGATAATTGTTAGTCTGGCGCTTCCAAAATTGTAAGCTTTTTAATTTTAGGGGTTTTTAAATATAAAATTTGGGGTCTTTAAATATAGCTGACCCCATTTGAATGTGATTGGTTTTATGGTCAGGGTCTTTATATTGGCTGACCCCGTTTCAACGATTTCTAGTTTCTCAGAAATTTTTGCTTTTTGATATTTCCTAATAATTTTTTTATTTTTTCTCTTTTCTCTTTTGATATTTTCATCTTCATCAAAGCATTAATAATTTGAAGAATTTAACGAAGTTGCAAGTCGCAAGTCGCAAGTCGCAAGTACAGTTTTGTAACGGGGATTTATGCCCCGCTCCAAAAACTTTTCGCCTTAAAAGGCGAGGTTTTAGATCCGATTGTTTCGATAAAGATATATAAAAGGAAAGCAATAAAAAATTAACCACTAAAATTTCTCCCTTTAGGAATTAGGATTTTTACCCGATTGGGTGCTTCGTTGCCGACGCTGTTCCCAGCGCCAGAGGAAGACCATTAGGGCAACGATTCCTAATTGGAGAGCTAAACTTGGTATTGCGCTCTCAACATTGCGTCCGGCAAGCACTTGGAAGAAAAAGACGAATGCGCCAATCGAGCCAGAAGCACCAAAAGTGATGTAAAAAAATTGTCGTAAGCCGCGATAAGGAGCGGCTATTTCTGCTTTGAGGCTGGCGTATTGTTCAGGGTTAAGGCGATTTTTGCGATTTTGATCTACCATGATTAAATCATGTTATACTCTTAGATTGTGTACGCCGATGTGGCTCAGTGGTAGAGCAGCTGATTCGTAATCAGCAGGCCGTGGGTTCAAATCCCATCATCGGCTTTGATGAAAGTATTGTTCAATATTAGAGTTTGACATAAATCAAGTGTACAGTGACTAATTATTCCTCGTCGGTGACAGATTAATGTGGTAGTGACAAATTATTGTCATCAAACCTAGGAATTTGCTTCGGTATGTATTAGTGACAAATTATCAAAACAGAATTCAGGAGTCAGGAGCCAGAATGGGCTAAACCTTAGCTATCCGCTAACAGAATTGAATTCTGTGATTTAACACTCCTACTCCCATTTTCAAGCTAGGTGGATTATTGCAGCAAAGGAGTTGTGCCATTACCGTTAGTTGAGGCATTCGCAATTGCAGCTTGAGTAGGTTGAGTAGTAAGAACCGCTACAACTGGAGTAACTTTTGAACTAGATTGTTTACTTCGTTTTCGATTAGAGCCGCCAGCCTTGGAATACTCTATACTGTTTCTGCCGTAGACAGTTGCAACTCCACTTAGCATTCGTTCAGACATTTCGGAGAGGGCTTTATCCATCTGGCTTACTGTTTTACGCGATTCTTCCAGATTGGAAACCAGCGTATTATTAGCTTCTAGCATCGCACGGGTAGTGTTGATTAGGTGGTTGTAAGCTTCAATGGTTAATCCATGTCCTAAATCCAGATTTCCATCAATAGATTTAAGCAAGGCGAGACGAAGTTGGGCTTTGTCAATAGCAGCAGAACCACGAGTTTTTAAAGACATGAGATATCCTTTTTTTAATTCCTTTTTCAAGATAGTGGAGTATCCTTTTGCCTGAGATGGGTAGTTTTGTGGATTTATCTCATTAAAAGTTTAATGAAATAATTACGAGTTTGCCTGTGTTTTTACTCATTTTTCATATCGATTTGTTGTTTTAGAATAAGTATAATTAGCAACAGTAATCACAAAATCAATAAATGCGTACCCCGAAATAACAAATGCGTACTCCGAAATAACAAATGCGTACTCCGAAATAACAAATGCGTTGGCGTAGCCCGCCGC
>NZ_CAXTNE010000245.1:0-11871 GCF_964245445.1 uncultured Nostoc sp.
GGGTGGGGTTCTCTACCTACTCAACCAAGAACCTGTATAGTTCCTAGTAGAGACTTAAATTAAATCAAGTCTCTACAATTTTCATCAAAAATAAATTAGCTTATTTGTTTTTCGCTTGAGTCTTTGCTTGCTCTAAAGCTATTTCTTTAATAGCCTGATATGAATTAACATTTGAAGTACCTTCAATAGCTTTAACTGCCAAATCTTGAACTTGTTTTAGGGCAGATTCAAGTTGTTTAGAAAGATTTTGAATCCGCGTCTCTTGATTAGTAATAGTTTGTTCTAAAGATTGCAGTCTTTGTTCATAAAAACGCTTTTGCCCTTCCACTTCTTTAGAATATAAATCTGATTTTACTTTAGCTTGGTAGTGGGCGATGCCTTTACCTTCTTCTGTAACTTTTCTGATGGCTGCTTCTTTATCTTTCGGAAAAGCCTCTACCTTTGCTTTTAATTCTTCAAATTGTTTTTCTCTCTCAGAAATTGCTTTCTCCCGTTCAGCCCACTGTTTTTCTGTTTCTTGTAGTAATTCTTCCAGTTGCTTATACAGTGCTTTCTGTTCTTGTTCGTATTCGTCACTTTGCAATTGCCGCTGGAGTTCTAAATTATACTTATATTCGGAAGCATCGCGTTGCCGAGTTTTATTCAAGTTTTCATTCCGTTCTTTTATCGCCCGTTGCTGTTCCTCTTGTTCTTTTCCCCAAGTATTCCTTTGCTCTAATATTTCTTGGAACAACACTTCAGAACGCTGGCTATATTCTTCCTGATAAGCTTTAGTATTATCTTCATAGGCTTGGATGAGAGTATCCAAAATATCATCAGAAATTTCTAAATTATGCAGTTGTGTTAATTGTTGGATTTCTTCTTCTAAAGTTCGCCTGATTTCTTCTAACTTAGAAGCTTTTGTGGTTAGCTGTTCTGATAATTCATTAGCAGCACTGCCAAAACCTAATTGAATCTTCGCCAAGCTTTCAATTGTATTATTCATCTTCTGTTGCACACTAGAAAGCTGAGTCATAGCTGTTTTTTGTTCTAATTTAGGCTGTTCTTTAGTAGTTCCAGACTGGTTTTCCTTAGCAACTTGTTCGAGTTGCAATTTCAGCGCTGCTTTTTCTTTAGCTAACTCCTCATACGCTTGAAGAATTTCTACTTTAGTATTCTTATCAGTCGGTTTTTTTACCACCACAACAAACCTCCTCTTCAGGAATTAAGAATGATTAAAATGCAACAAACAAACTCATAACTATTTAGGATTAGAACTACCAAAAGCCCTCAGAGCTAAGTCTTGTGCTTGTTTTAACGCAGTTTGCAATTGAGTAGAAATACCTTCTATTTGCTCAGACTGTTTCTTAATTATTTCTTCCAGAGATTGGATTTTTTGTTCATAACTCTGTTTGTTAGCTTCCCATTCTTTTTCAAATAAATCAGCCTCAATTTTAGCTTTTTGGCTTATTTCTTTAATTGCTTCTTCTCTAGCTTTTTTAACAGCTTCTTCTAGTTCGTTAGGAAATTTAATTACCTTTTGTTCATAGTCTGCAAAAAGTGGTTGACGTTCAGTCAATATCTTTTCTCGTTCTGCCCAATCTTTCTGTTTATTTTGAGAGTTTTCTTGTATTTCCCTTTGTTGTTGGCGCTTTATCGCTTCGTAGCTATTTGTACTGAGTTTACGATTAATCTCTAATTTATACTGATATTCTTCTTGTTCTTGCTGGCGATCTTTAGCTAAGAAATCATTATATGTTTGGAGTTTATCTTCATACTCTGCTTGCTCTTTTTGCCATTCTTTCCGCCTGATTGTAATTTCTTTTTCTAGTGTTTCCCTTTTGCTGATAGTATCTTGTTCTAGGGTTTTTAATTTTTCTTGGTGTTCTTGACTTAAAATGTCTAGAGTATCCGCTACAACTCTGATTTGTTGGAACTCTTGTAGGCGTTGAGTTTCAATTTCTATAGCTCGGTTCAATTCATCTAACTTGGAATTTTCCTGAGCTAGTTTTTCAGATAATCCATTGAGAATACTGCCAAACTCCAATTGTAAATCAGCTAAACCTTTGACAATACTATCAACTGTATATGCAGAAGCTGTTTGCAGAATTTCTTGACTTTTTGCCTTTTCTGCTTCCTCTTGTTTGGTTGCTATTTTAGATTCCAGCTTTTTTCTTTGGATAATAATTTGTTGAAATGCTTGCATTAGTTGTTGTTTGCTGTCCTTAACTCCAACTGTAGTCATCTTCCAACTCCCTTCAATAGGCAATGATTTATTGGGTAGCAAGCCATACCAATGACTACCCTATGCAGACATCAGAATAGCTTTTAAATCAACATTTTTAACCCAGTGTAAATACGGAAAGATCAGCAAAGGATACTTAGGTAGTACGAATTTTCCACATAATGTTTTTCAGGTATGTAGCGTTTCTCAGTTGAGTCCAATAGTGACCTAATCGCCAGCCTCTTCCCTTCTAGGGAAGAGGTTGGAGTGTATTACATACAAAGGAAAAGTGCTATGTTTTCCCTTTGAGTTTTATAGTATTTTTGTACTAAAGTAAATATACTTAACTTAATCTGCTTTTGTCAAGACAATTAGAAGGTTGCAGCCACAGTGATTTTTGATTTAAGAGGGTGCTGTGGCGTATGTTACTTTTTGTAAAGAAAATCTAAAAGAATCAACCCTAGTAGAAGCGTGGTTGCAGTAAGGCTAGATAATAAATTTAATCATTCTAATTGATACAAGCACAGTCCCAGACTTTTGTGATATCAATGTATACCACTGAATCGACCAAATATTCTGCTAGAACGGACATTGGACAAGCCAGCCGGATTCTAGTAGTAGAAGATGAAGAATTAATCCAGGAAATGCTAGCTGTAGCCCTGGAAGAGGAAGGTTATGGGGTGACAACAGCACCCGATGGGCGGTCTGCTATAGAGTATCTCAAAAGTTTTGAAACCAATTCGGGGGAACTTCCCTTTGATTTGCTCATTCTTGATTTAATGCTGCCTCAAATCAATGGGCTAGATATTTGCCGTTTGCTGCGTCATCAAGGCAACCCAGTACCAATTTTAATGCTGAGTGCTAAGGGTAGTGAAACTGACCGCGTGCTGGGCTTAGAGGTGGGAGCAGATGACTACCTGACTAAACCCTTTAGTATGCGAGAGTTAGTGGCTCGTTGTCGTGCTCTACTCCGCCGCCAACGCCTAAGTAATTTACCACAAGTACCAGTATTAAAATTCAAGGATATCACCTTGAATCCCCAAGAATGCCGCGTGCTGGTTCGTGGTTTAGAAGTGAGTCTTTCCCCCAAAGAGTTCCGCTTACTGGAACTGTTTATGAGTTACGCCCGCAGGGTATGGTCACGGGAACAATTGCTAGATCAGGTTTGGGGGCCAGATTTCGTTGGTGATAGTAAAACTGTAGACGTTCACATTCGCTGGTTGCGGGAAAAATTAGAGGAAGACCCCAGTCATCCTGAATATATTGTGACTGTAAGAGGTTTTGGCTATCGGTTTGGATAATTAGTTGGGATAGTTGTTAGTTTTTAGTAGTCACGAAAAAACTAACAACTCAAATGCTTTTATTGGGATTTTTTCTGGGTTTAGCGGTAGGCATTGGGTTTTGGGTTTGGCAACAGGTTCAACTTCAACGTTACCTGGGGCGCTTACTCCGACCGTTAACCTCGCATTCTTACAAGATGGGACTGCTGCTGATTCCTGGGTTGCGGCAGGAAATAGCGATGGTGAAGCAGCACCGACAAGATTTGCAGCAGTCGTTGCAAACTTACCAAGACCTGCTAGATTTTGCACCAGTGGGATATTTGCAGGTGGATGAGGAAAATCAACTGCTGTGGTGCAATCAACAAGCGCAGGAAATTTTGTATCTGCACTGGCAACCAGAACAGGTACGCTTGTTACTGGAGTTGGTAAGGTCTTATGAACTTGACCATTTAATTGAGCAAACTCGTGATTTGCAAAAACCACAGACAGGAGAATGGATATTTCATCCATCTTGTGATGATGCCGCAGAGATGGCAACAATAAAATCTTTGGCTTTGCGGGCATCTAGCTTGCCTTTACCCAATGGACAAGTGGGAGTCTTTTTAGAAAATCGTCAACCCCTATTAGATATAAATCAAGTACGCGATCGCTATTTTTCCGATTTAGCACACGAACTCAGAACGCCACTAACTTCGATTCGCTTGGTTGCGGAAACTTTACAAATTCGCTTGGAACCACCTTTAAATCGCTGGGTTAACCGCCTAATGCAAGAAGTTGACCGTCTGATTAACTTGGTGCAAAGCTGGCTAGACCTCACCCAAATGGAAGCAAACCCAAACGTGCAATTGCAAGCCAAACCTGTAGAATTGCGATCGCTAATTACATCAGTTTGGGAAACACTAGAACCCTTAGCAGTACGCCAACATCTGTCTCTTTCTTATTCTGGCCCGGAAAATGTTTGGATTAAGGCAGATCAAGCCCGTATGTACCAGGTTTTTCTCAACTTGCTAGACAATAGCATTAAGTACAGTCTTCCTAGTACAAGTATTCACATTGAAGCGAAAATTTTATCAACAAAGGATAATGACGCTACTTCCCCAATTCTCGAAATAAATCTTATTGATTCTGGAGTTGGATTTTCTGAGGTAGATTTACCCCATGTTTTTGAGCGATTTTATCGAGGAGATAAAGCCCGAACTCATTCCCCACAAGATGGTAACTCTATAGGGGCGATCGTTGGCAATGGATTAGGATTAGCGATCGTTGAGCAAATTATTCTCGCCCACGGTGGTTCAATCAAAGCTATGAACCATCCAGAAACTGGTGGTGCGTGGATGCAACTCCAGTTTTGTGAAGTTATGGCAAACTCTTTAAGCCAAGACTATAGTTAATAGTAATCTTCACCTTTGAGATAACAAGTGTGAAAGCTGTCCATTACAGTCCTAATCCTCAAAGACCCGAACTTGCACGCGCCATTAGACGCTTAGAACGGGATGTTTTACGCATGGGTGCTTTGGTAGAACAATCTTTTCGCCTCAGCCACCAAGCGTTATTTGCTCGTAACTTAACAGCAGCTGAGGAACTTCCGCGATTAGATAAAAAGATTGATCGCTTTTATAGACAAATCGAATCAGACTGTACGGCGATTATGACGCTGCAAGCGCCTACGGCTCAAGATTTGCGTTGCTTGAGCGCCTTTATGCAGCTAGTGCGCGACTTAGAGCGCATTGGCGATTATGCTGAGGATTTAGCTGAGATTGCAATTAAAATTTTTCCTTACGCGCCTCATTCGTCAATGCCCGACATTGAAACTATGTCCCTTCACGCGCAGTCGATGCTAGCAACTAGCTTGAAGGCTTTGGGAGATTTGGATGAAGCCGGTGGACGCCGTTTAAAGCACCTAGATGATACTGTAGACGATGCGTATGATCGCGTTTATGAGACTTTAGCGCAACAACGCGATGTGCCTGGTGTAGTCGAGCCAATTGTACTGCTAGCACTGGCAATTCGTTGTCTGGAACGCATGGCAGATCATGCCACTAATATCGGTCAAAGGGTATCATATATTGTCACCGGTCAACGCTCTTAATTGACGCTTCATTAGTCCATAAGCTTTAGCCACTACCTCTACAAACAAAGGCTGACGACTTAAACGACTTAGTAAGCTAAAAAACATTTAATTTGCATAATCGAATTAAATATAACTTTTGTGGGGTGGCACGAAAAGCCCGCCCAGCCTATGCAATTTAAATATTCTTATATTTGTGCCTACGTATCTCCTGAATCTTAAGAAAATATTAAATATTTAAAAATAAGTTAACTAAATATTTTACTAAAAGCTTACCTCTTCTTAAACTTACACAATTAAAGTAACAGATAAACGACTGAAAAATTCTGGTCTATCTTACTGATAAATACCTCAATCTATAAGTTGTTTCCAGAAAAAATTTTGAGTTAGTCTCTAGCTCTAATTGAGAAGAATACACTGTCAATTATATAGGTAAAGTTGGATACAAATTATTAGAGTTTCTTAATGATTGTAAATAGCGAGATTCCCTGATAATTATGTAGTTACGGTTAATGATATATTCCACAACTCTTACTTCAAACTCTGCTGCCTTGTCAAATAGCTCTGCTTTGGGTGGACAATTACCCCAGCAGATATTTACCCGTAGGGAAGTAATTCCACTTCAAAATGATGTACTTTGGCGGATTGAGCACGGTGCAGTTCGTACCTTAACGTGGAGTGAAAATGGAACATTCATCACTCTCGGTTATTGGGGATTAGGGGATCTGATTGGCTATCCTTTGTCTAGGGTCAAGCCCTACCAGATTGAATGTCTCACTGGCGTGGAAATAAGCATTGTGCCACCTCATTTGTGGCATCAATATATTAATGCTTTGTTGTCTCATATTCAACAGTCAGAAAATCTACTAAGCATTGTGCATCGAAAACCAATTTCGCTACGCTTATGGCAGTTTTTAGTATGGCTAAGTGAAAAATTTGGACGTGATATAGATAAGGGTAAGCTAATTGATCTAAATGTTACTCATCAAGATATTGCTGAAGTGTTAAATACCACGCGAGTAACAGTTACTCGGCTCCTACAACAGTTGGAGGAAGAAGGAACAGTTTTACGTCACAAACGCCGCATTATTTTACGGGTGCCAAATAAAATAATTCAAAATTATAGTTCAGGACGATACTAAAGTACTTGTATTTATCACAGTACAAAGGTATAATCATCACTGTGATTGTGTGTGGAATTCCTGAAAGTAAAGTGTTTTAAGAATTTTACCGTGACTGGATTATGTAGGTGTGAGTAAGAGTAATAACATGAAAAAAGCATTCTGGAATTTTTGTAAGGTTAGTCCAGTTGTTTTAGCTGCTGCATTTTTCGCTGCTAATAGCGCTGTAGCTGCTGAAGTCAACGAACAGGTAACAGATGTTGCTGAGTTATCTGAAACTCAAGATAACAGCATGAGCCAGGTAACATCAGTTTCGCAATTTTCGGATGTGCAGCCTACAGATTGGGCATTCCAAGCTTTACAATCTCTAGTTGAGCGCTACGGCTGTATTGCAGGTTATCCCAACAGTACCTATCGTGGTAACCGTGCTTTGACCCGTTATGAATTTGCCGCAGGTTTGAATGCCTGTTTAGACCGGGTTAACGAACTTATTGCTACAGCCACTGCTGATTTGGTTACTAAACAAGACCTGGCTACTTTACAGCGCTTACAAGAAGAATTTTCTGCTGAACTAGCAACCCTGCGCGGTCGTGTGGATGGATTAGAAGCCCGCACTGCTGAGTTGGAAGCTAATCAGTTCTCCACTACTACTAAGTTGGTTGGAGAAGGAATTTTCGCCGTGTCTGATGTTTTTGGTGACAATAGAGCAGTTCCTGCCGGTAATTCAAATCAAGACTTGAATTATAACACCACTTTTTCTGACCGGGTGCGTTTGAACTTGTACAGCAGTTTCACTGGTACAGATCAGTTGCAACTCCGTTTGAATGCTAACAATACCATTTCTAATGTTGGTGCCGCTGCAACCCCTACTACAGCCGCTACTGGTACTGGTACTAACATGACCCGCTTGGGGTTTGATGGAGATAACGGTAACTCGGTTGTGATTGATAAAATCAACTATGCTTTCAACTTTGCTAACGCGCTACGTGTCAAAGTTGACGCTAGTGGTGGTGAATTATACGAAAACGTAAACACCTTTAACCCTGACTTTGCTAGCTCTGGTAGAGGTGCGCTCTCTCGCTATGGACGTTTTAGCCCCATTTATCGTCAAGGTCAAAATGGTGCTGGTCTGACTGTTACTTTCAATCCTGGCGGTCCTATCAGTTTGACTGGTGCTTATTTAGCACAAAGTACTAACAACGGTGCTATTCTTAATGCCTTTGGTGCTAATAATCCCGGTCTTAATAACGGGCTATTCAATGGTGATAACACCATCTTTGGTCAGTTATCTTTTCAACCCAGTAAAGCCTTCAATATTGGGTTAACTTACGCCCATAGTTACTTGGCTGGCAATGCTGCCAACAGCCTCTTTCAAGGTACAGGTAGTATTTTTGCCAATAATCCGTTTGGGACTGGTACTCGCACTGAATCCAACAACTACGGTGTAGAGGCTACTTTCCAATTTAGCCGCACGTTGGCTATTAGCGGTTGGGGAGGTTATACAACTGCTGATGCTAAGACTGGCATTAATGCGGGTGCAGATGCTGATGTTTGGTACTGGGCTGGAGCACTTGCTTTGAGAGATTTTGGTGGCGAAGGCAACGTCTTGGGTATTATCTTTGGTCAACCACCTAAAGTTACTGGTGGCAGCATCAAAAATGTCGCCACTAATGTTAACTTAGACGACAATACCTCTTATCACTTAGAGGGTCTTTACAAGTTCAAGGTTTCCGATAATATTCAGGTAACTCCTGGCGTATTAGTAATATTCAATCCAGAGCATAACGACGCTAACGATACCATCTATGTAGGTACTTTACGTACTACCTTCACCTTCTAAAATTGGTGATGAAGCTTGGCTCCTGAATCGTGTTTCGATAAAGCTGAGAATTAGATAAACAAAACCCCACATTTACGTGGGGTTTTGTTTAGGAAGAAAATTAGCTATGTAGGATTATAATCTGGCTGATTGGATATATCTTTTGGGGGGCGATCGCTACTCCAAGCCCACCACACAGAGCCACAGTGACAGTAGTAAAACTCTTGCCATTTGCGACGACGGTCTTCTGTAAGTACAGGCGATCGCCGATTTAGCCAAACTTTTTCAGCTTCTCGGCTACTTGAGTGGCAATTAGGACAGCAAAATTCATAGGCATGTATTGCCTTATTTGTCCATTCAGGCGGAAGGGTAGCAAAAGCGTCCATGTTGTTACAAGTGTAGTAGCAATGGTTATCCAAAACTTTGAGGTTTTGAATTTAGCGGCAAACGGATATGATAAAATCCCGCCACACTATCAAACTGCTTAATCAATATTCTTATGACTTGATCTTAATCTATTCACTTTCTCGCCATTTACAGAGGTTTTCACTAATAGAACAACCATTTAGAAAGACTGCGAGAGCATCTCATAAATCAAAGGTTAACATGAATGACAACTAAAATAGTTACCATGCACATTATGGCTAATAATTAAATTTATGGAGCCAAATGTTGAAATTCGTCGTTTGTTAGATGTGATGCCTGCCTCTGGTCGGATGACGACAAAAATCGTTAGTAAGCCAGAACAGGCAAAAGTGATTGACGCCTCCTTTCCCCATCCCTGGAATCAGGCGCGACCAATATATATTAATTTCGATTTATGGCGTCGTCTGACAAAGCCGCAACGAGACTTGCTGCTGTTGCAGATGGTTAGCTGGTTGACGGGGGTGAAGTGGTTTAAACCCGACATATATCAAGGCGTAGTACTGGCGGGACTGTTAGGGGGATTATTAGAAGCAGCACAATCAGATGTGGTGGGTGTAGCCGTAGCTGGGGGATTGAGTGCGATCGCTGCTTTTCGGATCTGGCGCACTAATAAGTCTCAAGAGTCAGAGTTAAATGCCGATGCAGCAGCAATTCGCATAGCACAACGGCGTGGTTATTCAGAAGCTGAAGCAGCGCAGCACCTGTTATCTGCAATTGAAGCGGTAGCCAAAATTGAAGGGCGTTCTGGTTTAAATTTTACTGAGTTGATTCGTTGCCAAAACTTACGAGCGATCGCGGGTTTATCACCAGTAGGTATACCAGAAAGTTACAAGTAGAAATCAGAAAAAATCCATTCGTCTAAATAGTTAAAGAATCAAGATAATATTTTGATGAATAAGTTGTCTCTCAGATTGTGATAGCATTTTTAGAAAGATTTTTAACTAACAATGCTAAACAAGAAACTCATCACATATACTTCGAGATTACCTTTTCATTCTCCTTGGTTTATTATCATTATTTTTTCTGTTCTTGGTTTAATAGGTATTCTCAACCATTCCATGTGGCGAGATGAACTAAATCCCTGGCTCATTGTCAGAGATAGTGAATCTTTAGGGGATTTAATTGCAAATATTCGTTATGAAGGTCATCCTCTTCTATGGTATTTTTCTTTAGAACTTCTGAGAAAAATAGTTGATAATCCTATTATTATGCAAATTTTTCATTTGGCAATTACTGTTGTTTCAGTTACCCTTTTTTGCCTATATAGTCCTTTTAACTATCAACAAAAATTTCTTTTTTCTTTTGGTTTCTTTCCTTTTTATGAATATCTTTTAATTTCTCGAAACTATGCCTTTAGTATGTTATTTGTTTTTGCATTCTGTACAGTTTTTGCATCCAGAAAAAGAACTTATATTTATTTGGCAATTTTATTGGGTTTACTAGCAAATAGTAGTGCTTATGGTTTATTGGTATCATTCTCTTTATCATTGACTTTGCTAGCTGAATTTTGTTTTGATAGTGAACATCGCCAGCAGTATTTTAGTCAAAGCCAAAAATACGATTTATTTTTAAGTATTATAATTATCATAGTTTCTTTTATTTTATGCATTTATATTATTACTCCTCCAATAGATAGTTATCTTCATGGTGGGTTAAATAATGGTTGGTTAACAAAATTAGATATCCGTCATTTATTACGAAGTATAAGTAGAATATTTGGTGCTTATTTATTAATTCTTCCTCAACATAAAAAATGGCTGGATTTAATTATTTGTGCGACAATTGCTCTATTAATTGTAATTTTAACCTTAATTAAATTATCTAAAAAGCCAGTAGCATTGTTTTTCTACATTATAGGTAATTCTGTAATATTTGCCTTTACATACTTCAGATTTATAGGTATGCCTCGGCATTTTGGACATTTATATTTAGTTCTGATAGCGGCTTTATGGCTGGGAAGTTATTATCAAGAGTCTTTAATTATACTTAATAAATTTTCTGTTCGTTCAAATTCAATTATATTTATTCATAAATGGCATTATATGGCTTTAATGCTAATTCTTTATGTCCAGTTTTTGGGAGGTATTTATAGTTTTTCAAGAGATTTAGTTGTACCATTCTCTGCCAGTCGTGAAACAGTTCAATATATTCAAAACGCTGGATTAGCTAATGAGTTTATTGTTGCCAGTCGAGATGCAAATATGGCTCCTTTATCGGGTTATCTCAATCGAAAGCTTTACTATCCTGAGATTCAAAAAATGGGAAGCTTTACCTTATTTAAAACTGGTCGTAAAGATGTCGAACAAACTGAGATATTAAGCCAAATTAATTTTCTACTCAAAAATCAAGATGAGCAAAAGAGAATTTTACTCATCTTAAATCGTAAACTGAATGTCAACCGCAATGATTTGAAAATTGTTCCAATTAAAGATTTTCAGAGAGGCTGGGTGGATACTGAACGATATTATCTTTATTGGGTAGATGAAGCATAAGGATAATCTGCCAAATTATGCAGTTATCAGGCAGATTGGAGTCAATTTTCAAGGTAAAGAGAAGTACAAAATTTCATTCAGAAATATGGGATAGACTTTTTTGTACTGAAGCAATCAGGATTGACACTTGAATATATCGCTATGAATCTTTGGTTTATCCAGTGGCAATTGATAGCAAAAGAGATTTCATTAAAGCTACAGCAAGAAACTAATCATACTCTCTTAGGCGTTTTAAAGTGCTGTTCTATCTTAGAAACTAAAGGTTTGATTGTTATACAAGCAACATCTATCACCAAAACACCCCATAAATCACGCTTTTACGTGCTTTGAGTTAACTTGCCATCAGTGATAACTAGCTGCAATGCCTGAGGCTAATCTACACTGGAATAAGAGAATGTCTGTTTAACTAAGAAACTATCCCACTAATAAAAAAGTATGGTAATCTACTTCTCAACAAGGAGG
>NZ_CAXTNE010000246.1:0-11861 GCF_964245445.1 uncultured Nostoc sp.
ATTTTTAGCGATCGCTGGTTTTTGATCCTACCTCACCAAATCGCGTTGCTCCCGTGTGTTATGTGCCTCAGTCGCAAAAGCTTTCTCCATTAGATGATTTAACAAGTCGTATAGATGCCGTAACCAAAACTAAAGCGCGCCTTAAGCAAGAAATTCATTCGATACTCGCTTCTGGTAAGGTTGCTCCTGCTTCATGTTGGATTGTTCGCTATCAAGCTAAGGGGCGGACTGATAATTATTGGTATTACAAACTACAGGCATCTTCATCAATATTTCCCACAAAGACTGATGGTTTATCAAGGGTATCAGCACTTGGGTAAAGCTGGTAGCCCAGCATACTTAGATGCTCTGGAACAAATTACCCATCGTGCCAAAATTGAAGCTTTAGACCGATCCATTGAGGCTCTCAATCAAGGGCTGAAAGATTTAATCGAAGAAACCTTTAAATATCGCCAACAAGCAGAGTTGGTTCGCGAATAATTAATGAGCGAAACGGCATCGCTAACGTGTTCATACAATCAGGCGCAAACATCTTGCGTCACGCGAAGCGGTCTAACGCCTGCGTCAGCCGCGCCCGCTGACGGGCGTCGGCTGCACGCAATGGTTGGGCTATCCATCAGACTGAAAATGCCTTACCGTCAGTTTGACCTTTTGGTGTCGTCCCACGCGCGGCCCGATCGATCTGGGGCCAGACCTCGTTCGCCATGAGCTCCATGGAGCGCCGGGCGAGCGCTGGATCAGTCCAGTCGTGGCCCGTGTAGAGCAGTGTGCCGAACGCGCCGACCTCGTTGCGGAATGCAAGAATCTGGTCCGCGACGCTCTGGGGGGTTCCCGCGATTACGAGACGCTCGATGCACCGCTTCGTAGAGAGATCGGAATCCGGCTGGTCGGGAAAGTCGCGCATGACGTCCAGCGCGCCGGCCTTCGCGAGCTTGGTCCTCATGACGTGGAAGTAGAAGTGGTGCGCGCCGTCCTCGCGATGCACGTAGCGATGTGCCGTGACCTCGTCATCGGCCACGAAAACGCTGCGCGCCACGCGCCACCCGGAAGCATCGGCACAGAGGCCCGCCGCTCGCCGGCCTTCCAGGTAGTTCTTAATGTGGGCCCGGACGACGTACCTACCCACGTAGGTCGCCGAGATTCCGGACCAGCCGCGCGCTCCCGCGGCGTGCGGTCCCTGAGCGTCCGGTCGGATCGAGGTGATGGCGATGGGCGGATGGGGCTCTTGCAGAGGTCGGAGAGCGACACCCACTCCGATGTTTCGATCAAGCGAGCGCTCCGTGGTGGTCCGGTAGAACTTGCCTTCGATCCGGTATGGCGGCTCTTCGCTCCAGATCCGGCACATGTGCTCGAGCGCCTCCTGGGTCTTGTGATTTCGGTTCAAGCCCAAATCTCCGATGGCTTCTGCGTCACCGGCAACGCCGGGTCCGACTCCCAGGATCAAGCGACCCTGCACCAGGTGGTCCACCATCGCGACCTGCGCCGCAACCATCGCCGGGTGGTAGTTGGCGAGCGGAAGCACGCCGGTACCGAAGGTGATCGACGGGCACGCATCAGCGAGATTCGCAATGAAAGCGAGGCTCGATGTGATCGTCTCGGCCGAGTCGACGAGATGCTCGCCGATGAAGGCCTCGCGGTAGCCGAGCCGGTCGGCGAGCATGACCGCTTCGCGATCCTCGCAAAGAACGTCCCCATAGGAACGGGACGGCGGGTGGACGGGCTGGATGAAGAATCCGAGCTTCAGGGAGTTCTGCATTGAGTCTTTATAGTCGTTTATTCGTTCCGTGCCGCCCAACTATTTATTATACGGAAAATTTCCGTATAATCTTTTTCTCAATCCTAATATATCATACTCAAACCACGAAACAGCGTGGCTTTTTCCACAGTCTAATTCTCTATAACTCTAAGTTAATGAAAATAGGTAACGTAAAAGTTAGGGTTTGAGAAACCCTCAAAATAACCTTTTCCAGATGCCGTGAAAAGTCAGCACTGCAATTTGGTTGGCTACTGATGCTCCACGCAATATAAGCGGTAAGTTTTTGCGGGATCGTACAGTAATTTCTTTTTAGATATCAATTATCGTTATAGTTTTTTTACTTTGAAAAAGCATAAATATTTTATGGCTCGAAAAACCCCACCTCCAAAGACGTATTAAATAACAATACCTTTGCCAAAAAAAGAGTATGAAGAGGGAGGGCTGATGTAGTAGAGTTATTGTCTTCCACAACGACAATTCAAGAGCTACATACAGCCCATGTTCGACATACTAGCACTACTGCAATGCCTACTAAGTAAGACGAGGTGAAAAAACCAAACTATGTAAAGATAAGTAAATACGTATGATATGTCTACCAAGGTGACAAGGATATGAGCAGTCGTTTAAGGGTATTTCTGACTCCTGAGCAAGATAAAACTCTGTTAAACCTAGAGAACGGCAGACGTACCCCAAAAGGTCAAAGACCGAGCAGAAGTAATTAGATTGAGGGCACATGGTTTGTATGTGGAGAAGATAGCGGCTCACTTGAACTGGACTGCCCAAACAGTGAGAGAAGTTTTGCATAGATGGGAGCATCTTGGTTTAGAAGGGCTTTGGGAGAAACTAGGGCGGGGAGGTAAATCAAGGTGGACGGAAGCTGATCTGGTGTTCTTAGAAGAATGTTTAGAAAAAGAACCACGCACATACAATAGTGTTCAATTAGCCCAAAAATTAGAAAAAGAACGCTGCATCAAATTAAGTCCTGACTGGTTAAGACAGGTACTTAAAAAAAGGGGGTGATTTGGAAAAGAACGAGGAAAAGTCACAAAGGAAAACAAGACCCAGTAATACAGCAAATCAAACAAGCAGACTTAGAAATGCTGGAATTGTCTGCTGCTGCCGGAGAAATCGATTTAAAGTATGTGGATGAATCAAGGTTTTGTGCTTGGAGCGAACCGAGTTGCAGTTATTACTTCCGAGGTCAACAAAAACGCTTAGAGCAGAGCAAACACAGAGGACGAAGGTTAAGTATTATTGGATTTTTCCAACCCTTAATTAGTTTTGTTTCTGGTTTAATGATTGGCGGCGTTTCACGCAAATCTTATATACAGATGATGGAGATCGAAGCATCAGTTGCCCAAAAAACAGGACGTATTAGAGTAATCGTCCAGGACAACGACCCGATACATCGGTGTAAAGAAGTACAGCAATTACGGTCAAAGTGGGAAGGCATGGGTTTGTACATCTTCTTTTTACCTAAATATTGTTCGGAAATGAATCCAATTGAATTGGAATGGCAGCACCTCAAAAAAGATGAACTTGCCTCTAAAACTTTTGACGATGAATTAGACGCAAGCCTCATGCTGTCATTAATGGAGTCCAAACAAGAGGTGAAAAAGGAAATTACAGTACCCAACGTATAAGATTTAACTCTAATTCTTCTGCTTCATTGTTTGTTACATGCTTATAAATTTTCTCCACGACTTACTTAGTAAAAACTTACCGATCTGCAAAAAGCTTTATTTCAGAGAATCAAGTACAAAAAATTAAATCTGCGGCAATTTTACGAATTTACTGCAATTTTGTATTGAAAAATGCATTTTATCAGATTTGGTTGACACAAGCAACTGTATTTTTAGGTTTAAGTTTTAGCCGTAAATACCTATTTACTAAAATTTTTATGAGATGCTAGTATCTTATAAAAAATAAAATACTGTAAATTGACTGGTTTAGTGTAAATTAATTAAAAATATAAATTTAGCAAAGTAATCATAAATTACTTGATCTAACGATACTGACAATCAATAAACTTAGCATTTTTCCGAAAAAAGAGGTCAAAATTAATGTTTGAGTTTTTATTTAACCGCATAATAATCTATTGCAGAAAATGGGTGATTTCCAGATTTGCTAGTCAAACACGGTTATTATCAACTACTCCTATACAAATTCCTGGAGCTTTTATTACTGGCTTATGCCTTAGTTTACTATTTGCTGCTTGTACAGCAAATAATCCAAGTAATACTACAATATCTGCCAATAATTCCACTCAAACTAAAGCATCAGTAGTCAGATTTGGCTATCAGAAATCAGCAATTCTCCTAAAAACTAAAGGGCTTTTAGAAAAGCGATTACAAGCTGAAGGTGCATCTGTTGAATGGATTGAATTTCCGGCTGGTCCACAGCTTTTAGAAGCTATGAATGTTGGCAGTATTGACTTTGGGCATACTGGAGAATCGCCACCAATTTTTGCCCAGGCAGCAGGTGCTGCAATCACATATATTGCGGGAATTGCGCCAAGTCCTGGTAGTTCAGCAATTCTTGTTTCCAAAAAATCAGCTATCAAAACAGTCAATGATCTCAAGGGGAAAAAGATAGCTTTCCAAAAAGGTTCTAGCGCCCATTATATGCTGGTACAAATTTTAGAAAAATATGGTTTGAAATATAGTGATATTCAACCCATATATTTACCGCCAGCCGATGCTCGTGCTGCTTTTGTCAAAGGTAGTATTGATGCTTGGTCCATTTGGGATCCATTTTACGCAGCAGCCGAGAAATCTGCTGATGCTCGTGTATTAATTGATGGTACAGGAATTAATAAACAGGGAGGCTTTTACCTTGCTAGCCAAAAATTTGCTAGCCAGCAACCAGAAATTATTAAGACATTACTAGAAGAAATTCAAAATTTTGAACAATGGTCTGATCAACATCGAGATGAAGTAGCTGCAAATCTCTCCCCCATTTTGGGCATTGATTTGGAAACAATGCAAAAAACTACTAAAAGAAGAAAGTTTGGCATTACACCAATTTCTCAAGAATTAATTACTCTTCAACAGCAAGTTGCTGAGAAATTCTATGAACTGAAATTGATTCCCAAAGAAATTAACGTCAAAGAAGCGATGCTTACACCTGAGCAATATGCAGCTTTTTCACCCAAAACTAATTGAAAAAGGCAGGAGGTAGGCGCATTTTTAGCGCCCACCTACTTACTCGAAACTATCCTGTTTGTAGTTCGGAGGCATTTTGATTATTAGCTTCTACAGGTAAGAATCCACCTGCCTGCATTTTCCATAACCTGTAGTAAGCACCACGGCGTGCCAACAGTTTGGCGTGGGTATCATCTTCGATAATCCGCCCTTGGTCAAATACCAAAATGCGGTCTAGATGGGCAATAGTAGAAAGTCGATGAGCCACCACGATGACGGTTTTTCCATCCATCGCTAAATCTAGAGTGTTTTGGATCGCTTTTTCGGTGATGGAATCGAGGCTGGAGGTAGCTTCATCTAGAATCAGAATTGGTGCATCTTTGAGAATTACCCGTGCGATCGCAATCCTTTGTCTTTGCCCTCCAGAAAGCTTGACACCGCGTTCACCGACCAAAGAATTATAACCTTCTTTAATCTGCGCGATAAAATCATGAGCATAAGCTTTGCGTGCTGCCTCGATCACTTCCTCATCGGTAGCATCTAGTCGTCCATAACGAATATTTTCTATTAATGTCCGATGGAACAGAGACGGATCTTGAGGAATCAAGCTGATTTGGACGTGTAAGGCATCTTGCGTCATGTCTTGAATATCCACCCCATCAATGAGAATCTGTCCCGATTGGGGATCGAATTGACGCAAAATTAGATTTACGAAACTGGATTTTCCAGAGCCAGAAAAGCCAACCAGTCCAACACGCTCGCCTGGTTGAATGGTGATAGAGAGATTGTCGAATACTTTTTTGCCAAGGGAGTAGCCAAAATTCACTTGCCGAAATTCGATCTTACCTTGGGTAATTGAGTGGGCGATCGCACTATCTCGATCAATGATCTCGTGGGGTTGAACGATAATAGAGACACCATTGGCAATATTGCCGATATGTTCAAAAAATTCTAAAAACCGTCTACTTAAATTGCGGGCTTCACTAATGATTAACAGTGACAGACTGGTTGCTACAACGAAATCCGCAGTTGCGATCGTCCCTTGACTCCAAAGTGAGAGCGAGTAATACAAAGTGCCAATTTTCAGGACTGCTGCTGAGATAAACTGAAACCAACGGATTCGCTCCGAGTACCAGTTGGACTCTCTCACCTCTTTGAGTTCGTCCTTTAATTGCTCATTTAAATAGCGTCGTTCAAAACCCAGGCGAGCAAACAGTCGGCTATTAGTAAGATTTGTTACCGCATCTACAATGATGCCAGTTGTCTCACTTCTGGCGGCTGCGGCTTTCCGGGAATAAATTCGGCAGCGAGTTGCCAACCAGAACGAAATACTGATGAAGAGAACTGCCCATATCCCTACGAATGCAGCAAGCGGAGGATAGGCGCGATACAGCAACATAGTGGCGACAGTATACACAACAATTACTGGCATAAATTCAGTAATCATCATTTGCATCGTCTGGGTAACACCCAGAGAAGTTTCGCTAATCCGATGTGCCAATGCCCCGGAAAAACTGCTGCTCAGGTAGCGATGGGAATGATGCTGCAAATAGGCATATAGCGATCGCACGATGTGCTGTCGGTGGATCGGATGGAGGATGGTCTGCAAGAGTCCAGCCGACCGCCCAAATACCACTTCACCCACACTTAAGGCTATGAACAACATTAGGGGTTGATTCACCGCATCAAAAATGGACTTGCTGTCGCCCGTCGATCGCGTCACGCTCCGAATGATCTCGCCAATGGCGTAAGGTAACATAATGCCGCAGGTTGCGTGTATTACCTCCAGAATCACCATTAGCACATACCACCACCGGAACTGGTTAACGAAATAGCAAATGAACCTAAAGGTCGTGTCTGGCAAGTTAGGTGCATTGGCAGCACGTTGAAAGGATTTGGATTGTCTGGACTTTTTATTCATGAAATTTGATAGATTTGTATCACGTATACCAATTCGTAGTTTGTAATAACAGCCAAGTCACGCTAGGCGAACGAGATTAAGAAAGTCACATTTCATCTAGGTTTTTGCATCATTTTGGAGAATTGGTATTAGCTATTCTGTCCTCTAATCACTAAATCCTTTCCTGGCAACCAAATTTCTATGCTGATAATCCTTAACGCAGAGAATCTCCCCGACGATATTCGGCGGTGATATCGTCTAGTTTTTGTTTCAAATTATCATCGAGTTGGAATTCTACAGCCTTGAGGGTATCAGCAAGTTGTTCTGGTCGGCTAGCACCAATAATCGGGGCGGTAATAATCGGATTAGCCAGTACCCAAGCCACCGCTAAAGTTGTAAGTGACAATCCAGCGAATTCTGCGACTGTACGTAATTCCTCAACAGTATTAAATTCGCGATCGCGCCAGTATCGTTCTTGATAACGTTCTGCGGCAGTACCCAAGGTGAAACGTGTGCCTGCGGTGGGGCCTTGAGTCAGATTGTGTTTGCCAGTCAATAGACCACCTGCTAAAGGATTGTAAGGAATTACACCTAGTCCCTCTTCTTTCGCCAAAGGCAAAAGTTCTCGCTCAATTTCGCGGAATAATAAATTATAACGGGGTTGAATTGAAACAAAGCGAGTTAGATTTCGGACATCGGCACGACCCAAAGCGCGGCTGAGTCGGTAAGCCAAGAAGTTAGAAACCCCGATATAGCGTACCTTACCAGCGCGAACTATCGTATCCAGTGCTTCCAGAGTTTCATCAAGAGGGGTTGAAGCATCGTCCGAATGCAATTGGTACAGGTCAACATAATCAGTTCCCAGTCGTCTGAGAGAAGCATCAATCGCATCCAAAATGTGTTTGCGCGAAGCACCCTGATCCCAAGGTGCAGGGCCAACCTTACCTACAGCCTTGGTAGCCAAAATAAAATGTTCGCGTTTGCCTTTGAGCCAGCGCCCAATAATTTCCTCGGTACTTCCAGCAGTAGCAAGCCCACCCCCAAGGGGATAAACGTCTGCTGTATCCAGAAAGTTGATTCCCGCATCGGCGGCGGTGTCAAGGATTTGTCTGGAAGTTTCTTCATCTGTCTGCAAGCCGAAGGTCATAGTGCCAAGACAGAGGCGCGAAACGGTCAATCCAGTTTGACCGAGCTTAGTTGTTGGTAAGGTCATGGGGTTGTTGATTGAGAAAGTGTTGAAATTTCTAAATAGAATGCGATGGCATAACTAAAAGGCTATATTTTTTAAGGCGTGAACCAATTTAACCAACTTTTCCAGTTTTGTACGATCGCGGCAAATTCTGCATAACCATCTGCTTTTGGATGAACACCGTCATTCGCTTTTGCTTCTGTTAGCCAGATTGGTGACTCTACCAAACTGGAAAACACATCAAGATACGGAACATTTAATTCATGACAAACTAACGCAAATTCCTGTGACAGATTTGCGATAATTTGATTTCTTTTTTCTTGATCGACATCGCCGCATGGTGGCGGTCCAACCATCAAAACAGGATAGAGTTGCTTTGCTTGGGTCAGGATGCTGTGAGCATTTGCGATCGACTCTGAAAGTTCGATTCCTTGCTTTTTACCCGCCCATCCGGAATCGTTTACCCCAAAGGAAAACACTACTCGACCATCGTGTTTTGGAGGGAGACGATAAGAGACTTCTGAGTGCCAACGTTGTTTGAGATACCGACTTGTCTCAGCCCGCACCCCCAAGTTGTAGTAGGTGATTGCATATCCTTTTGACTCAGCATTGCGGCATACTCTACCTGTCCAACCCAGAAACTCTGGATCGCCTGTGCCATTGACAAACGATTCACCAATAAAACAGATTCTGATTTCTTTGCGAGAGTCTGACATAAATCAACTGAATTTTGGAGAAGAAATTCTGTTTTTACCCAGAATTAAGCATGATGTACATAATTCTATTTGTCATTTCACACAGATGTTAATTTATTGATATTTAGGATAAGCTATCTATCGCAGGGAAGATGACAATTGAGTTTCTGGATATTTCACCTCAAACAGCTACAGATGCGCGACGGTTCTGTGAAATCAGCCATTGTTGCAATTTCGAGTCACTGTACACTTCATCGGCTATAAAATGATCCCCTTCCGGCAGTACGGTAAAATCTACTGTTCCCCCCAATCCGCGCAAGGTATCGACAATATGTTGTGCATCCTCAATCGGCAGTTTTTCGTCCTTTCCACCTTGGAATATTTGGATAGGAATGTTCTTAAGAGCAGCTAATTGGCTTGCTTCTAATGTTTTGGGTACACGACCAGACACTGCTACCAGACCAGCAAAACGATTAGGATGAGAAGCAGCGATATGCCATGCTCCAGCCGTACCTAAACTGAATCCAGACAAAATCACACGGGACGGATCGATGGGTTGGGAGGTGATGAGATTATCCACCAAAGCAATTACGTCAGATTCTCGATCCACCCAGGTTTGTCCTTCAGGAAGTTGGGGGGCTGCAAAGACATAAGGTAACGAGCTTGACTCATCTACAAAACGAGGTAAACCCCATTTGAGTAGCACATTTAGGTCGTTACCACGATCGCGCGCTCCATGTAGAAATAACACAAGAGGTGCGGGTTTTTTGGCATCATCAGAGATAGGTGAGAAAATATAAGGCAATAAATCGGAGCGGTGTTCAATAGGCATAGCTGTAATTCCTGAAGTATGTGTTTGATTTAGGAATTGGGGACTAGAAATCATCTAATCCCCATGACTGGTAAAAATCTCTAGATTGTGAACTTGTTCCGTGATTTATGCCACTACAAGTTTCTTATCTACTTGTGGGGATGCGATTTCACTAACTTTGGATTCAATCGCTGTACCCTTGAAGAAGTCGGGGTTAGATTCGGTGTAAAACTTGTAAGGATTATTGAATACATAAGCCTTAAAGTCTGCTTCAGAAATCACACCTTCTTGTACTAAATCCCAGCTTTCCGCTAGTGGGTCGGTCAAATCTGGCACATCCCAGTGACCAACATCAGAGGAGTAGATAGCGTTGATTTTTACACCCAAAGGATTAGCTTTGTTGTTAAATGCAGCTGCGATGGTGCGATCGTCAGACTCGGAACCAAAGAAGAAACTATTTACCCAGCGATCGCGGATGTCTTCAATGGTTTCAATACCGGCGGCGGCAAAATCTTCTAGTTCGCTACCAACGGGTGAGCGACTATGACGGTTGAAGGAAGAACCCAAGACACTCTTTGTCAGTTCCTCTTTACTCAGAGGATGTGCTTCCAGGAATTCACTACCAAAACGCTCAAACAACAAGAACAACTCATCAGCATTTGTTAGTTCTGGGTTGTAGTTTTGCAGTCCTTTAAGATTGCGCTTGGAGAATCTATCCACTAAATGAATGTAGACGTGTGCGCCCCAATCTGCACCACCTTCAAGCATAGCTACGCGTAACTGTGGGAAACGTTTGGTAACACCACCAAAGAATAGTGCTTTGGCAAATGCTTGTGAGCCATCGGCGAAGTGACCAATGTGGTTGTTCATGTAGTTACTGGTGGAGGAACGTCCAGTCCAACCTTGACTACCGTAATGCGTAGTAATGGGTACACCTAATTCAACTGCTTTTGCCCAAAATGGATCGTAGTCATATTCACTATCCAATCCGTAAAAGTCAATGTAAGAGGCATACTTGGCGATTTCAGGGTATTGCTCTGCTGGATATTTATCAGCGATCGCCTTAATTGGCCGTTTCACACCACCAGGAATATTTGCTACTTTCAATCCTAGTGTTTTCACTGCAAACTCTAGCTCTTCAACGGCTTCTTGAGGATTACCCATAGGGATACCAGCTACAGGTGTCAGGCGATCGCTATATTTCCGGTACAAGTCAGCGTGATAGTGGTTGACTGCGCGTTGCAGTGCTTGACGATTCTCTTTACTGGCTCCAGCTGGTGCTAGAACATTATTCGGAAATAACACTGAATAATCTGACCCCTGCTCCGCCTGACGTTGATAGAACAATTCGGGCAAAGTGTAAGTTGCTAAATCTAAAGTGTTACGAGTAACTCTCGCCCACCAAGGCGATCGAATTGTGCGGTTGTACTGGCGTTCTTCTGGAGTTTGTTGATACCAGTCTTTACCATTGCTTTTGGAATTGAGACGAGAAGTTTCTGCTTTGCGTAATTCATCTACGAGTTTCGAGCCACCATACTTAGCAATGTAATCCTCCAGCGCCGGAGTGAAATCATTAGTGTGAACATCAGTATCAATTATCGGATAATCAAGGGTTGCTTTGATTGCGGCGGAACGAGAAGTTTTTAATCTGCTATATTCAGTCATGTTTTTTTCCTTGAATAAATGACAGTAGTGCTGAGAAATGAGTTATGAGTGCTGAGTACAACAACCCATCTGAGTGTTACTTGGTAATTTATTGGATTGAAAGACCAATAAAACCTTAAAATTTATAGGCGATTTATCGCATCTGGATAACTCAGCTAAGACAATTGCTACAACTGAAAGAACCCGTAACGCACTAGTTCACCGTAAGAGTGTCTACAGCACTCGAAACTCAATACTTTTTTGCTCAGGACTTACGCTTTTTGTTTGTAGTAAGGACTTTAGTCCCAATTTTGTTCAACTAGCGTTTGCAAGAGAGAACTAAAGTCCTGACTACGAACTGAAAAGAATATGCGGCGTTGCGTAAGCCCTATTGATTTACGCCAAAACCAATCTTGCATCCGCTTTAGCGGCAAATTGATTACCCGGACGACGCAGCCCCAGGTTTTCCCTCAAGGTGCTACCCTCATATTCAGTACGGAACAGTCCCCGTTTCTGCAAGATGGGAACGACCAAGTTCACGAATTCATCCAATCCTGTAGGCAAAATTGGCGGCATAATATTAAAACCATCTGCTGCACCATTATTGAACCATTCCTCTAGTTGATCGGCAATACTTTCAGGAGTACCAAGTATGGTGCGATGACCTCGGGGAGCAATGCGATTTTGTGAGATCATCATAAAGACAGCAGGGGAGCAGGGAGC
>NZ_CAXTNE010000247.1:0-11735 GCF_964245445.1 uncultured Nostoc sp.
GAATTAATAACCAATGCCCTATGCCCCATTCCCCATTACCCGCTCCCTACTCCCCTCTCCTATTACCACTTGCCTAACAGTACCTTTTCGTAGTACATCTATACTAAACTGACTAAATACAAGAACTAGTCGCCCAAAAACGTTTGCGGGCGAGTATTCCTGAAATAAGTCGTTAATTCTCAGTGGTCGTCTGTGGGTAGAAGTGCGATGATTTGGTCAACAAACTGTTGATGGTCAACAACTGGCTTAGAAATGTAACCATCAGCGCCGCTTTGCTTGAGAAAGTTTTCGCGATCGCCTTCCATAGCATGTGCCGTCACTAAAATAACGGGTAAGTTTGCTGTTTTGGGATCAGATTTTAACATTTGTGTAATTTTGATTCCATCAACAGATTTACCTTGGTAAACGCTTCTAGACAGAGAAACATCCATCAAAATCAGGTCGGCTTCTCCTGATTGGGCAATTTTTATTACTTCTTCAACATTTTCAGTGTGTTTTACACCCAAGCCGCCACGCTTGGACAAAATTTTGGAAAAAACACGAGCATTAATTAGATCGTCTTCGACAATTAAAACAGTTTTCATGAGATTTTTAGTAATAGAGGTAGAGGTAAGGCGATTAGGCAATTCCAAATTTAAAATGAGAAAATGCAGTCATGGCAAGTATCCTGGCTATGGAGTCTATACAAATTAAGTGTGCAGCATATCATTCGATTAAAACAGCTACCTGCTATCTCTTTCCTTTTTAATAGTCAATGTACATCCTGTCATCAAGGATGATACTACTGCTTTTTCTTTTATGACTATCAATATTTTGTTAGGAATCCCATTTCATCCGTTATGCTGTGGTTGCTGCAATATTGAGTTCCGACGGCTTTAGTGTAGTTAAATTTCAGGGAAAAAACTCATGGCAAAACAGTTAAACCTTCTCTCAACGGGACAGGTAATTACAACAGCCCTGCATACCGAGATGCAACGGTCTTATTTAGAATATGCCATGAGCGTGATTGTCGGGCGAGCGCTACCAGACGTGCGTGATGGCTTAAAACCAGTGCATCGCCGCATTCTATATGCCATGCACGAACTCGGTTTAGTACCAGATAGACCCTATCGAAAATGTGCCCGTGTAGTGGGTGATGTGTTAGGTAAATACCATCCTCACGGCGACCAATCAGTTTACGATGCTTTAGTCAGGTTAGTACAGGATTTTTCTAGCCGCTATCCTTTGCTGGCAGGACACGGTAACTTTGGCAGTGTCGATAATGACCCGCCAGCAGCGATGCGCTACACAGAAACGCGCCTCGCAGCCATCAGCCATGAGGGAATGCTGACAGAAATTGGCGAAGAAACTGTGGAATTTGTCGGGAACTTCGATAATTCCCAGCAAGAACCAACGGTGTTACCTGCTCAGTTGCCGTTTCTGTTGCTCAATGGCTGTTCTGGTATTGCCGTGGGAATGGCGACGAATGTTCCACCGCACAATTTGGGGGAAGTTGTCGATGGGTTAATTGCCTTAATCGACAACCCAGATTTGCCAGATGAAAAATTATTTGAGCTAATTCCAGGGCCAGACTTTCCCACTGGTGGAGAAATAATTGGTGAGACTGGAATTCGAGAAGCATACACCACAGGTAAAGGTGGGATTCTGCTGCGGGGAGTTGCGACTCTGGAGGAAATTCCAGCCACAAGGGGAAGCAAGCGACGGACGGCAATTATTATTACAGAATTGCCTTATCAAGTTAACAAGGCTGCCTGGATTGAGAAGGTAGCGGACTTAGTAAATCAAGGTCGTTTGCAAGGAATTTCTGATCTTCGGGATGAAAGCGATCGCGAAGGGATGCGGGTGGTAATTGAACTCAAACGCGATACCAATACCCAAGAAGTTCTCCAGCATTTGTATCACCAAACTGCTTTGCAAGTGACTTTTGGGGCAATTCTTTTAGCAATAGTGAATGGACAACCCCGCCAGTTAAGTTTGCGTCAACTATTGCAGGAGTTTTTGAGTTTCCGAGAAGAGACGCTGAACCGTCGCTACAATTACGAGTTGGAGAAGGCCCAAAGTCGTGTGCATTTGCTGGAAGGTTTACTCAAAGCACTATCTAATTTGGATCAGGTAATTGAAATTTTGCGCCAAGCTCCCGATGGAAGTACGGCAAAAATAAACCTTTGTAGCCGACTGGATTTGAGTGAGGTACAAGGAGATGCAATTCTGGCTATGCCGTTGCGTCGCCTCACCAGTTTAGAACAGCAAAATTTGCAGCAGGAATTTGAGCAGATAAGTGAACAAATTAGATTGTTGGAGCTATTACTGAGCGATCGCCGAGAATTACTCAAGGCGCTGAAAAAAGATTTGCGATCGCTCAAGCGCAAGTACAACGATCCCCGACGTACTAAGCTAGCACCTACCAGCACCGATACAAGGATACAAGAGGACAAGGGAACAAGAGGACGAGTAGAGGAAGAAGAGGAACTTAAATCTTCTGAACCAGCAGAGGAAGCGGTTTTAGAATTTACCCAACGGGGTTATGTGCGCCGTACCCAGCCATCTGGGAGAAAGTCAAAAGGTGAAAATGGTCTGCATGATAATGACTTCATTATCCAAACTGTGTTGACTGACACAGAGAAAGACTTGCTAGTACTAAGCGCTAGCGGTAAAGTTTACCCTGTGAAGGTGGGAGAAATTCCCCCAACCACTGGACGTTCTCCACGGGGGAAACCTTTGATTACTATGCTCAGTAGTACTGCTCAAGGCGCTCAAGAAGCTGTAGTCAGCCGCTTTTTACTGCCGGAAAATCTCGAAACTAAGCAGATGATTCTTTTAACAAAAGAGGGACGGATTAAGCGGCTGTCTCTGGGAGAATTTACTAACTTGACTCGGCGCGGAATCACAATTTTAAAGCTCAAAGACGATGATGAATTGTCATTTACCCAGTTCACCAAACCAGGGGATCATCTGATTTTAGCTAGTTCCGGTGGGCGACTGTTGCGTTTTGCAGTCAATGATGAACAATTACCGATCATGGGACGCACAGCGATGGGTTTACAAGCATTTCGGTTATTGAAAAATCAGCAAATGGTTGGCTGTGTCACTGTTGGTAAAGATGACCAACTACTGCTAGTTACTCAAGAAGGATATGCCAAGCGGATGCCTGCGAGTCACCTAAGAGCGGCTAATCGCGGCGATTTAGGCACGCAAGCGCTGAAATTTGTCAGCAAAACTGACAACTTAGCTGGTATGGTTATAGCAACGATCGCATCTGGCGAGGTAGCTTTAGTGACGAATAAGGAGCGGGTAGTGCGGTTACCTCTGGAAACAGTGCCAATATTGGGCAGAGATGTTAAAGGTGAGAGTATCATCCAACTCAACCGCGATGAAAAAATTATCACCATTGCCGAAGTGCGATCGTAAATTAGGGTGATGTTCAACTTACGACAAGCCAACTTGGAGGATTTAGAGGCGCTGCTCCAACTGCGTCTCGAGCTCCTGCGGGAGGCTGGCGATATAAAAGGTAACTCTGACATCGCAAACCTAGCAAAAGCAACTCGAAAGTATTTTGTTGAAAAAATGCCGCAGAATGAGTTTTTAGCTTGGGTAGCTGAAGTGGATAGTCAAATTATTGCCACTAGCGGCTTAGTATTTTTTCAACGACCCCCCTACAACAGCAATCTCTCAGGCTTAGAAGCCTATGTTATGAACGTTTATACAATTCCAATGTGGCGAGGACAGGGAATTGCTACAGCACTCTTAAAAGAAATTATTAGCTTTGTCAGAGCAACTGAGGCAAAACGCCTCTGGCTTCACACCACTGAGGATGGTAAACGTATCTACGAAAAGCTTAGTTTTGTCTCGACTTCAAAAGAAATGGAAATTTTTTGGCACTAAAGAAAAATCAAGCAACATCGAGAGTAAGCGCGAAGACAGATTGAGCAGCAAGCATTCTCCTTACCACTTCTGGATCAATACCCAAAATTTCTAAGCAGCTTAATTCGTCTATTACGTTCAACATACTATGTTCTGTCACACGAAAACCTTGTTCATAAACAAACTGCCGTGCTTGATGGAGTGTGCCAAAATTATTATTTACTAAAGACCTGCCTGTAAGGTTAGTAACTGTTTGTAATAGCTTTTCTAAACCTGAGTCATCTTGTTGCGATCGCACTAAACTACCTGTGTCAATAAAATCAGGAGTAATCCAAACACCACCATAAGAGTGAAGCATATTGCGGATATTGGCACATACAAGTTGTTTTTCTACCAAAGTCAGATGTGTCAGCAATCCTTCACACAAAATCATCACTGGCTGTCCAGCTTTAAGTACAGAAGTACTCTTCCAAAATTCATTAGGACGGCTAGTAGCATCAATTTCTATAAAATGTAGGTTAGGACGTTCTCCCACTAGTTGCTGAATTAGTTGCTGTTTGCAACCAATCATCTGAGGCAAGTCACTTTCAATAAAGGTTATATTCGGATTGCTAGACATCAAAAGCCCACGCGGCAACAAACCAGATGCTAGTTCTAGAACTTGTGTGATTTGATATTGAGCTATGACTTGGTTGATGGCTTTATAACGAGCTTCCACGCGTGCGGTAAGCAAAACACTTTTGTCTTGATTTTGTGGTTGAGATACCTTTACCAACCCTTGCATCTCTATTAATTGTGCCAACTCCTTAGCATAAGGAATATCTGTGAACTGTCTAGCTAGACTAACCATGAAGGCAGTAAGGATAATTTTGTCAAACTCATTAGTTTGCTGCTTGTTCATAAATTTTTTTGATCTACTATCAAACAGTTTAAATATCAATTTATTAAATGAAAATTGCCTAAACTTATAAATTAGTTTTATTAAAAATAACTTTAACTTAACTATCTCGATGACAAAGCTAAATTAATAATTTTAGTGAGTGCGTAGACATAAAGCAGTCTTAATCACTTAACTCTTCACCCACAAGACTGGTAAACAAGGTACTTTCAACCTTGAACTGTAAGCATTTTGTACTCTAGATTCCTAACTTAATGCTAAAAAATATTAATTAAATCATAATTAATCCACATCTGTCTGTAATTGAAATTCCTGTTTTTCAACGAGTCTAGCCAGAAAAAACTACTTACATGATAAGATAATTAATAATTAATCTCAATAAATTAATATACTCTGCCAAAAGTCTTGAGTAGTTCAGGACTTAGGCACAAGCAACGAAAAATTGAACCGCAAAGGACATGGAAGAATAAGAGTTTAAGAGCTTTTTGCATAAGTCCTATAGTTGTATCCAAAGATAGATGTTTTAGTTCCTATTAATTCCTATTGTTCATGTCAAGCTATGGAAACAAAAGTATAAAAAATGTTGCCTTTATAAAAATATTTGTTATATTAGTTTACATAAGGCAATAAACCTTAAGAATTAAGTTTGGAGTCCTAACAATGACAAATGCAACCACAACAAAAGTCACTACTCCCGTAATTGAAGATCGCAACGCTTGGCGTTGGGGCTTTACCCCACAAGCAGAAATTTGGAACGGCCGCTTGGCAATGATTGGCTTTTTAGCAGCCGTTTTGGTTGAGCTTTTTTCTGGTCAAGGCTTTCTACATTTTTGGGGCATTCTATAAGTTTTAATATCTAAGATGACCTATAAATAAAAAAACCTGGAGTGCTAATTCACTGCCAGGTTTTTTATTGTTTTGTCATTTGTCATTTGTTTATTCACTAATGACCAATGACTAATGACTAATTGACTACCGAATATACTCTTTGAGAACGCTGTTACGATTTGGGTGGCGTAACTTGCGGAGTGCTTTCGCCTCAATTTGACGAATGCGTTCGCGGGTGACGTTGAAAATCTGTCCGATTTCCTCAAGAGTCTTCATCCGACCATCATCCAAGCCGTAACGTAGTCTGAGAACATCGCGTTCACGAGGACTGAGACTATCGAGGACTTTTTCGAGGTCTTCGCGCAGAAGATTTTTGGAAACTTGGTCTTCTGGCGTTTCACCATCGGATTCAATAAAATCGCCTAACCGAGAATCTTCTTCTTTACCAATGGGTGTTTCTAATGAAATGGGTAACTGGGCAGATTTAGCAATAAACCGCAACTTCTCAATGGTCATTTCCATGCGAGTGGCGATTTCTTCTTCGGTGGGTTTGCGACCCATTTCTTGAGACAGTAACTTGGTAGTTTTCTTAATCCGAGAGATAGTTTCGTAAAGGTGAACTGGAAGGCGAATTGTGCGGGATTGATCTGCGATCGCGCGGGTAATTGCTTGACGAATCCACCATGTAGCATAAGTGGAGAACTTATAACCTTTTTCGTGGTCAAACTTTTCAGCGGCACGAATCAAACCGAGACTGCCTTCCTGAATTAAGTCTTGGAACGACAAACCACGATTCATGTACTTCTTGGCAATTGAAACTACAAGACGGAGGTTAGATTGCACCATCTTATCTTTCGCCCTGCGACCAACATGGAGGCGATAACGAAAAGCTGGCAAAGGTAGTTGTACTGCTTCTGCCCATTCACTATCTCTAGGATCGCGATCTAACTGCTCACAGAGTCTTTCTCGCACCCTCTCTAATTCCAGCAAATCGGCTATTTTCCGCGCCAATTCGATTTCTTCGTCTGCCCGCAACAGCCGAATTCTACCAATTTCTTGCAAGTAAAGCCGAATTGAATCTTCAGTGTAGTGCTTTTTCTTGCTTTGTGTCCGACGACGCGATTTAGCGGCTTTTCCAGACTTTGCGTCGTCCTCATCAGACTGAGGCTCTAAAAATTCCTCGTCACCTTCATCGATGATCAGCAAGTCCTCTTCATCGTCTATTAAGAGTTCTTCTAACTCGAGCTCAGGCTGATTCATTATTTCTAGGTCAGGCTGATATATGCTTTCGAGTACGTTGTTAGCCTGGTTCATGCCGCGTTCCTCATGCTCCTTGCAGAATCAATTACTCAAGATGTGTTTACTGCTCTTTTAAACGAGCTATTCATCAATCGAAAATAACCTTTTTGGCAGATTTGCCAGAGATATTTTCGGACGTTTTACACCTCCGGTCGGAGGTTTTTTACTTTAGTTTAAGCGATTACTAAAAGTGACTTGCTCATCTTAGTAAATGTTATGTGTGTTGCTATCACACACTGCTTTCAACTAACTGGTCAAAAAAAAGACTTGCCTTTATCAAAAAACTTGCCACTTTATACTAAATTAATTCAGACTTTTGGCAGATTTTCCTAGAAAGACTCTTCCGATTGTAGCCTGTTTCACAGAAATTGCACTCTTTTTGTGTATTAATCATGAACTTCTAAAGCAATTATTAGCCACTATTACCAAAAAGACATTAAAAACGGGAGTTATACCCTTAAATTTTTCTCTACTTTTCAGAATTGCAGTGACCCTCTTATTACATTACAAAGTAAGTACGTTTGCTTTCACCGAATTTCATGTATTTTACACAACATTCATTACTTAGAAAGAGTGAATTTTATGTTAACTCAGACGTTTCGTCTTAATCTACCCATTTTTACATTTCCTTCACAAATTACGCATTCCTTAGACTAAAGTGGGTCTTGACCTTGGGTAAATACAACCAGGGTGATGGTGTTTGCCTTAAAGCGGTTAACCTTCTGCGTACTAATTACCTTAACTGAGGAGTTGAGGCTTTGGCAGAATCGACCTGATAGCAGATCAATTTCGGTTTAACTAATTTGGTCTTATTCACACGTTAACGCACTGTGGCGATTTCAGCCCTATGAAACTTGACAAACTTTTCTTATTGTATACAAGGATATTTTAATCAATACAAAAAGAATTTGTCCTGCGAACTCGCCAGTATAGTCTTATTTAAGGCAAAAGTTCATTAGATACATCCGATACAATAGCGATCGCTAAGGCAGTACATGAAGATCTTAACAAGTTTGCTGCCAGATGGTGTCCGCTTCCAGTAGGCATTACCTCCAACAAAGATAAAGACAGAAGATTGCCTAATGATTTGGTTACAAACTTTACTTACGTAAATTTATTGTAAACTTCAATACTTCTATTTCAGTAAATTTCTGTCATCTTATTATAAGAAATCCTCAAAATACTTATTAATTGCTGTTTGATAGATGAGATTTAGTTATTTTCTTAAAGCATAACAAATGTGTTTCTAGCTGGTGGACAAAATAAATCAGCCAGTCAGTGCAAAGAGTATTATCTTAACTAAACTTTCATAAAGTTGGTAGTTTAGCTAACACTAAAAGATTGAATTTTTGTAAAATATTGACAATCAGCAAATTATATGGTCATTAATTAACTGAAAAATTGAGAATTTTTATAGTTATGTTGCACTAGCCTAGCGCTTATGTGGTAGAAGAACCTAGTTTTTTAATTGATTGTTAGCGTCTAGTTTTCGCTAGAGGTAGGTTTAAAAGCATTGGTGTCAACTTAAGTAAGCTAGAAATCGCTTATCTGTTGGCTTCCACGCCCGCCCAGAAATGAATTTCAGCGGCTCATAGCCAAAGTCTACTTCAGTAGACTAAAGATTTTTTAGATTATTTAGTCATCAGGAGATGACTTGAGCTATTAGCGCGACATGAGTTTTACATTAAGTTGACACCAATGGTTTGAAAGCCACCCCTACCGAAAACTGGAAACTGTAAGCAATCCTTGAACTAAGTAAGTCGGTGCAATAAAACCAAACTGTGTGAAGAAAAGTAAATAAGGCTCAAACTCTTTCTCCCCCTGCTCCCAGCAATAACTGCCCCCTGCCTTATCCCAACAATAATCATTTACGCCGACCTGCTTACGGTGGTGTTGGAGTGGTTTTTAAACTTGGGGGAAAATTAGGTGGCAGAAGTACCTGGTCAACTATATGAACGATGCCGTTGCTAGCTGGGATGTCTGGCTGAGTCACTTTAGCATTGTTGACTGTGATTGAGCTGCTGGCACGATCAACCGTGATTTGAACGGGACTACCTTCAATTGTTTTAACTTGTCCAGATGTCAATTGCTGGGAGGTAATTCCCCCAGGTATAACGTGATAAGCCAGAAGCTTGACTAATTGTTGTTTGTTTGCTGGCTGTAAGAGTTGATCTAAAGTAGCTTTTGGTAAAGCAGAGAAAGCGGCGTCAGTAGGTGCAAATATTGTGTAAGGGCCTGGTTTAGCAAGCTGTTCAGTTAAGCCTGCTGCTTGCACTGTTTGGATGAGGGTTTGAAACTGTCCTTGACTGGCTGCTGACTTTGCCAGTTCTGCTAAATTTTGGGTGGCAATGGTGGGAGTAGGGGTTGGCGTGACAGGAGGGACAGTTGCTGTAGGAGTTTCGGCAGGTTGAACGCAGGCAGACAGAGCAATCAAGCTACTTATGCCAATAATATTGAACAATATTTCTACTATGCCTTTGCTCACTTTCATAGCTTTGTCTAAAATCCAGTTAAATAAGGAATTATTGACAATATCTAATGAATTTATAGATATAGTCACTCATCTAACGACATAGTTTGTAGTCTGAAAAATATTAATACAAAAGATTTATATGTTTCTTAGTTTGTCATCATCCAAAAGAGATACTTTTTATAGCAGTTTTGCATATAAAAAAGGTAATGGGTGAAAACGTATCACCCATTACCAATGTCAAAAATTATTGGAGTCGTGCCAGAGAATCGATATTAAATATCTAAATCGGTGAAGTTGAGTTTAGAACCATAGGTTTCGATGAATTCTCGTCTGGGGGCGACGCGATCGCCCATTAAAATTGTGAAGATGCGATCAGCTTCGGCGGCATCCTCAATTTCGACTTGCTTCATTTTACGGGTTTCTGGGTTCATTGTCGTATCCCAGAGTTGTTGTGGCATCATTTCACCCAAACCTTTGAAACGTTGGATGGTATAGTTGGCGTTAGCAGGAAATTTGGCGATTGTTTGATCTTTTTCGCGATCGCTATAGCAGTACTCATGATTACGTCCCCGTTCTACTTTAAATAGTGGGGGACAAGCAATATAAATAAAGCCTTGTTCGATGAGCGATCGCTGATATCGATAGAAAAATGTTAACAACAAAGTCCGAATGTGCGCCCCGTCTACGTCAGCATCTGTCATAATGACTATCCGGTGATAACGCAATTGGGTGGAATCGAATTCATCACCTTTGACACCTAAACCAAGTGCTGTAATTAACGATTGAACTTCGTTATTTTTATAAATTTTAGCGTCGTCGGTTTTTTCAATGTTGAGAATTTTACCACGTAGAGGCAAGATCGCTTGAGTGCGGCGATCGCGTCCTTGTTTTGCACTTCCACCGGCTGAGTCCCCTTCCACAATGAATATCTCAGATTCGCCAGGGTCACGAGAGCTACAGTCTGCCAATTTCCCAGGTAATGGCGAAGATTCCAGTACAGATTTGCGTCTGACTAATTCCCGTGCATGACGCGCGGCTTCTGCGGCTTTGAAAGCTTGGATAGCTTTGTCTAAAATTGAATCTGCGATCGCCGGATGAAATTCTAGGTACTCGGTGAGGACTTCTCCTACCAAAGAATCAACGATCCCTCGAACTTCAGTGTTACCGAGTTTGGTTTTGGTTTGTCCTTCAAATTCTGGATCTGGGACTTTAACGGAAATTACCGCAGTCAAACCTTCACGGACGTGTTCCCCACTGAGGTTAGGTTCATTCTCTTTAATTTTATTGCGCTTGCGAGCGATTGCATTTAATGTCCGAGTCAGAACCGCCTTCAAGCCTTCTAAGTGCGTACCACCATCCACGGTACGAATATTATTGGCAAAACCTAACACATTATCCGTGTAAGCATCAGTACACCACTGTAAAGAAACTTCCACTTGTACGTTGTTCCGTTCTCCCTGCACATAGATAATTTCTTCATGCAACGGTTGCTTCTCACGGTTCATGTACGCGATGTACTCTTTGATCCCACCCTTGTACTCGTAGGTTTCTACCTTGGGTGTATCGCTTTTTAGTAGTTCTAAACGGTGGTCAGTAAAGGTAATTTTGACACCTGCATTCAGATACGCCAATTCCCGTAGGCGACCTGATAAAGTAATGTAATCAAACTCAATGCTATTTGTAAAGATTTGGGTATCTGGCTTAAAAGTAACAGAAGTCCCGGTTCTAGCTTCTTTGTAAGGTTTGACTTGCAGATCGCTAACTGGGATACCGCGTTCGTAGCGCTGAAGATGAACCTTTTTATCTCGCCAAACCGTAACTTCTACAACCTCAGACAGGGCATTAACAACAGAAACACCAACCCCGTGCAATCCTCCAGAAACTTTGTAACCACCGCCACCAAACTTTCCACCTGCGTGCAGTACCGTCATTACGGTTTCCAAAGCCGATTTTCCGGTGCGCGAGTGAGTATCGACGGGAATACCGCGACCATCATCTGTTACAGTTACTGAACCATCAGCGTTGATATCCACCTCTATATGAGTGCAATGACCTGCCAAAGCCTCATCGATTGAATTGTCCACCACCTCGTAAACTAAATGGTGGAGTCCTCGCGGCCCAGTGGTACCAATGTACATTCCTGGTCTTTTGCGGACGGCTTCCAGACCTTCCAGAACTTGAATCTGATCGGCACTGTAACTGCTCGTCATGTAAACTCTCCTGATGCGTGGGGTTGAAATCGCCTAAAGGCAAATAAAAGCAAAAACACTCCAAAATTGTAACACAAAAGCCTTGCTGGCGTCTGTGGGGCATTTTCAAGAGAAGTTTATACTGGGGTTGCACTACCGTGGAAGAGGGGCACGGGGAGCAGGGGGC
>NZ_CAXTNE010000248.1:0-11644 GCF_964245445.1 uncultured Nostoc sp.
CTCCTCCCCTGCCTCATCTCCTCACTCCTCCCCTGGTTCAATAATTCGCTGAAAAAGATAACCAGTACCTCGTGCTGTAAGAATCAATTCTGGGTTGCTAGGATCATCTTCTAACTTTGCCCGCAAACGAGATATATGCACATCTACTACGCGGGTATCAACATGGCGCTCTGGTGTGTAACCCCAAACTTCCTGCAAAATTTCCGAACGAGAAAAAGCTTCTCCAGAGCGACTGACTAATAACTCTAATAAGCTGAACTCCATACCTGTCAATCGAATTCGCTCATCGCCTTTGTAGACTTGTCGCTTATTCGTATCGATTTTAATGTTAGCGACATGGATTACCCCAGAACTGGGAATTCCAGAAGCACCGTTCTTGTCTACTCGCCGCAACACTGAGCGAATTCGAGCTTCTAACTCTTTGGGGGAAAATGGTTTAACTACGTAGTCATCAGCACCCAATTCTAGACCAGTGATGCGATCGGCCACGTCCCCCAAAGCTGTTAGCATAATAATGGGGACATCTGATTCTTTTCGTAATTCTTGACATACACCATAGCCGTCTAGCTTTGGCATCATTACATCCAAAACTACCAGGTCAGGATCAGTTTTGCGAAAAATATCTAATGCTTCTTCCCCGTCGCCAGCCGTCACTACATCGTAGCCAATCATTGAAAGGCGCGTTTCCAAAATCCGGCGAATGCTGGCTTCGTCGTCTACCACCAAGATTTTTTCTTTATGGCTTTCCAAGTTTCTCAACGCTCCTTCACGAAAAATTTACATGATTAATTTTTAATACCATAATATTAAGATATCATTCCATGAATTGATTTGGAAAAAGCTCAAAATACTACTATTCTTATTGGTTTTTAGTTTTTTTCCGGAATTAAGTAAATATTAAGATTATTTAATAAGATTTAAGAATGCCAAAGCCAAAAACCTTTTTTGTTTGTAATGAATGTGGAGCAGAATCGCCCCAATGGTTTGGTAAATGTCCAGCTTGTGGCACTTACAATTCTCTAGAAGAACAAATTTCTATTCAATCCTCAGTAGATGTACCGAGTCGGGGGGGAGTGAGTGGTTGGCAATCAACTCAAACCAATGGCAAATCTCAGGCTAAACCAGCTAAAGCACGAGCCTCTTTAACATTTAACCAAATTACCGATCGCCAAATTGCCCGGTGGGAATCTGGTTATGGAGAATTAGATCGAGTGCTTGGGGGCGGAGTTGTCCCTGGCTCTATGGTGCTGATTGGCGGCGATCCAGGTATTGGTAAATCGACTTTATTGTTGCAAGTATCAAATCAATTAGCACAGAAATATCGCATCCTTTACGTAACTGGTGAAGAATCGGGGCAACAGGTAAAATTACGCGCTTCTCGTTTAGGAGTATCAAAAAGCGTAAATGTGGTTAATGATGAGAATACCACTGTGGTAGTAAATGCCACACTTCCCATAGATCCTGACAGTATAGGTGCAGATTTATATGTACTGCCAGAAACAGATTTAGAAGAAATTTTACGGGAAATAGATTCTCTCAAGCCAAACGTGGCGGTGATTGATAGTATCCAAACGGTGTTTTTTCCAGCGCTGACTTCTGCACCAGGTTCGGTAGCTCAGGTACGGGAATGTACAGCAGCATTGATGAAGGTGGCGAAGCACGAAGATGTCACTATGCTGATTGTGGGACACGTTACCAAAGAAGGAGCGATCGCCGGGCCAAAAGTTTTAGAACATTTAGTAGATACGGTGTTGTATTTTGAAGGCGATCGCTTTGCATCTCATCGGTTATTACGGACAGTGAAAAACCGTTTTGGCGCAACTCACGAAATCGGTATCTTTGAAATGGTGACAGATGGACTGCGGGAAGTTGCCAACCCCTCAGAACTATTTTTAGGCAACCGTGACGATCCGGCCCCCGGTACTGCCATTGTCGTTGCTTGCGAAGGGACTCGCCCGATAGTTGTGGAATTGCAAGCTTTAGTGAGTCCCACCAGCTACCCTTCACCCCGTCGTGCTGGTACTGGTGTAGATTACAACCGCTTGGTGCAAATTCTCGCTGTCTTAGAAAAACGAGTGGGAATTCCCATGTCGAAATTGGATTCCTACGTTGCTTCTGCGGGTGGGTTGAATGTGGAAGAACCTGCGGTGGATTTGGGAATTGCGATCGCGATCGTTGCCAGTTTCCGCGATCGCATAGTTGATCCCGGTACAGTATTAATCGGTGAAGTTGGGTTAGGCGGACAAGTGCGATCGGTTTCCCAAATGGAACTGCGCTTGAAGGAAGCAGCTAAATTGGGATTTAAACGAGCGATCGTGCCAAAAGGGACAAAATTTCCCGACTTAAATATTGAGATATTACCAGTATCTAAAGTAATAGATGCGATTATCGCCGCCATCCCCCATCAGGAACTGACAGCTGACGATTTAGAACCCGACGAAGATGAGTAACTACTGGGGACTGGGGATACAACGACTGCGCTCAGTGCATCGCTAGGGACTGGGAAATTGTTTCAAAATTTGGAAGGGGTCAAAGCAAATTCCATAATTTTTACGAGTGAAAACCCAGTTCCCAATCACTAATACTTCGGCTTACCTCGGCTTACTTCGATTACGCTACTTCGGCTGCGCCTTTCGACTGCGCTCAAGACAAGCTCAGTACAAGTCAGTACAAGTCGCTACCTCGGCAACGCTTGGCACAAGTTGGCACAAGTGCGAGCGTACAAGTCCTTACCAAATGTGATTTTACAACAGTTAGCAAATAACCAGCAGGTAAAAGTAATTATTCTCGTCAATGAACCCACAGAAGAAGAACAAGAAGCTACAGAAGCTAAACAAGAAGTTGCTCAAGCCAAACGAAAAGCAGAACAATTAGCAGAACGTTTGCGTCAGTTAGGCGTAAATCCTGATGAACTAGATGAATTATTGTAGCTTCAGTAATATTTTTTGATAGCAGCAGAATTTTCTAATTTTGATGAATCACCTGTACTGAAAAGTTTCATAGCCGATGCCGAAGCAGGTATCTTTTAACAATATTAGCTCTCAGAAAGATTAATTTTTGAGAGCGATGTCTACGACGAGCTGCGCTAACGCATATTCAACACTTGAAATACATATAATAATTTTTTCGCGAAGTCTATAGCAACCTCAGTTTTTCTGAGAAACTATGATATCACGCTACATCCTTACTGTTCAAAGCTCAGTGCCAATTGAATTACTAGAGGTAAAATGTGGTTCATCTGCAAATCCAAAAGGCGATGCCCAGAGCAGTCGCAGAGATTACCGCAGACACTGATTATATTCCGACTGCTAAAATACGTAAGTATGAGTAGTATGATCGAACTACTCAGGTAAAAATTGTCTATTTGGTCACATAAGACCGTCGAAAGATTGTAGAAGAGTGTATTTCCTTGTCTTGACAGTGATGCTAATCTCAATTTTAAGGATGTTATAAGCCAATATCAGCTAGAGTTTCTGACTTTCAGCAAACTGAATAATTTATCAATAATAAAATCGCTAGGAGTGCGATGAGATGTCACAGTCCCCTATGACAAGACCAGAAATAGCTGCTGGAACTCTAATCGATAACCGCTATATTATCCAAAAACTTCTGGGACAGGGAGGATTGGGGCGAACTTACTTGGCCTTTGATACTCGTCGGTTTAATGAAGCTTGTGTTCTCAAGGAGTTTGCGCCCATTGGCACAGGGGAGAGTGGACTGGAACAATATCGCAATTTATTTAAAAGAGAGGCAAAAATTCTTCATCAATTGCAACATCCTCAAATTCCCAAATTTTTGGCTTGCTTTGAAGGAGATGGTCGATTATTCCTAGTACAAGAGTATGTTGACGGTAAAACATATTCTAGGGTGCTAGGAGAACTTCAACGTCAAGGCAGAAACTTTTCTGAAGAGGAAGTTATAGAATGGCTAAAAAATCTGCTGCCTGTTTTGGAATATGTTCACCAGCACAACATCATCCATCGAGACATTTCGCCTGATAATATCATGTTACCTGATGGTAAGGATCTGCCAGTGCTGATTGATTTCGGTGTAGGCAAGCAAATTGCTGACATGAATGAAGGGAGAAGTTCTAACAACCAGGTGACCTTTGTTGGCAAAATGTCCCTTGTCGGCAAAGTGGGGTATGCTCCCCGAGAACAGATTAGCTTGGGTTTATGTTCTCCCTCTAGTGACCTTTATGCTTTGGGAGTAACAGCTATTGTATTACTCACAGGTAGAGATCCATCCTTACTAATGGATCAATATTCCTTAGAATGGAAGTGGCGTTATTATACCTATGTTACTGATGGGTTCGCTCAAGTACTCGATCAGATGTTGGCAGATAGACCTAACAAGCGATACCAAGCAGCGAGTGAAGTTCTTATAGATTTAGAGCGGATTGGAGAACCAGAAGTGGTAATGTCTCCTGTAATCATGCTTGATGATTTGCCCCATACCGTATTTAATCCTGAATTTCAACCTATGTCGGCAATATCGCCGTCATACAACCAACCTGGAGAAACAATTTTAAGTTCACCTACTTCATCGGCTATTCCGCAAATTGGGCGAATCAAAGAACAGCAAGCTTCGCTCCAACCAGCATTTATTAAACATTGTCACCAAGAGTTAGCTTACCACATCGGGCCAATGGCAAATCTCGTTATAGAAGAAATATTAGATCAAAATCCTTACATTTCACCCGATCAATTTATTGAACTCATAGCCAGAGAAATTCCTGACTTTCAAGCAGCTTTTGAATTCAAAAAAAGCTTATTATCATAAATATATAGACTACCTTTCATTTAGAGATAATTTTGAGTTGTTTAACTCATTCTCAGGGTTAAAGTAAAGAGCAACTAAGCGCAGTCAGTTTTGTGGTTGAGTCTAAATTTCCTTTGCCCAACTGAATTACAAATTACCTTAACCTTCTGCTTATCCTATGGGAGACGCTAACGCGAACCAGAGGTAACGCCTTCGGCATAGCTTATCTACTACGAATTATTTTAATCCCCTATACCTCCCTGAGTGCGTTTGATTCTTCTCATTGCCATTTCTAAACTTAACTGCATCCGTTTAAAGGCTTTAGCTAAATTACCGATTTCATCATTAGACATCTGCTCAAATTCAACTTCCATGTGTCCAGTACTAACTTCTTCGGCGATGCGAGTCATGCGTTTGAGAGGCATTACAACTTGTCGATTCAAGAAATAGTTTACTAACAGGATAGTAGCTATAAAAATAGTTGATACAATTAGAATAATTACTAAGGAAGACTGATGGGCTTTGTTGATGACGTTATTCGCTGGTACTGTAATCATCTGAGCACCGACAATTTCATTCAGCTTCCAGCCAAATCCATTGGCTGTACCATAAAGATTAATCATACTTGGAGGTGCAGCTTCGGGTACACTATGACAAACCAAACAACTTTGTTCAGAAATTGGTAAGGGACGAGCAATATAAAAGATATCCCCACCAGGAATTGAGCGAAATCCGCTCAGTTCTTTGAGGTCTGATTTATTTCTGAACCTTTCTACAATTTCTGTCTCAAAAACGTCAGCTTTATCCCGAAGATTTGTGGGATTGAGAGTTGCTTCTTTGTAAAAGAAATCACGGTAGTCTGGTGTTTTACGTAAAATCTCAAATACCTCTCGTGCTGAGTATGCAGGCACACTTTGCGGCAAAAACTCAGTTGCCAATTTATCAGCTAGCTCTGGATTAACTTGAGTATTGGTATATTTACGAATAGAACTCATGGTTTGCATGAGCATAAGACCTGTTGAGCTAATATCTTGTTTAGCATTCTCTCTAAGCAGAGAAGAAAGAGCAAATCCACTCAAGCTCAGACCGAATGTTAGAATTACCAGTAGCAGAATTGTAAACTTTTGTTTCAGCTTCAGATTCTTTAGCATAATTTTACATTACCTACAAGTCAAATTATTATGACCAAATATTGCTAAAGTCATCGTTTACTTTAGCATGAACAATCAAATAAAATTTTGGTGTAAAAGTATAGTTTAGCTAAAACTATTAGGTTATACCCAACTCTATATTAGTAATTATTGAGGTTAATGAAAATGTTCTTTAAGTAAGTAATCCAAAAAGCTACAACAGCAAAACAAAATTGAATTTCCAAAAATTCGTGTTGGCTGTTCTGATACCGTGCCAAAATAAATACCAGGAATTGTCAAATATTACTAATGGTGTGGAATGCAGGAAAGTCTTTATTCGGTGGACGGTACATTATTGAAAGCCAACTAGGTGAAGGCGGAATTGGCATTACTTATCTTGCCAGAAATCAACGGAATCAACTGCGAGTGATTAAAACTCTTAAAGAAGAAATCCTGAATCACCCCGCCTGGATACTCCACCGAAACAAGTTACGGCAAGACTTCCGTGATGAAGCAGTACGGCTGGCTGTGTGTCACCATCCTCATATAGTACAGATAGAAACCATCTTTGATGAGGGAAATTTACCCTGCATGGTGATGGATTACATCGAAGGCGAAGACTTAGGACAGCGCCTAAGACGGATGGGAGTGCTATCAGAAGCAGAAGCGCTACTGTACATCAGGCAAATTGGCGACGCTTTAACGCTAATTCACTCTAAAGGGCTGCTGCATCGGGATCTCAAACCACGTAATATTATGATCCGCATTGATAAATCAGAAGCAGTGCTGATAGATTTTGGCATCGCTAGAGAATTTATTCCCAATATGATCCAAAGGCATACAGTGTATCGTACTCCTGGTTTTGCCCCACCTGAGCAGTATGAATCAGAAGCGCCACGAGGAGAATATATTGATATATACGCCTTAGCTGCTACTTTGTATAATTTGCTTACCGCAGTTATACCGACGAGTGCAGATGATAGACGTCACAATGTTAATTTAGAACCACCACAATATTTTAATCCTAAAATCAGCGAGAGGGTAAATCAGGCTATTATGTGCGGCATGGATTTGGAGTCAACCTATCGTCCCCAGTCTGTGCAGGAGTGGTTGAATTTATTGGATTCTGATACTGGTGGCGATAATATAGCACCAATATCATCTAACTTGGTGATAACGCCTAAACTTAAACCACCTCCACCTGTTGTATTAGATCAACAGAAGTGGCAATGTGTACAGACCCTCAAAGGTCATTCTAGTATGGTTCATGCGATCGCCATTAGCTCAGACGGGCAATTTATTGCTAGCGGCAGTAATGACCATACTATTAAACTTTGGCAACTAGGTACTGGCAAGCTAGTGCGTCAACTAGGTCGTTGGTCTTCTGGTCATTCCAGTATGGTTCATTCCGTCGCCTTTAGCCCAGTCTCCTTAAAGCTTTCTTATCAAAAGGAGTCAGGTAAATCTGCGGGAGTTGCAGAACTGAACTTGGAAATCTTAGCTAGCGCTAGTTGGGATAACACCATCAAATTGTGGGATATAAATACAGGCAAAGAAATTCGTACTCTCACTGGTCATACTAATTGGGTGAATTCCGTTGTTTTTAGTCCAGATGGCAAATTTCTAGCTAGTGGTAGTGTTGACTGCACAATTAAACTGTGGCAAGTACACACAGGTATAGAAACCCAAACTCTCATAGGCCATTCTGACTCAGTTTCGTCAGTTGCCTATTCTCCAACAACGCCTGCAACGAATAGCAAAGATAGACAGCTTGTGGCTAGTGCCAGTACTGATTACACCATTAAATTATGGCAAGTATACACAGGCAGAAACATTTGCACATTATCAGGCCATTCCTTCTTTGTTAACTGTATTGCCTTCAGCAAGGATGGGGAAATTATCGCTAGTGGCAGTGGTGACAACACAATTAAACTGTGGCATGTAAATACAGGCAGAGAAATTCGTACTCTCATTGGTCATTCTGATTCAGTTTGGTCAGTTGCCTTTAGCCATAATGGGCAATTTCTCGCTAGTGGCAGTTGGGACAATACTATTAAACTGTGGCACGTACACAGTGGCAGAGAAATCAGCACGCTTGTAGGGCATTCCAGTTATGTTCGATGCGTCGCCTTCAGTCCCGATGGTCAAACCCTAGTTAGTGGTGGTGATGACGACACTATCAAGATTTGGCGACGGGGATAATAAATAATTCATGGTTAATAATATTTTGCTTAATGTGGTTAGATAGTTTTAAACCTACAGATAGAAATGCGATCGCCCAAAAATTGTGACAATAATGACGACAACCGTTATTTTTGAACAAAAATTAATATTTATGGGCTTTGGTATTGGTGATTTATTTTGGATTTTTCTCCTTCTGACTTCTTTGCAACCCCTTTGGCAAAAACGTCAAATAGAATATCGGCGCTTGCGTGCTTTACAACAATTCCAGCAGGAACGCAAAAGTCGGGTAATTTTGCTGATTCATCGTCAAGAGTCCATTAGCTTCCTGGGAATTCCTTTATCTCGCTACATTACTATCGAAGACTCAGAACAAATATTGCGAGCAATTCGCCTCACACCCCCAGATGTGCCGATTGACTTAATTTTGCATACTCCTGGTGGTTTGGTTTTAGCTACAGAACAAATCGCTAGAGCATTAATTCGCCACCAGGCAAAAGTTACAGTCTTTGTACCTCACTATGCCATGAGTGGCGGTACCATGCTTGCGATCGCCTCTGATGAAATTATTATGGATGCTAACGCTGTTTTAGGGCCAGTTGATCCCCAATTGGGTAACTACCCAGCAGCGAGTATCCTAAAAGTAGTCGAAGATAAACCCATCAGTGAGATTGATGACCAAACTCTAATTATGGCCGACCTCTCACGCAAAGCAATACAGCAGGTACAGAGGTTTGTACGGACTCTGCTAAAAGACAGTATACCTAAACAAAAAGTTTTACCAGAAAATATCGAATCGATTATCGAAGCCTTGACAACCGGCCGCGTCACCCACGACTATCCCATCACTATAGAGGAAGCAACAGAAATGGGGCTGCCCGTAACAGTCGGACTGCCCCATTCTATTTATGATCTCATGGATCAGTACCCACAGCCACAAGGAGGCCGACCCAGCGTCCAGTACATTCCTATGCCTTACAATGACCGCCGTCCAATTCTACCTACACCCAAGGGCAGACCTCTAGAAGAACCAAATCAAATGACTTAAGAGGTTTTGGGATAGGAGTTTTTGGTGGCGATTAGGGTGTAGTTGTTGGTGTAGCTGTCGGTGTAGCTGTCGGTGTAGCTGTCGGTGTAGCTGTCGGTGTAGCGGTCGGCTGACTAAAAACTGTCTTTGCTTCTTCATTCAGCTTTTGGCGGAGTGCTAAATTAGCAATTCCAGTTTCTTGCAACTGATATTTCTTCTGATACTCCTTCACCACTGCTTCCGTGCGGGAATCATAAAAATGATCTCGCGAGAGGGGAGGATTTGGCTTTACCACTGCATTCAAATTTGTGTGCAGAATTTGAATGATGTTAGCAGCAAATTGTTGGGTTTTTGGCCCTGCTATACCATCAACTGGTTTTAGCTTATAACCCGTCTGAAATTCACGAATTGCCTTTTTAGTTTCCTCATCCCTCAAAGCACCATTTGTTACCTTGACGTTATAGCCTAACCCTCGCAACACAGCACGGAATTGCTGGGGGCTATAGCTACGTTGAGAGGCTGCGAAACCTGTGTCTGCAATTACGACGCTAGCCGTTATCAGGCAAGTAACAGCAAAGTTCGCGCTTGATTTTCCAAACCCACACCACATACTTAAAACTCCTTTGAGTTAAATCAGCAGGATTATAAATGTTAACAGCTGCATTTTAAGTTTGTTTAATAACTTTTTTTGTGCTTTTTTAATGTTTTTTGAATAATTTGTGATTTATTTTGTCGAATTTAACTAACTATACAAAAAATAATTTTTGTCATCCATCAAAAGAAGTATCTTATATTAGCAGAGATACAGCATCATTTGAATCAAATCCACCCCTTGAACACTAAATTACAGTAGTGCATACATCTGTCACCTGTGTCAAGCTAGAGCGGGGGCAATTGGAGATGCCGCGCGAACGGAGCGGGTTTTGACCTTTGTTCAAAATTCATTCTGTTAGCGGATAGCTAAGGTTTGGCCCATTCTGGCTCCTGACTCCTGAATTCTGTTTTGACAAATGAAAAAGCTTATATTCCAAATAGGTTATGTGTATAATATATGACAAAGTATGAAAAATCTAAAACCTTATAAGCAGCGAAATCTTTGGTTTAAAAAAATTATGGCAATTACTGCCACCGTAAATTTAGGTTTAGTTTTGTTTAATTTAAGTTACGTACCTTGGCGAGATTTCTACTTGCGTAAACTTCCCCAAATTATTCAGATTTATGACCCAATAAAAGGTATCGAACCCCATCGAGACACAAAAAGTTATCTAGAAACAGTAGATGCATTAGAAGAACAAGTCAGCCAAACAGGGTTAGAGTCTTCTCAGGTAAATAGCAGGCTAATACAAATAAGTCGTCTTAGCAGCGAGATGATTGACAGTAACCCGTTTGCGGGAGTCAATAAGAGTGGGACTCTGGAAAAAATCAAAAAGCGGATGCGATCGCACATTGGTAATGAATCTGCAAAACAGTCCTTTGGCACTTTTTGGAGTCAGCCTTACCTATCACAAAATGGCTGGGATCAACAAATTAGTTTTTTTAACAAGAGCATCCGTCCTTTGATTGCCTCTAACTACTTCCGCCAAATCGGTGAAAATGGCGAATTTATTGATGATTTCTGGATTATTGACTTACCCTTTGTGATTTTATTTGGCGTAGAATTGCTGGGGCGCACTTTCTTAATTAGACGCCGACATCCTGGTTTAAGCTGGTTTGAAGCAGTATTGTGGCGTTGGTACGACCTATTTTTACTACTGCCATTTTGGCGGTGGCTGCGAATTTTACCTGTAGTAGTCCGCCTCGATCAAGCGCAGTTGTTGAATTTGCATCCAGTGCGAAAGCAAATTCATCAGGGGATTGTCGCCAATTTTGCCGAAGAACTCACAGAAGTTGTAGTGGTGAGAGTAATTAACCAGGTTCAGGGTTCAATTCAGAAGGGTGAGTTAACGCGCTGGCTACTGCAACAAGAAAATTTACGTCCCTACATAGATATTAATAATGTGAATGAAGTGGAAGCAATCGCAGGTCTTTTGGTAAAAACAATTGTCTACCAAGTGCTACCCGAAATCCAACCTGCGATCGTAGCTATTTTGCGCCACAACATCGAAACCGTTTTCCATCAAGTGCCCGTCTACCGCAACCTCCAGAACCTCCCTGGCGTAGGACAAGCTCAAACTCAGTTAAGCGAACAACTGGCAACTCAAATCACAACTAATCTTTACAAAACGTTAGTTAGTGCTGTTGAAGACCCTGTTGGCGCAAAACTCACCAGTCAACTAGTAGAAACCTTTAGCAAAGTCTTAGGATCTCAAATAAAGGAAAAACACGTACTCTCAGAAATTCAGAGTTTACTTTTTGACTTCTTAGAGGAAATCAAACTCAACTACATCCAGCGTTTGTCCCAAGAAGACATAGACCAAATTATTGAGCAAACCAGAAAGCTAAGAACACAAGTATCAGTTCCAGCAGTAGTGAAAAGATGAGGAAGCAAAGGGAGCAGGGGGAGCTGGCGTTGCAGGGGAGGCAGGGGGAGAAGAATTATTAAACC
>NZ_CAXTNE010000249.1:0-11577 GCF_964245445.1 uncultured Nostoc sp.
TTATTTCGGCGATGGCATTTGTTATTTCGGCGATGGCATTTGTTATTTCGGCGATGGCATTTGTTATTTCGGCGATCGCATTGTTCTTAATCTATCAAACTACAAAATGAGTGCTAGCTAGCTGATGCATATTTATCTGCTAAAATTCCCCCAACCCTCCTTTGCCAGGAGAATTGGGGGAATCAAGTGTTATTAGAACAGATGTGAATCCTAACTTCATGCCAATGATTAGCCACCGATGCTTGTTATACGCTCAGTCAAAGGGGGTGCGCTCGAACCGTTGCCTTATGCCTGTGGCATTTTCGAGGTACCATGCAGTCGTGCATCGGGCACAGGAGGTTGCGGTTCTGGGCCTAGTGGTTGGGGATTTTCTACATACTCAAATTCGCCTTTGCCATCCATTGAGGGGCCTTTTGCCCAACGACCTTCAGAGCTTTCTGTGCCTTCTGAGTGATTCCAGAACTGATAAGAAAACTCACGTTTCTCCAATTCCAATGGGAAGGAACTGGGAACTGGTGTGGTTTCCAATCCAGAGCTTTCTAAATCCTCAATGGTTGCTAGCCACAAATTTTGATGCATGGTATCACGAGCGATCATAAAGCTCAAGGTATCTTTCACTCCTGGATCGTCTGTCATCTCATACAGTCGCACTGCTTGCAAACGCCCTTGACTTTCGGCGTGGAGATTAGACCGGAAATCTGCCAACAAGTTACCACTGGAGACAATATAACGACCGTTCCAAGGATAGCCGACGCTATCAGATGGTGTTGCACCCAAACCAGACACAATAGCGTGTTGGGGGTTCATCGCCGCCGCCATAATTACATCTCGTGGGCTACTACCGCCCATCACGGCACCTACTACCGCATCTTTTGCGCTTTCTTCTTGCATTTTGATCGGCGCTTTATCTAGAAGATGGGCAATCATTGTTGCCAGCATCTCAATGTGACCGATTTCTTCAGTACCAACATCTAGCAGCATATCTCGGTACTTGGCAGGGCCTCGACAGTTCCAACCCTGAAACAGATACTGCATCATCACGGTCATTTCACCAAAAGTGCCGCCGATGAGTTCTTGAATTTTCATTGCGTAAACCGCATCTGGTTTTTCTGGTGGCTTAAAATACTGAAGTTTCTTATTGTGATAAAACATTTGAATTCCTCGTTAATAGATGTCGTTTACACAAAATCAAACAGTTGCCAAACTTTTATGCGATTTTGTGTAGCCTCTTATTACTAGGAAACTAATCAAATGCTTTATCTTCATCAGCCTCTAGTCAGATAAAAAAAATACTTTTAAATAAGTATTCCGACTAGGGCTTTTTTCTTTATAGTTCTGTCTAGGAATGGATTTCAAAAAGCTCTGGCTTCTTTCGAGAAAGGTATAACCAAAAGACAGTAGTTGACTGTATCGCTTTACTAGGCTCCATAGGGAGTCAAAGTAAAAAGGGGAACAACACTGTTGTTCCCCTAGGAAGGCTTTATATTCCATGCACTTGAAAACAGCTATAAGTTTTTAGCGATCGCAAAACTTCAGATAACTGCAAATCAGTTTTCGTCTCGCCCATGAACTTGAGCAGGTGGACTGGTTGCCTCAACAGCAGTAAATGATTCTAAAATTTTATAGGTATGGCTGGCTCCTTTTGGTACTACCCAAGAACTTCCAGGCTCTAGTAAAATTGTTTGCCCTTCAATATGCAATTCTGCACGACCACTGATTACATAACCAACAGTTTCATATTCTCGCGCTGTTGGCTCTTTAGGTTCGTTCGGTTGCTCATTCTCCCATAGGCGCATAGAAACGGTTTTGCCAGATGCAAGATATTTTTGACCAAGTTCACCTTTAGGGGAATTGCTAGAGTCTACTTTAATAACGGTTTTATCGGACATATTTTTTGCCTCTTTATACTTTTAATTTTGGGCATTGGGGATTGGGGGATTGGGCATGGTTATTTTCCTTGTTTCCATTCCCTATTCCCCACTCCCCATTCCCTACTACGGTTTGAGTACAACTTTGATGCAGTTATCTTTTTTGTGCTTAAAAATTTCGTAGCCGTGGGGCGCTTGTTCTAAAGGTAAAGTATGGGTGATGATAAAGGTTGGATCAATGTCACCATTTTGGATGTGTTCTAACAAGGGCCGTAAATACTTATGGACGTGCGTTTGTCCCATTTTGAAGGTTAATCCCTTGTTCATGGCAGCACCCATCGGGATTTTATCTAAAAAGCCACCGTACACACCCGCAAGTGATACATGACCACCTTTAGCAGCAGACACTATTACTTGCCGTAATGCCGTTGGACGGTCTGTTTCTAGACGTACTGCTTGCTTTACCTGGTCGTAAAACGCCATAAAGTCTGTGCCGTGTGCTTCCATTCCTACTGCATCTATGCAAGCATCGGGGCCACGACCGCCAGTCATTTCTTTGAGTGCTTCGCCTACATTCACTTCTTCGTAATTAAGAACTTCTGCTTTGGCGTATTCTTTAGCCATTTGCAGCCGTTCGGGAATGCGGTCAAAGGCGATTACCCTTTCCGCACCTAGCATATATGCGCTTTTGATGGCGAATTGTCCAACTGGGCCACAACCCCAAACGGCGACAATATCACCAGGTTTGATGTTGCAGTTCTCGGCTGCCATGTAACCAGTGGGGAAAATGTCAGTTAAAAATAGCACTTGCTCATCCGTTAAACCATCGGGAATTTTGAACAAGCCGACATCGGCAAAGGGTACTCTTGCATACTCTGCTTGACCACCAGCGTAACCGCCGAATAAATGAGAGTAGCCAAATAGACCTGCTGGCGAATGTCCCATTTGCTTTTCTACTAACCAAGCATTGGGGTTAGAGTTGTCGCACAGTGACCATAAATCTCGATTGCAGAAAAAGCAGCTACCGCAAGAGATGGTGAAAGGAACAACGACGCGATCGCCTATGTTAACATTTTTAACTGCACTTCCAAGTTCTACGACTTCCCCCATAAATTCATGACCAAGGATATCGCCCTTTTGCATGGTGGGAATGTAGCCGTCATAAATATGCAAATCTGAACCACAAATTGCCGTAGAAGTAATTTTAACAATGGCATCGCGTGGGTTAATAATTTTGGGGTCGGGAACTGTATCAACCCGCACATCGTTTGCTCCATGCCAGCAAACTGCTTTCATAATTATTTAGTCCTTAGTTATCATTTCTAGCTCGTTAATATCAAGATAAACACTCGATTTAGCCTGATTTTGAAACGCGATAGTTATCGCGTCTCAGTAAATTTTCACAGGTTGTTTTACAGTTAGACTCAAAAATTGCTACGAGTCTACATTCTATCTCTCAGTTACTTGCTAGGAGGAGTTCGGTAATAACCTTCTTTAGTTCCTGTCAATGGCTGAACTTTGTCTCCAACTGTATTTTTTGTAGACTTAAGAAAATCTTTTGTAGCTCGAGGAGTTTCTTCATCCAAGTTTAGCTTTTCGCGGATATTATCAGCAGCTTTTTTTAATGGATTTTGGGTTTTTGTTGTTTGGGTATCGTTTCTGATTTCACCTTTTCCGTCTGGGATTCCTTTATAATAAGTACCCTCTGGAGTTATAACATCAGCTTGTGCTACATTAACGTAGGTAAAAGCTTGACCCAGTAAAAACATAAATCCTACCAGGAAAACTACAAGGATTTGGGAAATACGAATGTTTCGTAGCCAAGAACTTACTCGATTCATAAAAAACCTCAATTGCATTATGTTGGGTGTACAATTCAAAACCCTAAATCATTATTCACTATTCAGGGTTTAAGAACAACTTTGATGCAGTTATCCTTTTTTTGTTGAAAGATGTGATAGGCGTGGGGTGCTTGCTCTAGAGGCAATTGATGGGTGACAACGAAGGATGGATCAAGTTTTCCATCCAAAATCTTCTGCAATAACAAATGCATATATTTTTGTCCATGCATTTGTCCCATCCTAAAGGTTAAACCCTTGTTGAAGGCTGCACCAAATGGTAGTTTGTCTACAAAACCACCATAAACACCCATGATTGAAAGAGTCCCGCCTTTACGACAGGCGACCATCATTTCCCGCAGAACGTGGGGACGGTCGGTTTCCAATCTGAGCTTTTGTTTTGTCTGGTCGTAGAAGTCTTCTAAACCAACACCGTGTGCTTCTAAACCAACAGCATCGATGCAAGCATCGGGGCCACGTCCACCAGTCATCTCTTTCAACGCTTCGCCAGCATTAACTTCTTCGTAGTTAATCACTTCTGCTTTGGCAAACTTTTTCGCCATTTCCAGGCGTTCGGGAAAGCGATCTATAGCGATCACTTTCTCGGCTCCCATCATGTAGGCGCTAATCATAGCAAATTGTCCAACAGCACCGCAACCCCAAACGGCTACAGTATCACCTGGTTGAATATCGCATAATTCTGCGCCCATATAACCAGTGGGAATAGCATCGGAGATAAATAACAACATCTCATCCGGCAAGTCTGGCGGAACTTTGACGACACCCACATCAGCAAAGGGTACACGGATATATTCTGCTTGTGCGCCTGCATAACCACCTAGCATGTGGGAGTAGCCATAAATGGCTGAGGTGATATTGCCAAATAATTTTTCTTGAATCCAACCGTTGGGATTGGAGTTATCGCACAATGACCAATTATCATGTTGGCAATAATGGCAATTACCACAGCCAATTGTGGAAGGAACAACAACGCGATCGCCTATTTTTAAATTGTTGACTCCCTTACCAACTTCCACGACTTCTCCCATAAATTCGTGACCAATAATGTCACCCTGTTGCACTGTGGGAATATAGCCGCCATATATATGTAAATCAGAGCCACAAATCGCCGTGGAAGTAATTTTAATAATCGCATCACGCGGGTTGAGAATTGTCGGATCTGGTACCGACTGTACCCGCACATCATTAGCACCGTTCCAGCAGACTGCTTTCATAGTTATTAATCCTTAGTCATTAGTCATTAGTCATTGGTCATTAATCATTGGTCATTCGCTTTAGGCAAAGGACAAATGACATAGACGCGCCAGCGGCTTCCCGTAGGGTAGGACAAAGAACAAATAACTACTTACGTCCAGAAGGTTGGCCTTCTGTTGTGGCAATTTCGCCTGCTTCCATTAGCATCTTGAAGCGGCGCAATTCATCGCCAATTTGCTGTTCTGGTTCTTCACCAAAAAGTTTAGCTACGGTAGCTCCCAATGCTCCACCGGGTGGGTTATACTCCAAAACAACCTTAACTTCTGTGCCGCGATCGCCTGGTGCTTTTTTGAAGCGGACAAAACCAGAATTATCAATGTCTGCACCTTCTACAGAAGCCCAAGAAATAAATTCATTTTCCCGGTCTTCGAGAATATCTGCATCCCATTCTACACTGTTACCCAAGGGTGCATTGGCTATCCAGTGAGAACGTTTTTCGTTATGCACCTTGACAGATTTGAGATGCTTCATAAATGTGGGCAGATTCTCAAAGTCGTGCCAAAAGCGATATAATTCTTCTGCCGATTTATTGATAGTTACCGTCTTTTCAACTTTGATGGGTTGGTTTAGACCTATTGCTTCCTGTGCTTTCTGGATTGTGCTTTGCTTGGTTGCACCTTGATAAACCAAACCACCACCTGCTAAAGCCGTCAGCGCTCCCCGCAATGAACCTTGTCTTAAACCCATCAGCACCATCGCACCGCCACCGATAAGGGATGCCCAACGCTCTACTTCACTAGCTTCCGGCTGGTTTGTATTTGATTTATCCCCTGATGTTGAAGTCACTTTTTATATCTCCATTAGTGTAAATTCACCATAGAGGCGCGAATACCCTCTTCTTTCTGTGCGTTATTTGCGCCTCTTCGGTAGCCGTCTACGTTCAAAAAACCTTACATTGACACAGCAGCCCCTGTAGTCGGCTTAGGAGGCTGAATCTGAGTACCTATTCGCGCCCGATACAGTTCTACTAATCGCTGTTCGTATTTCAATAAATTTTGGTAAATTTCTTTGAAAATAGCAGTTGCTACTGGATCAGTGAACATTGCAGACAAATTGCCAATATCGCCGATACCAGTTTGCACATCACCTAAAGCAGAACGTAACTGATATATATCATCACTTCCGGTCAAGGCAGTTTTGACCTTGGCATACTGATTGGCAATATTCGCGCCTAAAGAAGGTTTTTCGCCCAATAGCTGAAGATAAGTTTCCAGTTTTTGAATGTGGCGCTGTTTATTAGCAATTATTTCTTGAAAGACTGAGTTAACTTCGCTATCTGATTCCTTTTGCAAGTAGTTTTCAAATGCTTCTAGCGAATAACGTTCACCAGCAAGGGCATTATTTAAACCTTTAGTGATCTCACCTTTAGTTGAGCCACCCCAAGCATCAGCCAGCTTCCACCATTCAGCACTTGTGTCTTTTTCATTTGGTAATGCAGCATCTTTGCCACTATAACCCAAACGGCTCAAAATAGCTGTGGTAAAAATTGGCAAGTCTCCAGGTTCACGGGATGTAATCAAATTTCCGTCAACTACCACCGGCTCATCTAGATATTTTGCGCCAGCGTTAATCATGTCCTTGGCAATAGCGATAAAACCAGTGGCTTGTTTACCTTTGAGCAAGTCGCCTTCAATCAAAACTTGTGGCCCATGACAAACAGCAGCAACTAATTTTCCTTGTTGTATGGCTTCTTGGACAAAACGTACTGTGTTGGTGTTCCGCCGCATTTGATCGGGAGCCATCCCACCGGGAATTATCACCGCGTCGAATTCGGCTGCGATCGCTTCTGTGGTAGTACCATCAGCTTGGATGCTAAGTTTGCCGCGTTTACCCTTATATTTTTCATTCATTCGGGAACCGAGGACTACTACCTCCATTCCCGCTTGTTTTAGTCCATTATAAGGTACTGTAAATTCTGCATCCTCTACTGCATGTTCAATGAGAATGGCAACTTTTTTCTTACCGGAATGAGTGTTATGGTCAGTCATTGATTATATTACCTGTTTATTTCTAGTATTTAACTAGCTACAATATTTATCGATTACAAAGTTAAGCAGCTAGAATTTTTCGTGATAAATTTTGTTTGAATTGCCTACTATGCAGGATCTTCACTTCTTGGTCAAGTCCCAAACAGTTCTTCGTAATCGTGAGAAAAATGGGAGTGCAAGGCAGCATATAATTCTGGACTGATGGCATTTTGCAACACACTAAATACAGCCCGAACATGAATTGCTACAGTGGTTGGATCTATATTTTCTCTTTGACTTGCACGAGCAATAAACTCTTGTAAGTTGAAATAGCCACCACTATCTCCTTCTTTCCCTCGCAAATAATCTCCTAGTTGTTTGGGCAAATTTGCAGCTAGTTCCTGTGTTTCATCATTTGCTATCCGTTCTTTAAGGCTTTCTAATGTGGCACGGGTAGCACGTTCTGCCTCTTCACGAGAATCTGATTGGGTAAGGCTTTGTACATGTGTAATGAACTCATCGTATTCCACTGTCTACCTCCGCTTCTCAAAATTCTTTAGTTAAAAGCATGAATATAAAGTTAAATGGCTAAACTTAAATTTGATTTTTTGCTCAATAATAAATAGTTATGAGTGAGAACCTGGCTACTGAATAATTTCGGTTTTATAGCTCTTAACTCATAACTAAAAACTTCAACTACAAGTTGTTTGACCATGAATTCATATTTATAATGGTATGACCCGATGGGTAGTTAAGCTTCGTTCCAAGGGGATAGATTATTTTATTTCTAAAGCTATACATCTCTAGTAAGACAACTGGGTGTCAGGAAAACGTTATTGTGATAATGCACAAAATGGCTAGTATCATGGCAGAAAAAAATCATAATGACGAAATTGAAACCAATGATTTGCCACAGGAAATTACCGAATCCTACGGTACTGGTGTGAAAGACTTACCGGGATACAATATTGGTGGGCGCTCAATGAGAGCAGAAAGACAGGAGTACACAGAAACTAGTCCTGAACTCACTGGTGGCGATGTTGACGCTTATTGGCAAGATGCAGATGCAGTGGGGGATGAAGCTGTTGGTGGTAGCACTTCCACTCCCGATCAAAATGTAACTGAGGAGCTAGAAGCAGCAGTAGGGCTAGAAATGGATGATTTTGCGTTTCTGCGTACTAACGATATTTTAGAGGAACGTGATGGCGATCGCTGGGAGCTAGATCCAAAGTCTTCTGAAGATTATCAAGATCGGCGAGAATAAGCTAAATAATAGCAAAAGCCGTATTCCTATTTGATGTCGCCGTTAATATGATATGGCTGAATTGGGCAGTGCTTAAAAAGCACTGCCACAATCAAATTAACATCTATCTACAGAAATAACCCCTGATAATATCTCAATTGGGTAGCATTTCCATTACTTTGCTAAAGGCAAGTATTGTTTTGTCTTTTAATGTTGGGTTTTTATCTAACTGTAATACTTCTAATGCAGGACTACAGGTTGCCCAATTTATGTTTTGTTTATAATTGATCTTCTTTATGATTCCAATACATCTGTCTTCAGTAGGGTAAAACGCCAATTGTACATTTGATAACCTTGCTAATGAAATTAATTAATTGCAATTGGAGTTAATAATGACATTTACACAAACTGGCGATCCAACTATTCGTGAACATGTTCAAGCTTGGCAACAGTTGGATGTGGATCAACAACTGGCTTTGTTTTGGTTCGTTTACAAGGAAATGGGTAAGTCAATTACGCCAGCTGCTCCTGGTGCTAGCACTGTTTCCCCAGAAATTGCTGAAGGTTTGTTTAATCAAGTTAAGGAATTATCTCACGAACAACAATTACAAGTTCAGCGTGACTTGATTAATAAAGTAGATACCCAAATTTCTCGTGAATATGGTTCTTTGGGTGATACCACTAAGCTACTATTTTGGTATCGATTATCTCAAGGTATGGATAATGGTACTATCATTCCTGTACCTTCTGACTATGAACTTCCCTCACAATCTCAACAATTGTTTGGCAAAATTCAAGGATTAGAGTTTGAGCAACAGATTACTCTTTTCCGTGATTATGTTTCGCCAATGGGCGCTGAAGCAAAATCAGGTGCTGAAATTTAGCACTTTTGAAGTTTTGAAGCTGCTTGAGGCTACCTTTTATACCAAGTTAATTTGGTTGTAGTAGAATTCAGGAATCAAAATGTCTTTACTTTTCACCAAATTTAGGCGATTGGTGTTAGTGTAGGGTTACCAACTCTAGCCTGCGATATGCAGCATCGTCGTCATGCGAAAGACAAGAGTGTTATATCGCTTTTCTTAAAGCTTGTTATATCCGCCAGTCGCTTAACATCAAGCCAAATTTTGATGACTGGCGTTTTCATTTTTTTGATAAATAAACACAGATTAAAAATTAAAACTCTGTGTTTATGTATGCCCTTAGTCCAGTTGTATCTAACAGTTGTAACGCCCTTTGTTTTGTACTCGATAGATATATTAAGAGTAATCACAGTTTAATTAATCTGTCTTTTGGTTGATTTCAATATACTTAGTTTATATTAATGGTATATTTGATGTAGTGTTTTCTATAAAGTTAAATCAATATTTTTTTAGTTAATTAAGCAGTTAATTACTTTGAGGTGTTTATGACTTCTACGAACGTCAATTTTTTAGAACAAAGTGTATCAAAATTTCAGAGTTTGGATACAGACGATCGCCTGAGTGTGCTAGCTTTACTTTACACTGAAATTTCTCATGAAATTCCAGCGCTCTGTCTCAATGATGTGACGAATGAAAAGACTGCGAATTTAGTTGCACAAATTCAAAACCTGCCACAGCAGGAACAGGTTTCTGCTTTGCGTCAGTTGCTACACCAAGGCGAGGTAGGAGAAACAGCAATTCCTACTCAAGAGTATACTTCACTGAGCGTTGATGATAAATTGGCTTTTTGGTATCACCTCGCCCAAAACTTGGGAACTACAATTATCGGTGTACCAGATGACTATATACCTTCTGAAAAAGCTGCCGAAGTAATAGATTTACTTCACACACCCAACATTGATGATTTAGTAACTTTCTTTAAGCAGGTGCTGTAATAGTTTTGAGTTAAGAATCAAAGGTGGGGCTATGCCTCACCTCTATTTTTAAGTTAATTTTTATAAGTTAATGATTATAGTATTTCTTCTAAATATTGGGTTAAGGAAATTTATCTCTTAAAGCACTAGTACAGCGCGGCGTAAATCAAGCTACCATTTCAAACAGCCACGAGGGTTGATGTATGAACTTTTTGACTTTTGACTTTTGACTTTTGACTTTTGACTTCCGCTCTGCGGCACTAGGGGGAGAGAAAAAAGCTTAACCCAAGCGTATTGGTATGTGCTTTATTAATCTACTACGCTTGAATGATGAAGTCTGAACCTATCAAAGTCGGCGCACCAGTCAGAGTTGCAAATAGACCACCGCTACCAAAACCAGCCGCGCTGCCATTTTGGTTGTAAAACAACTGTCCACTCACAGCGTTATACACAATTTTTGCCGTGCTGGTTGCTGCTGAAGAAGTGATTTTAAAATCACTGACATTACTAAAACCTGTTCCCGTAGCAGAAGTAATAGCACTAAAGGTAGTCTTATCCAGGATAATTTTGTCATCTTGGGAGTGTTTAAAATCAGCGATCGCATCTACACCAACAGCAGAAGAGGCAAAGGCAGCATTGGTATTGTACAAAAATCTGTCAGCACCCGCACCACCAACAAGCGTATCATTGCCTGCACCACCAATGAAAGTATCATTACCAGCGCCACCCCGCAGCAGATCATTGCCACTTTTGCCGTCGATTTTGTCATTACCCCCCTGAGCATTGACCACATCAGCAGAGTTGTCAAAACCCTTAATGTTGTTGGATAGGTCATTGAGGAATGTCACCGTATTCTTTTCAAACAGGCTAGTTTGAGTGGAATTGGCATCAAAGACATTAAAGCCGATGATGCTAGTTTGCCCATCAAACAGGATATTGCTAATCGTTGGTCTTGTTCCAGAAGCTTTCAGATTATGCAAGTTTTCCAACTGAAAGTTTTGCAGAGTGACTTTGGTATTAGCCACATTTTCAAAGGTAACTTCTAGAATCTTGCCTTTTTGAGTCAATAGCAAATTTCGGACAGTTAAGCCACTCCCTGTAAATTGCAAAGTGTCTACTTTAGCAATCACAGCCGCCGATGGATTTGTGCCTTTACCTACACCGCCAAAATCAGTGATGATATCATTGCCATCGCCTCGGCGAATCACAAACTTATCTTGACCACCACCGCCTGTTAAGGTATCGTTACCAGCTAAACCATCGATAATGTTGTTGCTAGCTGTGCCTACAAGAGTATCTGCACCAGGAGTTCCCGTCAGGTTAAAAGTGCTAACGCCGATATTTGGCCCCCCAAACAACACATAGCTTTGCCCAGCGCCAGAGATGCCGTTAGCTGAGGCAAAAGGTGCGCCTATAATCAGGTCGTCAACGCCATCGTTATTGATGTCACCCGCAGAACTAACTGAAAGACCTATGGCGCCACCTCCAGGAATGGTGAAGCCATTAGTGCCATTCAAGTCAGAGAGGTTAAAAGTGCCGCCACTGCCGACAT
>NZ_CAXTNE010000250.1:0-11548 GCF_964245445.1 uncultured Nostoc sp.
CCCCATGCCCTATCCCCAATTTAATAAATCCCCGTCCAAGAGCGTAGCATAGGAATAATATAAGAAATCGGTGCTTTTTCTCCAACTTTTACTTGAACAGAGGTAGTTGTGCCAGAAGATATTTTTAAAGCTGGGCCATCAGAAGATGACCATTTGTAGCCACTGACTGATGTAGGGTTTTCTTGGAGTTGGACAAAAGCTTGCACCTGATTTTCACCTTTAGCGGCAAGGCTGGCGGCCATTTCTTTGTTACCAATGATCGCGGTAATATCTTGTGTACTTACCGGAAATGAAGAAATATCTGCGATCGTTCCGACAATGCCACCGTCGCGCTCACGTTTGGCAAAACTGGGAGTCACCTGTACAGCCATCCCTGGCTTGATTTGCTTACCATCTTTATTCGCAAAGTAAACAAGACTCATAAGTTTTGAATTTGGCTGTTCAGCTTCAATTGAACCCAAGCGACTACCCGGATTCATCATTTGTCCAGGGACGGCGCTCAGTTCGAGAATGTGACCATTATATTTGCTAATAATTCTACTTTCTTGAGATAGTTGGAGTTCTAACTGGGCAATGCGCCGCTTTACTTCCCGAATTTCATTGATTTTATCAATTGATTGCTTTAAATCTTGTTCGCGTAATTTAGTATTTTGAGTATTAAGGTCTTTAATTTTAGTTTTAATTTCGTCAATTCTGTTAAGATTTTCTAGATATTCTCGTTGTGTAGTGGTTTCTTGAATTTCCAGATCCTTTAGTTGCACGTCAATATCTGAGAGTTCGCTTTGAGTGTTAAAATATTCCTGTTCAGCTTGCACCAGCATATCTTGGCTGATGACATGCTCCTCAAAAAGCTGACGACGATTATTAACCCGTCCTTGTAAAGTTTTGAGTAAGTAATTAATTTGTTGTTTGCGGGAATTAATGCTTTGACGTTTTTGGGCGATCGCTCTTTGTGTTTGATCGCGTAATTTTGGCGCATCTTGCTCTCGACGCAGATTATTTTCCAGATCAAGTTTTTGCTGCCCAAGGGTGATAATTTGTTGGTCAATCAGCAGCTTTTGTAGCCTGTCAGTTTCTTGATTCTGGGTTTGCAATTGTTGTAACTTTACTTGCTCTTGCTGTAGTTGCTGCTTTAGCGCTGATTGGTCGATAATACCCAGCACATCACCTTGTTTAATAATATCTCCCGACTTGACCTTGAGAGCTAGTAACGGGCCAGAACTGGGTGCTTGAAATTCCACAACATGGTGCGGTTTAATCAAGATACCTTGGCCTGTGACAGTCAGGGGAATTCTGCCAAACACACTCCATACGCCAGCTACAGCAACCACAAAACTCAAAGTAGATAGAGTCAACCAAGCTTGAGGTTTGACAACTTGTATTGCTTGATCCAGTTGTTCTGGTGAAGATAAGCGATCTAGCGCTTCTTGGCGGAAGATGTGACTATGTTTTAGTTGCATTGTTCTCCTCCTTGCTGACACCGCTTAGAGCCTTCTTCTTGACTTCTAAGATTATGGTGAAATCGGGGAGAACTAGGGGAGATTTCAGCAAAATAGTCCTAGCTCGTAACTGGAGTTTAGACTAAAGCATGACAAAATGACCCAGCAGTAGTAAGTTTACAAGTTACACATCTGGAAGTAGAAAAACTAAAAGGTCAAAAGAGGCAGGGGAGCAGGGAGCAGGGAGCAGGGGGGAGGATTGGAAGGAGCAAGGAAGCCGACCAATCGAGAACGCCCTGGAAGGGCGGGGCTTGATACCCATGTTCCGCTCCGCTTCACGGCTTCGGGACAGGGATTGCTCCCCCAGCTAAGAGCCTCCTGCCCCTTTGCCTCTTCGGTCAAGCAGATTATGGTTGTTCTTTTTTCGGCTTACTAGTACTCTTTTTGACTGTCGCAAAACGAATTCTACGCAGACGTGCTTTGCCACCAAGCGCCAGTGTTGGCAAGGCGGTCATGAGCGACCGCGGCCAACTGATGCCGGCAGCATCAGCCGCGCAAAATGTAACACTATTGGTAATAGTGTTACATCTATCTTTTTGCTCCCGTTCCGCCGGTGCTTTTAATGCCAGCTTTGACGCTGATATCTAGAGTTGCTGTTCTTGCCGGACAGAACACACACCCAAAACAGAAAATTGGACCGAAAGGAGAAATCCCCATGACCCTGACAATGACACCCACTATTACCGCCTTTGAACGGTCGCCTGATGGCGGCAAGGGACTGGCGCGTGACATGCGCGTTCGCTGGGCGCTCGAAGAAGTGGGCCAACCTTACAACGTTCGTCTTGTTTCGTTCAGTGAGATGAAGCAACCCGCGCACCGTGCGCTTCATCCTTTCGGGCAAATTCCAACCTATGAGTCAGGTGATCTTGCCCTGTTCGAGTCGGGGGCGATCGTGTTCCATATCGCGGAGCGCCATACAGGGCTGTTGCCAGACGATGCCAATAGTCGAGCGCGAGCGATCACATGGATGTTTGCCGCACTTAACACGATAGAGCCGCCAATCGTTGATCGGGAAATCGCCACGTACTTAGAGCGTGATCAGGCCTGGTACGAGCAGCGCCTGCGTGTCGTCGAAGGTCGCATCCGTAATCGGCTCTTAGAACTTTCCAGTCACCTTGGAGATGCCGACTGGCTCGATGGCGCATTCAGCGCAGGCGACCTGATGATGGTAGAAGTGCTGCTCAGGTTGAAAGACTCGGGTATGTTGGACGACTATCCGAATCTCTCTACCTATGTCGCCCGTGGCGAAGCGCGGCCCGCCTTCAAGCGTGCTTTCGCCGCTCAATTAGCGGTTTTCACTGGCAAGCAACCGACTGGCTGACTAGCGCAAAAGACTGACGCCAGATCACCTCTGGTAGAGAAGGGCTTGCCGCAGGCTACCGCAAAGGACGCAAAGGCAAGGAGTAGGCTCATTCCCACAACAGTACTGAAGGCAAATCATCGGTAGCTAACCGTAGCAACTCGTAGCCGATTCCCGCTGTACCTCGGAATAAACTGGGGTGGAATACGGAACTAGGCAAATTAACGAACATTTGATATGCTCCGGTTCGTTTGGCTTTAGCCACAACATTTGTAGCATTCTGGAGAGCAATTTCACGCCAATCAGAGCGGGAGTAGCGTTGTGCCCCGACTAACAGGGTTTCAATTCGGCCCAAATTGCCACAGCACAGGTGGTCACTTGCTTCCAATCCGTAGTTCTGGGTAGTTTGCAGCGCAATTTTAATCTCGCTTTCAATTCCGGGAATTTCTCCAAGTCTGACACAACCTAAACGCCCCAACCCAATCCCGGCTGCACCGTGACACCAGACAACCGGGAAGCTTGCTGGCTGGTTGGGTTCTAGGCTGCGAAAATCAGGCCAGTTGGCATGGGATTCACTAAAGACGCTGCGCTCATAGTCAATGCCTTCTAGTGCTGCTTCGTTGTAAGCTTGATTTTGTGTCACAGCATAGAGTCGCAGCAAAGCATAAGCAATTCCTGCTGCTCCGTGGGAGAAACCAGTCAAAGGCTTTTCGCTTACGGTCTGCCAAGCTTTGGGAGCATTTTCGTGGCTAATTTGATGCTTGAGCAAATGCTCTCCACAGGCGATCGCTTTCTCTAAAACTGTTGCATTCCCCGTTACTCTGTGAAGAGATAACAGCCCAAGAATGGCTCCAGCCGCTCCACTCATGATATCTAGCTTTTTATCCGCAGCAATCAACTCTGGTGTCATCCACTCGGCTAATGCTTGAGCATCTGGCAATAGCGTCTCATCCTTGAGGAATTGGCTCACCTTCACCAAGCCATAAATTATCGAACCCAAACCTGTCCCGCCACCGATACCCATAAGACGAGCCATGAGTTGCCGAGATTCTAAGTTCAGGGTTTGGATTTGCCGACGTAGGGGTTGCAATGCCTTTAATGCCAAATCGGAGGAACGTGAATCTTTAGTTACCTGACTGAGTGCGGCGAGAAACAAGGCAACTCCACAACGTCCGTCATAAAGATTGTTGCCCAAAACTTGCAATCGGAATCGCTCTGCTTCATGCACATAACCTAAGCCGATCCAGTTGACACTGCCATCGGGATCTGGTATAGCTGTCGTTTCCAAATCAGTAGCGATCGCACTGGCTTCGGCAATTAATTCTGCCGCACTCAGCAATGGTGAAGATTCAGCGTTCCATTGGGGGCTTCCTTGGTTGTGAGTTTGCGCTACCTTAGCATGGAATGAGCCTTGAATAATCGCTGTTTGTCGAGCTAAGTCAATTTCATCCATCGCCTGCAACTGATTCAAGGCGTGTTGATAACTAGGTTGCTTAAAGTATTGCGGAATGGATAAATCGCTACTCACCTGAAGTTCATCACTAGCAGCACTAGCTGTAAAAAACGGAATATCCAGTTGTTCCATTGCTTTGAGTTCTGCACTCAAAATCGGTAAAGCATTGGGTTTGTCTTGAGCAACCAAAAAGGCACGACTGAGGCGATCCAATTCGATGCTATAGTCTGCGCCGTGTTTGAGGTAATCGGGTGATAAAGTTTTTTGTGAGATGGCACTGTAGATGCGAGTGTTGCGGAAGACAAAGCGGACTTGTTGATTCTGCATCGCAGTTAACGGACTTCCAGGAACCAGTAATATATTCTTATGCATCATCAAAAAGCGATACATCACCTCGAAGCCAGTAGTAATTTGTGCTTGATAATCGCTGGCAGACAAGGCAATTTCACCTAAGCGCGGCACATTTTTCCCTACGGACATGGTGACAGACTCAGATTGCAGATGCATATCATCGGTATTGATGCGCTGCCATTTGGATACTTTATGAGGAACTTTTTGAGAATCTGTACTACCCAATCCGCTAACATCATAAGCAATACGGCGATCGCTACTAAAGTCCCAACGTGGTAAAAGCCCAGTTCGTAGCACAGATGCCCAGAATTGCTGTTCTGCGGCTGTCTCAAAGTCTGTAGCATCTGGTGAATTTTTCATCAAATTAGCTTCATGGTGCAGTAATGTTTCCATATCAACTAACACCAAATATTCGCCACTGGCAATTAAGTTTTCGTGGTGGCAATCTGTTCCCCGCAAAGCGTAAAGCACACACAACAACATCCCTGCTCGCTGATAAAAACGTTCTACAGCAGCTTCATCGTTACAAGGTTGGTGTGCAATATATTCTACCCAACCGTAATTATCTCGGTTCAGCACCTGGATAACTTTGAAATCTAGAAGCTGACTGTGTTGATTGCACCAATCTAAAAATTGGTTGAAAGCAACTTCTAATCCTAAATCTTTGGGTTTATAAACAAGTTTTAGTCCAGACTCAAAAGTGAGCAAAATAACTGTTCGCCCACGCTTGTGTGGGTCAGAAAGTGAGGTTTGGATTTCGCTAACTTTACCTAAAGTATCATTTTTAGAGCTAAAGATTTGCTGAATATCTACTTTATCTTCAGCCAGACGTTGGATAAATTCGGTGGCAGACTCTACCCAAAAACTGACCGCTGTTGCAACTAATCGACCGAGTACTGGATATTTATTAAATAGGCTCAACAATCCATCTTCTAGGAGTTGATTGACAAACTTATTATAGTGAGTTTTATTGTTGCTCTTTTCTGTTGATACTCCTAGCAAGTTGAGCAAGTTTTTCCCAAATGGACGAACTTGAGAAAATTCAAAATTCAGCGTCTTGGTGCAAAGTTCTGCCAATCGCTGTAGCAAACTGCGCTCTAATTCCCGGTAAGCAGCTTTTGAAAGGACTGATAAGGGTAAGCTGTCTTCAGTTAGTTGTTCAGAACCAAGTCGAGTCAAAAGTTGCTGTCTGGCAACTGCGATCGCAGGCAGCAGGATATCTTCAAAGGGAATCGGATTTTCTGGATTAATTGGTAAATCTATTTCTAGTGTCAGTACAAATTCCCTGGATATTTGTATAATCTGCTGCAAAGTTTCTGCCCATGCTGGCAATGGTGCTTGCGGATTCCAGCCGATGTTTCCCAACGGAAAGCGAATGGTAGCAATATCTAAGCTTTCCCACTGTAAGCGTTTATATAAAGTGTTCCAGTCGCCTAAGATTTGACACCAGCGATCGAGCCGACGCTGAATTTCTCTTTCATTAATCGAATCGATGTCAATTACAAATCTTTCTGTATCGAGGCGTTCCCAGAGAAAACTGGCGTTAGCAACAATGGTTGTTAATGCTTGAGAGGATGGAATATCTCGTTTGGCGATGACTGGATTTTTCATAATTCTGGTTTGACAAGAGCAGAGGGGCACAGAAGCATAGGTGCAGAGGGAAAGGGATAAGAGTTAGTGATTTCTTCCCTTTCCATTTACACCTAGTTTCAATAAAGAATATTGTTGGCTAAGTGCTAAAATATCAACATTGACCATTTCCCTTGGGACAATCGGTACAACATGACATGTGTACGTGACCAGTGTTAGCCATCATTCCACCACTAACACTAAGTAATTCTTCTTCACTCAGTTCATTGGAATCAACAAAGGCTAGTTCTGCCAGCATTTGAGAAATGGCTTCAACTGTGAAGTTATAACCTTTCTCTGCACTAGCGATCGCTATCACTTTGATGGCTTCTGCTTGGTTAGCTGCTGCTTTTACTTGCTGTTGTAGTTGGGCGTTTTGAAGCAATTCTTTAATTTGGTGTAGCATACGTTTTTTCTCCGTTTTTATTGACTTAATTGATACGGCAGAGATTGTGCGCTTGTTTTGGGCGGTGTTCTCTGCTTTTCTGATTTGAATTTAGAAAGAAATAGAGGAGAACTAGGGGAGATAATTGCAATAGTGGGAAATTTTTTCCGCACGGATTAATTGGGGGATTGAAAACTAGGTATTAGTATTTCTACCCTTGCCCTCTGCCTTTTTATAATGCTGATATATGCATATTTGCTGTAATATTTAAAGCCAATATGTAGTTTTGCTCTAGTTAAATATTTTGATGATCAACTAAAGATACAATCGCTATACCAAATTGATTTATTTATCTAGGTAGGAGATATTAAGGAGTTGGTGATGAGCGCTAAACAATTGGAGCAGGTGAAGCAATTGCAAGCTACCCTCACCAAGATGGAAGTAACATTAGGTGCGATCGCTGATGCTGTAATCTGGGTAGGAGAAAACCGACGCATCCAATGGTGCAATCCTAGCTTTGAGCGTTTGGTGAATCAACCCTACAACTCTGTTTGCGGTGCAAAGTTAACTGACTTACTACCCTTAGCACAAGCAGGACAACCAGCCTATCCTGATGTGCAGATACTCAATGGGGAGTACGAAACAGCAAATTATCAGTTCCAGCAGGGTGAGCGGACTTTAACACTACAAATTTCCGGGAACTGTAGCGGACTGACTGATGAGCCATGTGCAATACTCGTGATTCGGGATATCACGCTGGCGAAACAAACTCAAGAATCCTTGCAAGAGATTGAGGAGCGTTTGCAGACATTAATTAACGCTACACCCGATATTATCTGCTTGAAGGACGGTGAAGGAAAATGGTTGCTGTCAAACCAGGCTAACCTGGAATTTTTACAGATAGAAGGCGTTGATTATCAAGGCAAAAAAGACTCAGAACTAGCAGAATTTAGCAATTTTTATCACGATGCTTTGCTCAACTGCGACAAAACAGATGAACAAGCTTGGCTGCTGGGATGTGTGCATCAGGTAGAAGAAGTTATACCTCGACCTGATGGGACAGTGAGCAGTGTAGATATGATTAAAGCTCCCCTATTTCACCAGGATGGTAGACGCAAGGCTCTGATGGTTTTAGGGCGGGATTTGAGCGAACGCAAACAAACTCAAGTTGCTTTAGAAAACTCTTTATCTCTTTTGAGCGCTATCTTTGAATCGATTCAAGACGGTATCTTAGCAGTCGATAGCTTAAGTAATATCACTAGTTACAACCAAAAGTTCTTAGAAATGTGGTCAATTCCACCAGAACTGTTAATAGAACCAGATCATCCTAAGCGGTTGGCGTATCTGGCAAACCAGCTAAAAGACCCGGATGTATTTTTGCAACGAGTTCGAGAATTATACTCACAACCTGAACTAGTTAGTTACGACTCATTAGAATTGCGCGATGGCAGAGTATTTGAACGCTATTCCTGTCCTCAGCGCATCGGCGAACAGATTATTGGTAGAGTGTGGAGTTTTCGCGACATTACGCAACGCCAAAGGGCAGAAGAAGCACTGCGACAAAGTGAGCTACAATACCGCAGTATTTTTGAAGCTATCAATGATGGACTATTTATTACTGAAATAGAAACTGAAAAAGTCGCCGAAGTTAACCCTGCGGCTTGTCAGATGCACGGTTACTCTTATGAAGAATTTCTTACTTTACATCCATCTGCCTACATACACCCAGACTCACATTCTGTTTTTTTAGAATTTCTTAAAACAACGCGATCTGGTGAGCAATTTTATGGGCCAGCAGTTGATATCTGCAAAGATGGCACTTTGATTGATGTGGAAGTTAAAGGAACAACTTGCACTTACAACGGTAAGCCACACGTCTTGGCGATAGTGCGCGATATTACTGCTCGCAAACGCACTGAGGAAGCCTTGCGACAAAGCGAAGTCCAGTATCGGGATTTGGTGCAAACAGCCAACTGCGTCATTCTGCGTTGGGACGGTAATGGTAAAATCATATTTTTAAATGATTACGGTCAAAGGATTTTTGGTTTCGATTTAGATGAAATTATCGGGCGTAATGTCATCGGCACAATTGTTCCAGAAACCGAAACTTCTGGACGCGACTTACAAACATTAATGATTGATATTTGTCAACACCCAGAAAACTATCTATTCAACGAAAATGAAAACTTACGCCAAAATGGCGATCGCGTCTGGATAGTCTGGGCAAATAAACCCATATTAGATCAACAAGGAAACTTAATCGAAATTCTTTCAGTAGGCACTGATGCCACAGAACGCAAACGTGCCCAACAAGCTCTCCAGGAGAGTGAGTTAAAGTTCCGTACTATCATCGAAAATGCCAATGACCTGATATTTGTCCTCACCCCCGACGGAACCTTTACCTATCATTCGCCTAATGTTATCCCAATTCTGGGATACAGCCTGGCAGAAGTGGAAGGCCATTCTATGATGGAGTTCGTCGAGCCTAATGATTCAACAATTAGTATGTCAGCCTTACAAAGGACTACGACTGGAGAAAAGCTGACTGACATTGAGGTGCGATTAAGACACAAAGACGGCAGCTGGCGATGGTTCAACTTTAATACTTCGACAATCAACACTCCCAGTGATGGAATTGCGATCGCCGGTGTGGGACGCGACATTACAGAACGCAAGCAAGCAGAAGAAGCTTTGCGTCGTAGTGAAATGAAATACCGCAACATCTTTGAAAATTCCCAAGTGGGAATTTTCCGCACCTGCCAAAAAGATGGATTGATTATCGATGCTAATCAACGTGGTGCTGAGATATTAGGTTTTACCTCTGCTGCTGACTTAATTGGCAAGTATTTCACAACTGACTTATATATCAATCCAGACGATCGCGTGCAGATGTTAGCAGAGTTAGAAAAGGACGGTGAAGTTCGTAATTTTGAAGTAGCACTGCGGCGCTTGGATGGATCTGTTGTTTGGGTACTCTTGTCACTCCGTCTCAACGTAGAAGAATCCTGTTTGGATTCTGTTTTTACAGATATTAGCGATCGCAAACAGCAAGAACAGGCTTTACACTTAATTGTTGAGGGCACAGCAGCAAAAACAGGTGATGAATTTTTCAATTCCTGCGTTCGTTACCTTGCCGAAGTATTGCAAGTTCAATATGCCCTAGTTACTGAGTTTGATGATGAGCCAAAAACTAGAGTCCGCACTTTGGCATTTTGGTGTGGCGGGGCTATTAACGAGAACTTGGAGTATGAATTACAAGGTACTCCTTGTGAACATACCTTGAAAGGCAACATGTGTCACTACCCCCAAGCAGTACAAACCACTTTCCCCAAAGATGCAGATTTAGTGAAGATGAATGCCGAGAGTTTTTTTGGCGTTCCTCTAACCAGTTCATCCGGGGAAATCATCGGACATTTAGCAGTGATAGATGTCAAACCAATGAAGCACGATCCGGGACGGGAACTGATTGTCAAAATTTTTGCTGCCCGTGCCGGTGCCGAATTGGAACGGAAACAAGCAGAAGCAGCCCTACAGGAAAGTGAGTTAAAGTTTCGCACTATTGTTGAAAAAGTCAATGATGTGCTGTTTGTCATCAGTTCTGATGGGGTTTTCAACTATATTTCCCCTAATATCTTGAATACCACCGGATTTGCCCCCAGCGAAATGGAAGGTAATTCCTTGGAATTCTTTACTCATCCTGATGATGTGCCCAAATGTCAAGAAGTAGCCCAAACTATCCTCGCAACAGGTGAGGGAATTTCGGGTACTGAATATCGGGCTAAACATCGCAGTCGGGGCTGGGTTTGGCTAACTTCTAATGCAGTCCGCACCCAAGATGCTCAGGGTAACTTCCAGATTGTGGGTGTAGCTCGTGATATTAACGATCGCAAACAAGCAGAGGAAGCTTTGCAACGTCGTACTCAAGCAGAAAGTTTACTCAGTAGCATTTCTCGCCAATTTATTGACCAAAATTTAGAAACAGCAATTAATTTTACACTTCAAGCGATCGCTCAGTTTATTAGTGCCGAACACAGCTGCATCTTTGAATTATCCGAAGATCAAAGGCGATTTGACCTCATCCATGAATGGTGCAGCGAAGGTGTCGAGCCATTGATCGATCTTGCCAAAGGATCGCCTGTAGAAAGCTTTCCCTATTTTTATGCTCCGATCCTGCGTGGCAACCATATACAAATCCCTTGTGTCGCACAATTGCCACCTGATACAGCAGAGAGAAAGCTATTTGAGGGGATGTCGTTTCAGTCTGTAGTTGCTGTACCCATGCTTCACTCTGGCAAAGTAGTTGGATTTGTTGGTACAGCGATGATTCACTTGTGTAAAACCTGGAGTCAAGAGGATCTGAATCTATTAAAGCTGGTAGGTGAAATAATTGCGATCGGTCGAGCCAGACATCAAGCAGAAGAAGCGCTGAGAGTTGCCAAAGAAGCCGCCGAAACTGCCAACCGAGCCAAAAGTGCTTTCCTGGCTAACATGAGTCACGAACTCCGCACGCCTCTGAATGCGATTCTGGGTTTTTCTCAGTTAATGGAACGAGACACTAGTCTCAACTCAAACCAACGTGAATCTTTAGCTACGATTAATCGCAGTGGTGAACACTTGCTCAATCTGATTAACGATGTCCTAGAAATGTCCAAAATTGAGGCTGGACAAATCATTTTCAACCCTGAAGACTTCGACCTTTATCTGCTGTTGCAAACATTACAAGAAATGTTCCAGGTAAGGACACAGACAAAGCAATTGTTTCTTAGATTTGAAATTGCTCCTAATCTTCCCCGTTATATACAAACAGATCAAGGTAAGCTCCGCCAAGTCCTGATTAACCTTTTGGGTAACGCCGTCAAGTTTACTCAAACAGGAGGAGTAACGTTGCGAGTGAGCTTAGGAAGCAGGGAGCAGAGGGAAAATTCCTCTCC
>NZ_CAXTNE010000251.1:0-11534 GCF_964245445.1 uncultured Nostoc sp.
TTGTTAGCGATCGCTGGTTTTTGATCCTACCTCACCAAATCGCGTTGCTCCCGTCGCTAGATGCAAACGGTGTTGAGTTGCATTTAAGGAAATAGGGGAAACCATGTGCCAAGAGCGATCGCAGCGTACAATAGCAACTGAATATTGCGGCAAGGGTGGAACTTCTTTAACTACAGATGTAGTCTGATTATCTTTGAGAACTCGGAAACACCCTCCCCACTCTGGGTTCCATCCTTCATTTAAATAGAAAAGTTGAGTTACATGTTTACGCGGGATATCTGTATGAGGACGGTTCCAGAATCCTAAATCATGTCGTGTTAAATAAATTGTTAGTGAATGGTTTTTCAAATCCAAATTAGTAAGATGCTCCATTGCCTCTCGATAATCAGGAGTGAGAAGTTGTTCAATCAATTTTTGCCAACTAAGACTCAGATCCTTGATATCTTGTAGACCTTTGTACTTACTTTCATCCAGAATGCAGCGTGCAAAAAACCTGTAGTCATTATATGTATATTCCGGGTATCCATCTGGCTCAAAGTCTCTAGCATGATATTCTTTATAGTTTGTAGTCGGAAAACTATTTGCTAGTTCAGATTGTACTGAAGTGTCAAGCAAGTTTTCAAATACAATCCATTTATAGGGAATTTCCTGCATAGTTGCATTACTAATTGCACTCAAGTTCAACATAATCCCTCTTAAAAAACTTTCAAATAGTTTATTGCTGTTTAACTAAATATCGCTCCAGATCGTCTATCATCCGATTGGCTGCAAGGGGGCCAAACTGAACCCAGTAAAACCCCACCTCATGAACTTTTTCCTGTTGGACAACTTTCAACTTTGACCACAACGGTTCTGCTTTGAGTTGCTCAAGTATTGGGTGTAAATCCCTTGTGCCCAGTACGTCTTCTGATACTAGAAATAAAATATCCCCATCTAACTCACTCAGGAGTTCGTTTGATAAAGCGTATGCAGCAGGGCCACCCCCTAGACTTAGGGTTGCTTGACTATCCAAAGTTTGAGAGTAAGGACGTGCAACACCTGCATCTTTGAGAATAACTCCTGGAAAACTTGCCTTCGCCCACAGCCAAAGTGCATCAGTACGTAATTCGGCAACCGATACTAAAGTTGTATTCAGGCGTTCCCGCTTCGGGTTGCCGTAGGCATCGCCCATTTTTGCTTTAAACTGTGTCAAACGTGCATAATAATTATCCATTACCTGTTGGGCTGTTTTAGTTTTACCCAGAACACGGGCTGTGAAAGCAAAAGATTCTTTCCAAGCTCCAGTGGTTCCAGGAGGAGCCAAAACAGTGGGTGCAATGTGTGATAACAGTGGATAAATATCTTGATGAAAAGCCATACCAAAAATCAGGTCTGGTTTGAGAAACAAGATTTTTTCTATACTAGGAGGCAGCCAATCTACATCTTCAATACCTGATAGCGGGCCTACTAACCGCTGTAATTGTGAGACAAATAACTTTGGGGCAGCTATAGGTTTGATCCCCAACGCCAAAGCATTTTCTAAAGAACCACCACTAAGCACAACAACTCGTTGAGGATGAGCAGGAACTGTTGTTTGACCCATTAAGTGCTGAACTACTCGAACCTGACTTAAAGAAGAAACACTCAATTCATGGCTAACTTTTGGGTAATTAAAAAAGAAACAACCGTTTAGCCACACTACCACAGCAAGCAACCCTAAAAAAGGCAGGCATAGGACAAAACACTTGGTTAACCAATGAGTTGTTCTCATTAAAATTCCCACTTTACTGTCAACTCTGCTGTATACGGACGACTAGGAATAATTCTTTGGAGATAGTCAAAGCTTGCTTCATAATATCGAACATTAAATATGTTATTCAAGTTGAGTCCAACGCTAAAGTTGTTATTCCGATAGTACAGAGCTGCATCGGTGAGAAAGCAGCTTGGGATCGTAAATGTATTCAAACTATCTGGCTTATTATCTCCAACGTAGTTAAAGCCAATTCCACCTCCAAAACCTTTGAGAGAGCCAGTACCAAAGGTGTAAGTTGTCCACAAACTAGCGACATGAGCTGGTACTCCTTCTACTCGATTCCCGACTGGAATATCATTGTCTTTGCTAATGCGTGCGTCTGTATAACCGTAAAAGCTAATCACATTCCAACCGGGTTGAGTTTAACCATTGAGTTTTACCCACTTGACAAGACTCTATTTTTCTTAACTTGACACCAATGCTAAAACTCCCACGAAATTGTGCCCAAGACTGTTAACGGCGCACCGGGATAGATAGTATCTCTTCCCTGGCTACTTTCGTAATATCTCTCATCAAAAAGATTCTTGATATTGATTGCAGCCTTCCAGTTATTGCGTTTGTAATAAAGTGCTGCATCCGTGCGGAAGTAGCTGGGCAACACAAAACTGTTATCTAAATCGCCCTGTCTATCGCCCACATAATACAGTCCCAATCCAAATCCCAAACCTTGTAAACTCCCACGTTGGATTTCATAGGTTGTCCACAGACTAACAGTATTCTTAGCAACGCTGCCCAACAAATTACCAACTGCATAGTCATTGTCTTTGGTGATTTGGGCATCGGTATAAGCGTAAGAGGCAATAATTTTCCAACCGGTCAGGATTTCGCCAGCGATATCTAGCTCAACGCCCCGACTACGTTGCTCCCCGGTCAAAATGGAAAAATCAGGATTGTTGGGATCGGTGGTCAAGACGTTAGTTTTTGTAATCTGGTAAGCAGCTAGGGTTGCAGACAGTCGGTTACTCAAATCGGCTTTAACACCCACCTCGTATTGTGTACCTTGGGCAGGATCAAATGTAGAACCATTGACTGAAGTACCAATGTTAGGAACGAAAGAACTGCTATAGCTAGCGTAGAGAGAAATTGCTGGTATCGGCTGGTAGACAAGACCAACCCGAGGGCTAAAGGCTTGGTCAGATTGACTGATGCTAGTTGAGGCAAGTAAATTGTCATTTTTCTGCTCAGTAAAATCGAAACGCCCTCCGACTAGCAGCTTCAAATTATCCAGTAGGGTAATCTGATCTTGCAGGTAAATTCCTAATCTATCAGTGCGAATTTGTCTATTAACAAAAGTTGTTAAAGGATTGGTAGGGATAACGCTGTTATTCACCGGACTAAAAATATCGATAGGTGACAAAATACCTCTGCTAAAAATCAGCGGACCTTCGCTTCGGTTTAGCTCTATTCCCAAAAGCGGTTGGTGGATAATTGACCCGGTTGCAAACTTTCCTATGACCTCTGTTTGGAGACTGTAGGTGTCAGTTTCAAATTTACCATTTGTAAAATTCCTATCCAAAAACCGATCGTCGATCAAGTCCCCTTGTTCTGCCCGGAAATCATTTACCTTGTTTATAGTAATGGAAAGGGCATTGCGAAGCTGCCAATTTTTATTAAACTGATGTTCTAATCTGTAGCCAGCTCTGTAAGCTGTGGTTTTTGAATCATTTTCTCCTGGAACCCCTAAGAAGCGACTAATCGGAATTGGGGCAGGTCTGTTACCAATAGCGACGATGCCTCGATCAAATTGGGTATTATTGTTTAAATACTCAAAATCAAGGTTTAATGTTGTGTTGGTACCGATTTTCCAGGTTAGAGATGGTGCGATGAAGATACGTTCGGTGTCAACAAAGTCACGAAAACTCCCGGAGTTTTGGTAAGCAACATTCAAGCGATATAATAGAGTTTTGTCCGCATTCAGTGGACCAGAGATATCGAATGTGGGACGATAAAAACCGTAGCTTCCTGCGGTGAAGTCAGCAGCGTAATAAGGTTCACTCAGCGGCTGCTTCGTAACAAGGTTAATAATCCCACCCGGTTCAGCTTGACCGAAAAGCACTGAGGCTGGTCCCTTGAGTACCTCAACTCGTTCCAAGTTTGCTATTTCTGATAATGTGAAGAAATCGGCATCGCGGAATCCATTTCTAAAATTTCCATCCTGCTCAAAACCACGAATGATATAGCGAGCAGCTCCTGTACCCCCGTAGTTGCCTGCTTGTGTCACGCCGCTGACGTTTTGCAGTGCATCCTGTAGCCGCACTGCTTTTTGGTCTTGTAACACCTGTCGGGGCACTATTTGAATTGAGGCAGGAATGTCACGCAGGGGTGTATCGGTTTTGGTGGCAGTAGAGGCATTTGGTACACGGTATCCATCCTGCTCGCCTGTCACCACTAACTCAATCGGTTCATTACCACTAGCTGATGGTTGAGTTGGTTGTGTCTGCAACCCTGGCTGCTGTTCTGGCGTTTTTGTTGGCTGTTGAGCAGTAGAAGTACTAGGGGTCACTCCAAAAACTAAACCTTCTTTTGTACTATCAAACAACTCCACCGCAGGCGCACTCATTTCCCCAGTCACCGTTACTCGCAATGTGTTCGCATCTAAATTTGCAACTGTAATTAATGCAATTCCGGCTACTGGCTTTGATTGTCTAAAATCCCCACTTCTTAGTTGCAACTTGGCATTAGGGATATCTGCAATATAGGAATTACCCTCAGTTTTCGGTAAAACTTGTAATTTAAGAGAATTAGCTGTGACTAAAATTAACTCTATCCCTTTATCAGTAGAGTTAACCTGAACATCCGTAACTAATACCACATCTGTAGTTGCTTGACTAAGTTCGGGAAATTTATTCTGTCTAGGTACTCTCCATAAATATGAAGCATCAGTTTTAGGAAGTTGTAGCTGATTCAATGTTTGAATTTCTTTGAAAACTTCACCTGAGCGTACTAAAGTTTTTTTGACTAACGGTTGTTCAGAATATGCTGGATTAGCTGAAGTTAGATAAACAATAGATATTAACCAGCAAACAGCAGGGTACGGTAGTCTAATAAACATTTTTACACACACTTTTTAGGGAATATTAAGTATTTAAATTGAGATCAAGTATAATTTTCCTTACAGTCCATAGCTCTCAATTTATACTAATTAAGTTGGTATATAAATATTTATACCAACCTAATTATTGTAAAAATATATAACTTTTCGGTGTTTGCGTCTTATTCGAGCCGGAATTTTTTTTATTCGAGACGGAATTTTTATCTGTGACAGGACTTAGGACTTACCCCAAACTTCTTACGAAAAGCATTACTAAATGAAGGTAAGCTAGCATAACCTACTGTTCTGGCTACTTCTGTGACATTCATATTTCTTTGAGTAAGCAGCTTATAAGCTAGTTCCATTCGGCAGTGATGCAGATAGCCAAACACCGTAGTCCCAAAAACCTGCTTAAAGCCTTGCTTCATTGTGCAATCATTTAAACCTACTTGTCGTGCTAGTTCAATAAGAGATGGTGGGTTGTCTAAATGTTTCAACAGAATTTCTCTAACATTGTAGATGCAGTCAATATCTGATGGCTTGAGTTTATTAATCTGGAAGCAACCTTGGTTGATTTGTACTTCTTGCTCTACTAGCATTGCTACCAGTTCCCAAACCTTACCTTCAAGATAAATTTGTTTAGTAAAGCCTTGGTATGGACATTGAAGAATTTGCTGTACTACTATTTGCATTGCAGGAGTTTGAGTTCCATAGCGTTCATAAGTTGGTTTATCCCAACATCTAATTAAATGTTGTAATTGTTTTGGGAGTTTACCAGATGTATTTTCTGTAAAGCTATGAAATACATTTGGATGTAGGTGAATAGCTACTTCTACTATCCGCGCTGATGGCTCTAATACAGCGCACTCAGATGCCATACCACTACCACTTAAAAAGTATTCTGCTGTCTTGAATTCAAGGTTTTTGAATTCGCTCTCTAACAAAATAAGGAATCGAAATTCTAATGGATGCTTTCGCTCATGAAGTTTTAAAATGAATGATTTTGGCTGCTGATAATTTGAAATTTCTAAAAATATGCTATCTCGTAGCTGAATCTGTCGCCAATACCCTTGTCCAAATTGATACTTTCTAGTGATATCAAAATTATCTGAACTATCATTATTCTGAATTATTTCTGCTTGGTATAATAGTTTTACGTAATCTGGATACGGGAGTATTAATGTCATTGTAATGGTAAGCTACTATAAAGTATTTAAAGAGTCAAAATAACAGATACTTAGCTCATCAAGTAGATTCGGTTGTTTATAAAGATGTTGTTTACGAATTTTCCGAACAAGAACTACTACCACACACCAGACATGAAGGATCATGATAAGAATGTCGTTTGGCAAATTCCATTCGCATCAAGTCGATTGTCAGCAGTTGTGACAATAGCGGTTCACTAAACTTAGTAATCAGCTTTATTACCTCTAATGCACTAAGACAAGCTAGTGTCCCAGAAACAGCACCGATAACCGAGAACCCACGCTGATTCCAATCAGGCTTTTCTGGGAACAAGCATGATAGACAAGGAGTGACGCCAGGAATAATCGTTGTCAGGTAAGCTTCCATTCCGTCCATTGCAGCTTCCACCATTGGTTTTTGCCAGCGCACGCAAGCCTGATTGAGCAAGTTTCGCTCTGTGAAATTGTGGGCGCAATCAACAGCTATATCGGCAGATTGCACTAAAGAGTCTACATTCTCTTTTGTAACGTAATCATGAACTGCTTCCACCCGAATATCAGGATTAATAGCTTGCAGAGTTTCTCTGGCTTTGAATACTCTGGGCTTACCTACCCAATCATTTGTCATCAGAACCTGACGATTCATATCATCTAGCCGTAAGTCACCACCCCGAACTAGGATTAGCCGCCCAACACCCGCTACTGCCAAATAAAGCGCTGATGTACCGCCTAATCCCCCTACACCTGTAACCAAAACCGTTGCAGACTTCAAGCGCTTTTGTGCTGCCTCTCCAAAATTGGGAAGCATCATTTGGCGGTGATAGCGTTCTAACTCACTGGGTGTTAAGTTCATCGCTTTTTACCTCTCTATCAGTCGTAAAATTTATCACCTAGTTGGTAGCAAACATTGTAGTTGTCTATACACTTTTCTAATTTTTACCTGTAAAATTGGTATTTGTTCCAGGCATCATTAAGAGAGCTTGGAAGCCTGCGATCGCAATCCTATGCAGACATTTGGTGATGTGGTTAATTAATAATCTAGCTGAAAAATCAAGTGGTGTTGATAGTACCGCAAAATTCCACAACTGTAGCTGATTTCAAAGACTTAACTTCACCACGCATTAAGAAAATTGCTCTAGGCGAATCCAAAAGTGTCCCTGCTGGACAATATGCTCAACAAGTCTTAACTTCATTAAAAATCCTTGATGCCGTTAAAAGCAAAGCCGTCTATGCAAAAGACGTTCGTCAAGCTCTCAATTACGTAGAATCAGGCAATGCTGACGCTGGGATCGTCTACCTTTCAGATGCTAAAAGTACGCCAAAAGTCAAAATTGTAGCAACTGTCTGTACCTGACTTTGCAGTAGGACTATTTGGGGATATTGAAAAACGACTCCCGAGTTTTCATCTTAAAGTGTCCTTTAACACCAGTGAGCAACCCTTGGGATTGTTGGGGGGTTCTGGAGCAGGCAAGAGCATGATTTTGCGCTGCATTGCCGGGATAGAAACACCCACAATTGGGCGTATAGTCTTAAATGGCAGAGTCCTGTTTGACTCAGAACAACGAATAAATGTGCCGAGCCGCGATCGCCGCATCGGTTTCTTAGTGCAGAACTATGCCCTCTTCCCACACATGAATGTGGCGCAAAATATTGCTTTCGGCTTACCCAAAGGATTATCTGCTCCTAATATCAGGGCGCTCTTAGAAGAACAGCTAATAGCTATGCAGTTAGAGGGGTTAGGCTCACGCTATCCGCACCAATTATCTGGAAGTCAACAACAAAGGGTAGCTTTAGCCAGAGCATTGGCAAGTCAGCCAGAAGTATTGCTGTGGGATGGGTCGAAAAGCCCGCTCTAACTATGCAATTTAAATGTGGAACAGCTTATAAGGGGTAAGCACTTAAAAAAGTGAAATACTACTGCCTTGGTTAATACCAAATTTTCGTCATTTTCCTGTTTGACTAGGCTTCATCATCTGATGTTTCTTCAATCTCGATTTCCCAAGGTTCTCCTTTATAATCTGGTGAAAAAAGATGAATTTTGGCTTTATTGGAAAACTGCTTCAGCTTTTTGATGAACTGGGGAATAGCATCGACGATATGCAGATAACTTTCTATGTCATAGCAGATAATGAGTAACATCAGAGGACTAGTATTTATCTTGAAATACCAGTGGCAATTTGATAATAAAACTCGCATAATTGGGCCGCAGGCTTGATAAAATCGCTTGCAAGTAGCTTCTTCTAGTTGTCTGTAGAATAACTCGTTAAGTATAGGTGCTCCAGTTGGAGGCAAATCATCTGCGGGAAGGGGAAATTTATTCATAGTAAATAACTAGGGATTGGGAATTATTAGTCAAAAAAATCCAATGTTCCTGCGTGTTTTCATAACGCCATCTATTCAAAGATGGCGCAATGCACAAGCCTTGAAAAAAGATACCAGCCGTGTTTCGAGTTTATTCGTTGTGTAGCGTGGATCTGGGTTATGACGGTTGCTACCTTTTGAAAGCGGTCTCCCCCAACAAGCACTTTTGTAGTTGCACCCAAAATCGGGTTGTCATAGTAAATGTTCTTGTTTTTGTGTTACAAGCCATTGCAGTTCTAACCACAAACGCGGATCTGTCTGCTTTACCTTCGACATCGGATCTCGCAGCAGATGCGTAGCATTTAGGCAGACAACTTCAACTAATCCCGCATATTCTGCTACTTCCCTAAGTATAGATATCTGGGCTTTGACAGCAGCAATCAGATTGTCAGGGCAATAAATTGTGAAGTATGGCAGAAAGTGAACACGAGGTCTTCCCCAATAAGACTCGATAAGTTTAACATGACAGTGTTTTAGTAATTCATCGACTTGTGGGAAAGAATGAGCAATAACCGTTTTGAATTCTTTGACTAGCTCTTGTTCATACCAACTTGTGTTCATAGTTCTAACTTTCATGCTGAAAGTAACAATTGGGAATTTTGAATTGTGATTTAGTTTTTCTACTAATCACTGATAACTCAGCACCTACCAGCCTTAGCACGAAGATTTTTTGGGGTACTGTATAGTACAAAAAGGTCGGCGAAGCAATTTTTTACTAATGCTGGTTTCGTTCTCCTGAAACACTATCAAGTGCAATACTTGCTCTAAGAAACGCCGTTTGTCAAAAATGCCTTGAATCAGCACCTCTAGTTCAGTTGTGCCCTTGGCAGGAAAATCTTCCCCATCAATGGTGCGCCAGGGTAAAAACTCCTGCCAGTCTGAGGTTAATGTACCGACTCGTGACCAATTTCCATAAGTAATAACTAGGAATGTATTGTAGTCAAATAGCTTTGGTATTTGTTCAATGTAGGTTTGAATTCGCTGATAACCTTCTTTGAAAGTGGCCTGTTCATCACTTGGCTGAATCGAGACAATAACTGCCAAGGGTAAACCGTTGATAAAGACAACTACATCAGGACAGTGAGTATAATTCCCCTCAACTACAGTCAAGGGATGAATAGCTAGCCAATCATTGTTCAGTAGATTAGACGTATCAATGAGCGACACAAAGTCATGAACTATTTCTTCTTTATACAGGTATTCAACTTCCACACCATTGGTCAATAATTTGTGAAAGCGACGGTTATTTTCCAGCAAGTCGGAACTCGGAATGTAAGTAACCTGATGGATAGCTGCGGCGATCGCCTCATCCGGTTTTGTCGGGTTAATTTTCTGCAAAGCGTTATGGAGGCGCTGACACAAAACCACATCACTATAACTACTCCGCCCTATCTGGTGCTTACCTAGAGTAATGTCTGGTTCTAATAAAACTATGTAGCCAATGACCTCGAACCAAGTGAGCAAAGATGGTGCGATCGCTTTGCCTGCCGCAGGCATCGCAGATTGTGTGGAATCAAAACGGCGGCGAAGTTTTTTTGTAACACGACTCGCTTTGGCAGTTGTTTTTTTTAGCTGTGCTGGATTCATTAACAGTAAAAGATTTTATTTGAGTCAATGCAGAAGCTCGTGCCTAGTTTGCTGAACATTGGTTGGTATATTCACCAATGGACGTATAAGGCTTTTAAGTAACTATCAAAGCTGAAGTTGATCGGTAAGATTGTATCTAATGTTACACATTACCAATAATATTGGTAATATTTCATAAATAGTTAGAGTTGGTTGTGTTTAATGCTTAACCCTTATCTCCTGCTCTAAAAATAGGTTGCCAATATCAAATAAAAGCTGCATGGTGCCTTGGTAGCCAACTTTGGTAAACTGACCATAATCTAAGCGGTCAAAAATGGGAATCCCTTGACGATAGAGAGGAATTTTTAAACGTTGGGCGATCGCTACTCCATGAGAGTTGGTAATTAGCAAATCAGATCCAACCGCCAATTGTTCAAAGTCTTCCAAATCGCCGATAGTGACGCTAGGAATCGGCAGTTTTTCCAGTAGAGGAAAGCGTGTTGTTGTCACTGCTGAGTGAATCTCAACTCCTAGCGATCGCAAAAAAGAAACTGTTGACCAAAGTAAATCTGGTTCCAGCGCCAAAGAAACTCGCTTGCAACCAAAGTAAAAATGATTCTCCAACATCACATGTTGTAACTGACGGCGTTGACGGCGATATTTCTCTGGTACGGTAACACCACTGATATCCGCCAAAGCTTGCAGGAATTTATCTACTGCTGCTAGTCCCGTCAATTCACTAAATACCTCATAAGGTATATTGAATCTCTGTTCCAAAATTTGCGCTGCGCCCCGCATACTATCACCTAGTGCCAAAGTGAATACAGAACTACCAATTGAGCGCAACTGTGCTGCATTTGTGCCATTAGCTGTAATAGCACTAGAAGAATCTTCTATATGACCATCTAGTGAGCCAGAAAGGTCAGGTACAACAATAGGTACGAGTCCAAAAGAGGTAACAATCTTTTTGATTTCCTGTATATCCCCTGGTGTAAAGGCAGAACTAGCCAAAATAGTAATTTGTGTAGGACAAGCGTCTTGCTTAGAGCTTTTTTGAGGAATTTCCCTGACTATACTCTCAACTGCACCAGCAAAGCCATCCTGTAATGTACCTTTGAAATCCGGTGTAGAGACAAGCACAATTGGTAAATAATCCAGTTCTGGGTGGCGGTGGCGAATCTCCTTGACAAAGCGTCCCATGTCATCACCTCTGGTTTCCACCAGTCCAGTGCTACAAAGACCGATAATTTCTGGTTTGGATCTCTGCACCAAAGTCAAGATTGCTTGTTCAACTCTTTCCTCGCCACCCAAAATGGTTGCAACTTCTGTCATTGCTGTACTGGAAAGGGGAATCGTCTGACGGAAATGTTGTACTAATACTGCCTTAGTCAAAGCAGTACAGCCTTGAGAACCGTGTAATAAAGGCATGATTCCCTTTAACCCCAAAAAGGCTAAAACTGCACCTACAGTTTGGCTTTGCTTCAGGGGATTAACTGCAACAGATGTACTCGTAACGCTAATAATTGCCATCAAATGTTCTCCTCTAGAGAAGATGAGGGGGATGAGGGGGATATTACTGTTACTCCCCCATCTCCCCCTG
>NZ_CAXTNE010000252.1:0-11517 GCF_964245445.1 uncultured Nostoc sp.
TTTTTAGCGATCGCTGGTTTTTGATCCTACCTCACCAAATCGCGTTGCTCCCGTAATAGATTTCGTCATTATTATCACCACCACGTGGATCTTGCTCTTTGATAGATTGTATGTAATACAAGTAGACTTTAGCCATGATGCTTTATTCTCCTTCAACATTTTTTAGATGCTATTTTATACTTGAGCTTTGGCTAGTTTGCGGTGCGAAACCCAAAAGCTCTACAGGAATTGAGATAGGGCAAAATACAGTCAATCGCAAGGCTTAATTACTTTTGAAAAGATATCACCTTGATCAATCGAAGTGCTGAATCCAGTCATAAAATTTCATATTGACTTATACAAGCCGAAAATCCCAAAAGCAGAAAATTTTGGAAAAAATAGGAGAAGCCAGTAGGCGTGATGTCAGAATCTGTTATTGAATCAGCTAGTCGAGTAATCGCACAAGCGATCGCACTTTACGAAAATCTTCTCGAACAGCAGGAAAAAGCTCACAATGAAACCCTGGAACAACGTGAGGCTGAAAAGATGTGGATTTACCAAAAGCGCCAAGAACTTGAGCAAGTACAGAATGGGCTGGAAATCATTCTCAGTAAATGTACCAGTGATCGCAAAAATTAAACAACTCAATGACCTCAAAAGACATATTACAGACATCCTCCACGCAGTTATATCTGGCTAAAATGCTGTAAGAAGCGATCGCACTTTGTTATAGTCGCCAGTCTCATAATGCCATTTACAGATAAACGTCCTCTTAGTTGGTTGTTGCAGCAGTTTCAACTCCAGCCAGGTAAGCCCGCCATTGCCTCTGGATTGCGTAGCCTTTTTATATTGGGTGTTCCAATTGGAATTGGAATCATTACAGGTCATGCTGCTGAAAGTGCGATCGCCACTATGGCAGCTTGGTTCGTTGGCATGGTAAATGTTGACGGAGCCTACCGTCAGCGAGCGACTGCTATGATCGCAGCTACCATTGGTGTAACTGTAATGTTTCTAATCGCAAGTCTGGTTAGCAGTCATCTCTGGTTAGCTGTCCCGACCACATTCTTGGTAATATTTATCACAGGTTTAGCAAATCTCTATGGCAACGTGGCTGCATCTGTCAGCTTGATTACTTCGATTATGTTTGTGATTGCGCTGGCTAGATTCGCTGCATTTTCTAATTTGTCTACTCTTATTCAACACTGTGGGCTATGTCTGGCTGGTGGAACATGGACAACTGTCCTGTCTTTAGGACTGTGGGTAGTGCGTCCTTATGTACCTGCAATGCAGATAGTCGCTAACTGTTATCTCTCATTAAGCAATTTTGTGGACTTGGTAGGCCACAGAGCATTAAATTCAAAGGAGCGTCAGGAGTGGGAACAGCGATTTTTGCAAGCTCAGGATACACTCATTCAGAACTTGACATCTGCCCGTAGCGTCTGGACAACTATCTGGACTAGGCAAAAAGGAGCTAACCTGCGGGGAAATCAGTTACTCGTATTAATTGAAGATATAAATCAAATTGTCAATTCTGTTGTAGCACTGAACGAACTGTTAGTGATCGCATCCGAACATCAACTATTTTCTCGGTTACAGCCAGAAATTCAGCAAGTGATAGAACAGTCGGCAATTGCTCTGCAAATGTTATCACAAGCGATCGCCAAAGGAAAAAACTCACCTCACTTAGGGGATCTTGATCGGAGCCTTGAAGCACTAGAACATCAAAGGCAAGTTCTGCGTTCTCAAATCCTCAATCAAACCATCAATGCTCAGACAGATGAATATTCCGATCTCCTCAACCTTGGCAAGATTACAGCCAGTCTGACAAAACTAGTAGAGCAAATTCATACTGATGCAGAGATTGTTACAGATTTAAGCCAGGGAAAACAGCGCAACAGCATTGCCCAGCGAGATATTTCCCCCCCAGCCAAACCAGAGCGTTCTACAATTATTGATACGCTGCGAAATAATTTCACTTTTGATTCAGTCCTCTTTCGTCATGCGTTGCGCCTCGCACTAATAACAACCCTTGCTGAATTACTTGCCTCGCTATTCCAATTACCTAGAGGCTACTGGATCACCCTAACAGCTTTAGTTGCACTTAAACCTAACTTTGGTGGAACGTCACAGACAACAGTACAAAGAGTCGTTGGCACTATTTTAGGTGGAATTATCGGTATTGCTCTGGTTTTACTAGTTAAGAATTCATTGGCGATCGCAGTTTGTTTCCTGGTGCTTGTGTTTGTGGCGATGTCGGTGCGACCGTTAAGCTACAGTATATTCACCATACTACTCACTCCCGCCATCATATTGCTACTCAACATTATTAGTGCAGGTGGCTGGAAGGTTGGATTATTGCGGATCTTCGATAGCTTTGCTGGGGGTGTCTTAGCACTACTTGGTAGCTATTTGCTTTTCCCTCGTTGGGAACGACAGCAACTTCCTGCACAACTGGAAAAGACAATTCGAGCTAATCTTGCTTACTTTCAGCAAGTAATAGCTAACTACCTCCATCCAGAACATAATGCATTTGCTGATTCTATCAACATGCTACGCCACCAAGCAGCACTAGAGAACGTCAACGCTAACGCCGCAGCTCAACGATTGTTCAGCGAACCTCGTCACATTCAGGGAGAAATCGAACCTGTAATGACGCTGATGGCATACATTCGTGGCTTTTTCAGTTCGGTAACAACTTTAGCAGAACATCTGCGGGAATTTAGCGGCGAGTACCAATTTACTGAAGTAAAGCGACTTACTGATACCATTGTCCAAGTTTTGGAAAACTTAGCAGATGCCCTTGGGCAGGGACATCCACCTCAACCATTACCAGCGCTAGATAGCTATCTCGAAGCAATTCACTACCAAATTGAACAGCTACATACTGCTCGGTTATCAGAAATTGCTACCAATTCCAACACTTTAACTCCCACATTACAAGCCGTTCGAGAACAAACTCCGCTCTCCACAGAACTGGATCGAATTGTTAATGAAATTAAAGTTATGCACTGTGTAATTGCTCGTCTGCAAGAATAATTGGCGTTGCAAAACAGTGGGATGAATTGAGGCAAGCTCTTGAGGCAGATTAAGCAGAGGGGAAATTTTAGAAGTTGCCAAATCATCCCATAAATATGCAACGCCGAATAATTTTCTTTACGAAGCTGAAACCATTTTATTTAAGATATGCCAAAGTCCGGCGTCCAATTATTCCGTCTGCTCTTAATCCTTTAGACTTCTGAAATTTCATCACCGCTAAACGTGTCTTGTTATCAAAAACACCATTCACACTTGCAGTATAGAATCCTTGCTGTTTTAACAAATTCTGAGCAGTTTTGACTCCTTCTCCTCTGCTACCTACTGTGAGTGCGGTACTGTGGTTTGCCATAGTATTAGACTTATGGGCATTAACCTTTCGGACAGCATTAGCCTTTTTCATGGTGCCGCCGGGATTTTGAGCAACCTGGGTAGCAGTAGTCCTATTGTGGCTTTTATTATTGCTTAAAGAATAAGCAGGCGCAGCAGTAGCTAAAGCCAAGGCAGGGAGCAAAGCAAGTACTTTCCAATTCATCTTTTTGTTCCTTCTAACTATAAGATTTCTGACAATTTTGATTAGAAGAATCATTCAAATAAGGGTTATTGCCTTATAGTGATTCTCCTTGGTAAACTCTGGTGTGTAGGTTTAGTCTAGAGCGAGTCTATTTTTTAACCCAGAGCTATAGCATCACACGTTATATTGACAGAGCTATTGCAAAATTGTGACAAAAGCATGACTAATTTATTTAGAATTGTGTCGCACAAAGTCTTACTCTTGATTTGTCAACCAATTTTGGATTTTAGATTGACCACATGCATCAATGCAGAGGCTTTAAATAAAGAATTGTAGATTTTTTATTTTGGATTTGTTCCATGAAATTTGCTTGCTCTCAGACCTTTTTAGATTTTAAATTTTGCATCTTCAATTCCATTATCTAAAAACTAAAATCTAAAATTCGGTCAGTTTTTAACAAGGGCTGCGATCGCAGCTACCAGTTTCACAGGATCGGCTGGTTTAGCGATATGGAGTTGAAATCCGGCTGTAAAAACCTGTTTTTGTGTGGTTTCTGCGGCGTAAGCACTTAGAGCGATCGCGGGAATTTGTCCACCTAAATTGGCGGGCATGGCTCGTAACTTTCTGATCAAAGTGTAACCGTCAACATTTGGCATACCTAAATCGCTTAACAGCAAATCTGGCTTTGACTGCATAATTGCAGTAAGTGCTTCACTGGCTGATGCTGCGATCGTCACGATTGCTCCCTGCTGTTCTAATAGAAAGGCCAGGAACTCACGGGTATCAGCATTATCATCTACAACTAACAAACGTATTCCTTCTAGTGGAGCATAAAGCATACAAGATGGATAGGAATCGTCTGATACATTGTGATTTTCACTTCCTAATTCCAGATGTTGAAACACGGGTAGGCAAACTGTAAACGTCGCGCCTTGTCCTTCTCCAGCACTTTCTGCCGAAACTCTACCACCATGTAACTCGACAAGTTGGCGCACAATCGCCAAACCAAGTCCTAGCCCACCAAAACTTCGGGTTGTACGACTATCTGCCTGACGGAAATACTCGAATACGTATGGCAGAAAATCAGAACTAATACCTTTACCCGTGTCACTAACTCTCAGTTGTACCTCAGAATTAATCTGTTCTAAATAGACTTCGACTTGTCCACCAGATGGTGTGAATTTAACAGCGTTAGAGAGCAGATTCCAAATAATTTGTTGAATACGACTACTATCACCCTTTACCTGTCCAATTCCTGTATCCAAATGAAGATTAATTTGAATAGACTTTGCTTCTGCTGCCAATTGCACTGTCTCTAAGGCAGCTTGAATAACAATAGCAAGATTAACCTTTTCTAAATTAAGTGCTAGCTTACCCCGGAGAATGCGAGAGATATCCAACAAATCTTCAATCAACTGAGCCTGTAATTCAGCATTTCGTTCGATGGTTTCCAGGGCACGCACAGTAGTAGCTTCGTTTAATGAGCGATTCTTTAATAGCTTTGCCCACCCCAAAATGGGATTAAGAGGAGAACGAAGTTCATGAGAGACAATTGCTAAAAATTCATCTTTGATGCGGTTTGCTGTTTCAGCAGCTTCTTTCGCCTTTTGGCGTTGTTCTGCTATTTCTAAAGCCTGATCGCGTAAGTTTTTATATTCCTGAACTCGAAACGTTAAATCTGTCAAATCTTCAATTGAAAATAGAGCATAAAATCTATCTCCATCCAATGCGGACACAGCAGTAACAGTTGTGTGTTGAATGCGGTATTTATCTTTAGATATAGGTACTGGAATGATATATTTATGCAGTTGAGAAGAAAAAATTGTCGGAGGCCCACCTTGAAAAATTTGGTGCAAACGGCTAGCGTAACGAGGTTGATTCAGATGAGGAAAATATTCCTGAATAGAAATTCCCAAAATTTTACTTTTCGGAATTTTTGTCCATTCTTCTAAACAGCAGTTCCAAAAGATAACAATATAATCTGACTGTAGAACAAAAGCTCCTAAAGGAATTTTATCTAAAAGGCTAAATTTTTCCTGAGCTTGTTCAATTATATTCATTGTATTTTCAAAGTTTTTTAAGACTTTTTTCACCGATTTTTGCTAATATTATATTATTGAATGATTCCAATTTCGTCATTCATTGCATTGATGAGCGCATCAAAAGTGCCCACCAGAAAGACTAAAATAATATCTCCAATAATTTCTAAGCGTTCAATTGTGAAACTGGCTTGTGCCAGTAAGATTTTTGAATCGCTCTCGTATGCAGATAATAATAAATTTTCAAGGGTATCTTCTAAATAAACGGGCAATGTGTAGTTTAGATGCCTCTTTAGCACATTACTCAGTGAACCCATTACCCCATTTATGACAATATTACCAATTTCGCTCAGGGTGCCAATTTTCACTGCATCTAAGTCAGCCGATCCTGGCTTTTCACCTGTAAGCACTGCAACCAATGTTGATGCGCTGTCAGTTGGAAAAATTAAGCTAGCAGTGCCATAGAAAGAGCCTGTAAAACGTAGTTTTACAGCTGCCAAAGTATCATCCTGAAATCGTTTTGTTAATTCTTGATAGGCATCGGTAGCAGTTAAGACTTTAACAACCGGAATTTTGAGACGAATGTGAGAGTCTACCATTTCATTAAGTAGACTTGCTGCTCGACCAACTCCAATATTAATTAACTCTTGCAGGGCATCCAGTTCTTCTGCTGTCACATTCATGAAAACTTATTCCTTGATATTAAGAACTTCCTGGACTGCCTTTCGCAATTCACTTTCTTTTGGGGGTTTATTAATAAAATTGACTGCTCCCAGGTTATAACTTTGATTGCGTGCCCCTTCTTGGATATCGGCAGAAATAATAATGATCGGAATTTTTAATTCTTTACCTTGCATAGCTTTCAAAAATTCAAACCCATTCATATCTGGCATTAGAAGATCCGCTAAGACACAATTTGGCTTATGGTTGTCAACCATTTCTAATCCCTCACGCCCATTAGTTGCTTCAATAATTTCATAACCATCGACTTGCAGAAACTTACGGATCATTCTGCGAGAAAAAGCTGCATCATCGATAATCAAAACTATTGCCATCAGTTTTGTCCTTTTGTGTTTTAACTTAATAATTCTTGTTTTAGACTAATTAGCCTATATTATTAATTAAAATGAATAAATTAAAGAATTAAATAAATATAATTTTACAATCATTAGTAATATAGTTTCGGAAAAATTATCAAACTCGCTGAAACTATAATGCTATGCTGTGAAGCTATTTTTTTAATAGAACTTTTAAAAATTTGTTAACTATTTGAAATTAAAATCTAATTCCAGCTTTGCTATCCGTTGCCAATGTAAAATTGTTATGTGGTGGATATAGATTAAACGGTCGATTTCTCGCAGGCTCATGTTATTAAGATACATTTTGAGGCATAGTTGCTTGACATTGTTTGAGTAGCACTAAGGTTGGTAGGATTTGAGAAACTGACGTTAGCAAAGCGGGGTGGAACGCACGTCGCATTATTTGCACTTGTAACATTCTTTGTCTTGACGACGATTATTCTTGAAAGTTTGAGTTTAATGGCAAGAATAACATTGCCTGTCTCTTAACTATATCATTAGGGCAAATATAATGTCTCCAACCTGAAAAAAGACAAACATCTATCTTTAGATAGAGAATATTGAGTTACAATATTAAATTAGTATTAAAATAAATACATAAATTTTTACTTTATTAACCAATGGAGTTAAATGAAATTGACGATGATATAGAAGCATTTCTTGTTGAAAGCTATGAGAACTTAAATCAAATTGAAGGCGATATTATTGAGCTAGAAAAAGCATCTGCGAATGGAGAAGCATTAGTTCGCATTTATCGCTCACTCCATACGCTGAAAGGAAATTGCGGCTTTTTACCGTTTCCTAATTTGGAATCACTTGCTCATGCTGGGGAAAATTTGCTCTCGTGTCTGCGCGATCGCCAACTAGCAATCACCCCTGACATTATTAGTACTTTACTACAGACAGTTGACAGCATTCGGCAAATGCTGTCTCAAATTCAAGCTACAAAGCATGAGGGCGATCACGATTATTCAGCACTGATCGTGGCACTAACCCGATTGTCAGAAACTAAACAGACTCCAAAACCCTCTCAATCGCCTGAGCCTGCTGTTAATACACAAATAGATGCAGAAGCTCAAAAAGATACAGCAGGTAGTGATTTTGAGTATCTTAATCACGAACTCACAGAAATATCAACTTCGACAACATCAGAATCTGCTTATATCCGAGTCAATGTTAATCTGCTAGATCAGATGATGAACCTAGTGGGTGAACTCGTTTTAGCCCGTAACCAGATAATCGGATTTAGTACGAAGTTTAAGGATAATGGTTTTGCTGCTACCTGTCAGCACCTTAATTTACTTACAGCTGAGTTGCAAGAAGGGGTGATGAAAACTCGGCTGCAACCAATTAGTTCCATTTGGCAAAAGTTCCCTCGCGTCACCCGCGATTTAGCGATCGCTTCCGGTAAAGAAGTTGAAGTGGAGATGGAGGGGGCAGATACCGAACTAGACAAAAGTATTATTGAAACAATTAAAGACCCCTTGACGCACTTAGTACGCAACTGCATCGATCATGGGATTGAATTACCAGCCGAGCGGGTTGCTTGTGGAAAGCCAAGTTTAGGACGGCTATTTATCAGAGCCTTTCACGAAAGTGGCAAAGTTAATATTGAAATTGGCGATGATGGTCGCGGTCTGAATTTAGAACGGCTGAAAGAGCGAGCGCAGCAACTTGGTTTAGTAAACGCTGTGCAGGCTGCAACCATGAGCGAGTCAGAAGCGATGAACTTAATTTTTTTACCCGGCTTCTCCACTGCTGAACAGGTGACTCATCTTTCCGGGCGAGGGGTTGGGATGGATATTGTCAAGAGTAATATTGAGAAGATTAACGGAACGGTTGAAATTCACAGCCAACAGGGACAAGGAACGACTTTCAAAATCAAGATTCCGTTGACATTGGCAATTATTCCAGCATTGATTGTCAGCAGTGGGGGCGATGCCTCACGACAAGCCCTACGGGTTCGGGGGTTCGCAATCGACGGGAACCGCCAAGACTGCGACCCCCTCACCGCTCCGCGTCTACGCTATGCCATTCCTCAAGCGAGTCTACAAGAGTTAGTACGCCTAGAAGCACTCAATAGTATTGAGATATTATACGATGTGCCTGTGTATCGCTTGCGAGATAATCTTGTGCCATTGGTTTACCTCAATAAAGTGTTGCAACAGGATAGTGTCAGCAACTTAGAAACACTCAGTCTGGTAATTGTGGAAGTTGATAATTATCGCTTTGGACTGGTCGTAGACACAATTGAAGACATCCAAGACATTGTAGTTAAACCTTTGGGAAAACAGTTAAAGGCGCTATCCCTATTTGCAGGAGCCACCGTTTTAGGGGATGGCACTGTGGCATTAATTATTGATGTTGTCGGTTTGGCAAACCAAACTGGTATAACCGCCAAAAAGCAGTTGTTGAGCGAAAATGCTGCAAATAGCCAAGAGCAAGCAGGCGATCGCCAAACAATTTTACTATTTGAAGGGCCCCAAGGCGCACGTATGGGCATTCCACTGGCGATCGCATTTCGGCTCGAAGAGATTCTTGCTTCTGCTGTCGAAAAAGTCGGTAATCAGGATGTTTTGCAGTCTTATGGTCAAATTCTGCCACTGATTGATCTTCAGAAGATATTTTCTGATAGCGATCATAATCACTCTAATGATGAGGCTTTGGCGACAGTTGCAGAAACGCTCCAGGTAGTTATTGTTTCTCCATACTCAGAACTCAGTGTTGGGCTAGTGGTCAATCGCATTCTTGATATTGTGGAAGAACCACTGACCATTAAAGGTGTCCCTAGTAGACCTGGTGTGCTTTTCTGTGCTGTAATTCAAGGACAAATCACAGAAATTATTGATATTGAGACTGTAATTCGGATTGCTAACCCTCATTTGCTACAATTAGCGACTCATGACTGAACAACAAATTTGCACATTTTTTCTCAAAGGAGTTTACTTTGGTATTGACGTGCAACACGTTCAAGAAGTGATTCGTCCACAAGCAACGACTCCTGTACCTTTGGCACCACCAGATATTTGTGGGTTGATTAATTTACGTGGACAAATTATTACTGTCATCGATTTGCAGCGTCGATTAGAGATGAGCCAAGCGCAGACACAATCAACTACAAAACTTGTAGATGCAGCCCAAGGATTTAATATCATTGTATGTTTTGATAATGAAGTAGTTAGTCTGTCCGTTGATCGCGTGGGAGATGTTTTAGAGTTCGCACAAAACACCTTTCAACCCCCACCCGCAACGTTAAAAGGTAGAATGCGTCAGATGCTAGCAGGAGCTTACCTGCTTCCAGACGGATTTCTGTTAGTTCTAGACGCTGAGAAAATTCTAGATGTTAATTTAACAAGTCAGATTATTGAGTAATTGAGGAGCGCTTTGCAATGACTACAAATCGGGCTGGGAAAACAGCCAACTCCAAATCTCCCTCGGTGGATAGTGCAGATTCGCAACCGGCCGATGACAGTGTGATAAAAGTGCAATTGCAAGCGTTACTAATAGCACTTAAGGCGGCAAAAAACGGTGATTTTACCGTCCGTTTAGCTGATGAGAATAATGAACTGGGGGAAATTACCTCAGTTTTTAATGAATTGGTGAGTTTAAATCAAAACTTTGCTAACGAAGTTAATCGCTTGGCATCCGAGATTGGTATCGAAGGGAAGCTTGGTTCTCAAGCCGTTGTCAAAGGAGCGGGTGGGAGTTGGAAAGAATCACTCGACAACTTGAATCAGATGTCTACAAATTTAAGAGAGCAGATAAAAGGTATTAATGAGGTCAGCCTTTCCGTCGCTCAAGGAAATTTGTCCAAGCAAATCGAGGCAAGCAATGCAGGAGAGTTTAAGCAGCTCACGGATAATGCAAATCAGATGATTAGCAGCCTGAGGTCTTCAATCAGACGGATGACAGAGGTGGCAACAGCAGTTGCGTCTTCGGCAGAAGAACTGACCGCAGTCAGTAAAGAAATGACTGAGAACGCCGAACAAACAGCCGAACAGGCCACTTCTGCGTCTGCCTCTGCTGAACAGGTAAGTCAGAATACTAATACAGTTGTGACTGCCGTGGAAGAGATGAATGCTAGCATTCGAGAAATTGCTAAGACCGTTACTGAAGGAGCAAAGGTGACGACTGAGGCAGTTAAAACAGCTGAACGCACGAACGAGACAATTAACAAACTCGGTCAAAGCAGCATCGAAATTGGCAAAGTTATTAAAGTCATTACCTCGATCGCAGGGCAAACAAACTTGCTAGCACTCAATGCTACCATTGAGGCGGCTAGAGCCGGGGATGCAGGTAGAGGATTTGCCGTAGTCGCCAACGAGGTGAAAGAATTAGCCAAACAAACGGCAAGTGCGACTGAAGATATTAGCTTGCGAATTGAAGCAATTCAGACAGATACAAAAAGCGCCGTTCAAGCCATTACTCAGATTACTAGTATTATCAATCAAATCAACGACTTCCAAAGCACGATCGCCAGTGCTATTGAGCAGCAAACAGCAACTACGAATGAAATTGGTCGAAATATGGCTGAGGCAGCCAAAGGAACATCAGATATTGCCAAAAGTATTGGAATTGTGGCACTCAATACTCAAACTACAACTACTGGAACCAGTAATACTTTAGAGGCAGCCACAGAACTATCCCGAATGGCAGTAAATTTGCAGAAAGTCGTCAATCAGTTCAAGTATTAGTTTTTTGTCCTTAATCCCAAAGAAGAGGCAAGGGAGCAGAGGGACAGGGGGGCAGAGGAGATATATTTGAGAATGCAACAATGAGTCTTTGATACTCGTGAATCCACCTCAGAACTCCGTTAACGAGTCTTTGATACTCGTGAATCCACCTCAGAACTCCGTTAACGAGTCTTTGATAC
>NZ_CAXTNE010000253.1:0-11146 GCF_964245445.1 uncultured Nostoc sp.
CGATTAATCGCGTCTCTACCCCAATCCCCTACATCACTACCTTTTCTAAACTCAACTTAGAACGCTTCACTTGCTCAGGAATCGCTACGGGATAATCTCCAGTAAAGCAGGCAGAGCAGAAACTATTGGTATCTTCTCGTGTCGCTTCTAGCATTCCTTCCCAACTGAGATAGGCGAGGCTGTCTACTTCCAGTTGCTTGGCAATTTCCGCTACTGACTTGGTAGCAGCAATCAGCTGATCCTGAGAATCGGTATCGATGCCATAGAAGCAAGGATGAGTTACTGGTGGGGAAGAGATTCGCATGTGTACTTCCAATGCACCAGCTTCACGCAAAGTTTTGACCAATTTACGGCTGGTAGTACCCCGCACAATCGAGTCATCAACAATAATTACTCGTTTACCCGCCAGCACATCTTTAAGGGGGTTTAGTTTCATCCGAATACCCGACTCGCGCATGGTTTGGGTTGGCTGAATAAAGGTTCGTCCAACATAGCGATTTTTAATCAGTCCTTCCGCGTAAGCTACACCAGAAGCTCGGGAAAATCCGATCGCAGCTGGGATACCTGAATCAGGAACACCAAAGACAATATCGGCATCTACAAAGGATTCTTTAGCTAGTTGATGTCCTAACCGTATCCGATAGCTGTACAAACTCTCGTTGTGCATGACGCTATCAGGACGGGCAAAGTAAATCATCTCAAAGATACACAATTTCCTCTGAGGCTTTTGACTCCAATGATAAGAAGCCAAACCTTCTTCAGTAATCCAAACTAATTCGCCTGGTTCTACGTCTCGCAGGTATTCGGCTCCAATAATATCTAAACCACAAGTCTCCGAAGCCAAAACGTAACGGATTGGATTACCAGCCAAAGTGCCAATCACTAGGGGGCGAATGCCATTGGTGTCCCGAACACCCATAACGCCGTTAGGAGTGCCAATAACTAAACTAAAGGCTCCTTGGCAACGATGGAATGCCTGAATTGAACCTTCTAGCCAATCTGCGCCAGCGTTGATGGCTTCTGCGATCGCAAAAGCGATCATTTCTGAGTCTGTTGTCGTGATTAAGTTGCATTTTTTCTCAAGCAACTCTTGACGTAATTGCACCGTATTGACTAAATTGCCATTATGTGCTAATGCTAATGAACCTAAGCGAGTTTCCAGTACTGCGGGTTGGGCATTAACTTTGCGGCTAGAACCTGTGGTGGAATAACGAGTGTGACCAACAGCAAGGCTACCAGGCAACTGATCCAAAATGGATTCATTAAAGACTTGAGACACCAAGCCCATATCTTTGTGGAGGTGTACTTGTGTACCCTCAAAGGTGGCAATACCAGCTGATTCTTGACCCCGATGCTGGAGGGCATACAATCCAAAGTAGGTCAGTTTCGCAACGTTTTCTCCTGGTGCGTAGATGCCAAAAACACCACAAGCTTCTTCTGGCTTGTCAGGCAGATTTTCATGACTATTGATTGGGTTGTTGGTCTGGTCGGGGTATTCATCCGAAGTGACAGAATGAATCGAAATCATGCTAGCTTTGCTCCTGGTGGGGGGGTCAAGTCACTGGGATTATGTGTATAGATAGTTGTAGCTTTCTTAATAAATCTTTAACCATCTATTAAAACAGTACCGTAATTATGATCAGAGACGCTAAAAAAAGAGTCAGGAGTTAAAAGTTAGAAGTTATGCTGTTTATTCCTAACTCCTCACTTTCAACTCCTAACTTCTTTAACTGGGGGTAGTGGTGTGGATGGCAAGACGTCTGGCGATCGCGTGGGAATAGCGATCGCTCATATCTTCGATCCTAACTTTGATTAAGGCTTGGTTATCAGTAGTGAAAACCCCCAAACCCGTTTCATAATTACGAACCGTACCCAGTTTTTGCCACTCTTGACCCAGATGTTCCTGTAAGTATGATTCCCAAATTTCTTGTTGTTCTGATGCTACAGAAACAAAAATCCTGGCACCACCTTCGGCAAACAACACCTCATCCAAGCGAGGCAGTGCGGTCTTCTCCCAAGGGGAGACGCCAAGGGCGATGGGGTCTCCCCAAGTGGAGCAACTGCCGTGGTTTAACTGTGTTGGTGCTATTTCTAAATTGATTTCGGCACCAAGATTGCCAGAAATGCAACATTCTGCTATTGCGATCGCCAATCCTCCCTCAGCAGAATCATGGGCTGAACGTACCCAACCATTACGAATTCCTTCACGACAAACTTTCTGGACGCGGCGTTCTAAGTCAAAATTTACCCGTGGCGGTTTTCCGGCAACAGTACCGTGGATAGTGGCTAAATACTCCGATGCTCCCAAACTGATTTTGGATGCCAGAGGCAATCCGAGAAGATAAATTACATCGCCGACTGCTTGCCAACCTTGACCACAAATTTTGGTGATATCAGGAATCAATCCGACCATACCCACTACTGGAGTGGGATAAATTGGTTCTGGGATGCCTTGAGCATCAAGTGTTTCATTGTACAAAGAGACATTACCGCCTGTGACGGGTGTCGCCAATTCTCGACAACCTTCTGCCAAACCGCGACAAGCTTCTGCTAATTGCCAGTAACCAATCGGTTTTTCTGGAGAGCCAAAATTTAGGTTATCCGTCACCGCCAGAGGTTCTGCACCCACACAGCTAAGATTGCGTGCAGCTTCTGCCACCACTGCCTTAGCTCCCTCGTAGGGGTCAAGATAAACATAACGAGGATTGCAATCTACCGTCGCCGCCACTCCTGATTTTAGATTTGGGATTTGGGACTTTAGATTGGGGATTTGTTCTAGGGGGCGCAAACGGATAACGGCCGCATCTGCACCACCTGGTAGTATTACTGTATTATTTTGTACTTGATGGTCATACTGACGATATACCCAGTTTTTAGAAGCGATCGTGGGTGTATCCAGCAAAGTTAACAAAATATCATTCCAACTTTGCACGCCTCCTTGGAGTTCTATTCCAGCAGTTGTGCAAGCAGGTAAGGAATCAGGTGTCCATTCCCAAGCTTTACATGCATATTCTGGCGGTTCTGTCAATAATTCCCGGTTATATAGTGGGGTATTCTCCGCCAAAGCCTCAGCAGGAATTTCTGCTGCTACTTCACCCTGAAAGAGAATCCGCACGGTGGGTTCAGCGATGACAGTACCAGCAACAACAGCTTGCAGTCCCCAACGGTGAAAAATGTCGATTAATTCTTGCTCACGCCCCTTGTGGGCAACGAACAGCATTCGTTCTTGAGATTCCGAAAGCAGATATTCATAGGGAACCATCCCCCTTTCTCTTGCGGGAATTTTATCTAAATCGAGTTCAATTCCCACACCGCCTTTTGCCGCCATCTCTGAAGTAGAACAGGTGATACCGGCTGCACCCATATCTTGGGCGGCGACAACTGCACCTGTCTTAAACGCTTCCAGACAAGCTTCAATTAACGACTTTTCCAAAAATGGATCGCCCACTTGCACAGCAGGGCGATCGTCTATTGACTGATCGCTCAATTCTGCACTGGCAAAACTTGCCCCTCCCATACCATCGCGCCCGGTAGTAGAACCAACATAAAGCACGGGGTTGCCTAAGCCAGATGCTCCAGATTTGACGATTTCTGATGTTTCCATTAATCCTAGTGCCATAACATTCACCAAGGGATTACCAGAATAAGCCAAGTCAAAGTACACTTCGCCACCAATGGTAGGTACCCCAACGCAATTACCATAATGTGAAATTCCCGCCACTACGCCTTGGAACAGCCTTTGAGTTTTGGCATCTTCTAAGGAACCGAAGCGCAGTGAGTTTAATAGAGCAATGGGACGCGCACCCATTGTAAAAATATCTCTGAGAATACCGCCTACTCCCGTTGCTGCACCTTGAAATGGTTCTACAGCTGATGGGTGGTTGTGGGATTCAATCTTAAAAGCTAGTTGCAGTCCGTCGCCTAAGTCTACAACACCAGCATTTTCACCAGGCCCCACGAGAATGCGGGGCCCCTCAATGGGAAATTGTTTGAGTAGAGGTCGAGAATTTTTGTAACAGCAATGCTCTGACCACATTACCCCAAACATTCCCAGTTCAGCTTTGTTGGGATGACGCCCTAACCGACGGACAATTTCTGCGTATTCTTCTGGTTTAAGACCTTCAGCAGCGATTTCTTGCGGGGAAAAGAAAGCAGGAGATGTGGCGGTCATGGATAATAATGCACCAATTGTACAGAGCATTATTCTATCGATTTACTTGCCCTGTAGGTGCAGTTCTACGATGGTTCATAGCTAGATGTTAAAAATCAAGCAAGTAAATTTATCTATTTACTCGCTTGATTTTTGTAATACGTCTAAAAGGAGATTGTATTATATTCTGTAATAATGGTAATTATACTGGGAATTATAAAGTAATAAAATTTTGTTTTATTGTAATGTGCATAGATGATTTCCAGGTTATGGAAATGGCTATCAGCCTATCAAACGAGCGATTATCTGAAGACAGAAAAAATTCATAGGAGGCGATCGCAAGTTTTGATGCTCTGAAATCTGATTATTTAGTTGGCATTTTATTCGCCTGAAGTAACTTCTACAACGGCAGACTCAATCACTGAATGACTGTTGAAGAAAGGATTCTGGGAATTTTTTTGATAGACTACTCATCTCAATGAACAAACTGACCGTACTAATCTAATAAAGAGGATTTTGAACATGGCTAGACTTACTGTTCCACCAAATTTCATCGGTACCCCTGGTTCCGACACTTTAGTTGGGAAAGAGTTAAATGGCTCACCGGCAATTGGTATTGATATTTTAACTGGAGGTTTGATTTATACGCTTTCAGGGAATGACACCATTAAGGGCACAGGTGCTGCCAGCATCGGCGTTGCTCAGGGTGGAGATGGGACTGGCATCGCCAACCGTGGCAATCTGAATACAGGGGATGGAGAAGACACGATTTCTGGCACTGGTACTGGCGGCAATGGTGGCAATCTTGACAGCAATTACGAGGGCGGCGGCGGTGGAGTTGGGACTGGTATCGCTAACAGTGGTAGTCTGAATACAGGGTATGGAAATGACGTAATTTCTGGCACTGGTACTGGGCGTAACGGCGGCAAGGGCGGCTACGTGGGAGGCGAGGGTGGATCTGGGACAGGCATTGCTAATAGTGGCAATCTCAATACAGGGGACGGAGAAGACACAATTTCTGGCACTGGTACTGGCGGCAATGGCGGCGGTGCCTTGGCTGGTGGCTCGTTCGGTGGAGCTGGGACAGGCATAGCTAACAGTGGCAGTCTGAATGCAGGGGATGGAGAAGACGCGATTTTCGGCACTGGTACTGGTGGCAATGGCGGCGATATCCTCGGGGGCAATGAGCCTGATGGCGACGGCGGAACTGGGACAGGCATCGCTAACAGTGGCATTCTAAATACAGGAGACGAAAAAGACACGATCACTGGCACAGGTACTGGCGGCAACGGTGGGTTTAATCTACGAGGCGGCGGCAGCAACGGCGGAGTTGGGACAGGCATCAGCACCAGTGGCAGTTTGAATACAGGCTATGGAAATGACACGATCATCGGCACAGGTACTGGCGGCATCGGCGGTCCCGCTGGCAACGGCGGAGAGACTGGCGACGGCGGAACTGGTCTCGGCATCGCTAACAATGGCAGTTTGAATTCAGAAGACGGATAAGACACAATCGCTGGTATCGGTACTGGCGGTAACAACACCGATGGAATCGGTGGTGACGGCGGAGTTGGGACTGGCATCGCTAACAGTGGCGAATTAAATGCAGGGAATGGAGAAGACACAATCACTGGCATCGGTACTGGTGGCAACTCTATCGTGAGCTTCTCGAACAACGTCAATGGTAATGGGATAGGCATCGCTAATACTGGCAGTCTGAATGCAGGGGACGGAAAAGACACGATTACTGGTATCGGTACTGGCGGCAGCAGCGGCTCAGACGACATTTATGACTCCGATAATATCCCAGGCGGATCTGGGATTGGCATCAGCAACAGTAGCGAACTGGATACCGAAGATGGAGAAGACACAGTTATCGGTACAGGTACTGGCGGCAACGGCGGCATCAACAAGACTGAGTTCATCGGCGGCAACGGCGGAGTTGGTACTGGTATCAGCAACAGTGGCAAACTGGATACTGGAGACAGAGAAGACACGATTATCGGCATCGGTACTGGCGGCAATGGTGGCAAAACTATTAGCGGCATCGGCGATGTCGGTGCTGGAACCGGCATCCAGAACACTAAAGACGGCACCATCACTACAGGGTGGGGCAACGACACGATTACGGGTTATGGGAACAGTTCTGGAACAAACTCCACTGCCTATGGCATCGTCAACGATGGAATAATCAATACCGGCAAGGGTTCTGACAAACTTACCGGACAGGCTACAGCAACAATTGCTGGTACTGCCTATGGCATTTATGGACAAGGAATCATCAAGACTGGCGATGGCAATGACTCTCTTATCGCCACCAGTATCCTAGATGGAGTTCAACAAAAAGTCTCTATCGGTGGCGGCATCAGCATTGATTTGGGCACTGGAGATGACTACTTCAAAGGGTTTGGCGTTGCAACTGTTGATGGCGGGGACGGTTTTGATACCCTCGATTTGAGAGCTTTCAATCGCTCTCAACTGCTCGTATCTGGTGTGATTTCTGGCAATACCCTTAAAAGTGCCAACCTCACTTTTAACAACAATGAAAGCTCCATTAGCTTATCTATTACTGGCTTTGAGAAATTTATCTTTGCAGATAGCTCTTTCTACTACAGCACTTTGGCAAACGGGGCATAGGTTTGTTAATTCCTCTATCTCGTGTTTTAACCTTTGGAGAAAGTTGAAGTATAAAGCTAATCATTTTACTGAATTTAAGGGGCAAGAATCAATCATGAAAATGCACTCTGGGGGACAGAGAATTATTCTATCGATTTACTTGCTTTGTAGATGCAGTTCTAGGAGTGCAGATAATTCTTCTTTAGATATTTCTTTTTGAACTACTTGAATTACCAAGTTGTAAGCTTGCTCTTGGGATAAGTTCAAACTGTAGCCGTTTAAGGTTATGAAGGTATCCATAACCGCAAATGCAGTGCGTTTGTTGCCATCAATAAACGGATGGTTCATCGCTAAATGGTACAGGTATGCTGCTGCTTGCTCGTGAATTGTAGGATGGAGAAGTTCGCCGCCAAAACTAGCTTGAGGTTATGCCAATGCTGAATCTAGCAAACCTTCCTCTCTGACACCGGATGTTCCACCAAAGCTGTTTATCTCATCTTGGTGAATGTCTAAGACTTGAGAAATAGAAAGAAATCTAGGAGTCTGCAAGGCGACGGTAAACCTCCTGCCATTTCTGTTTAGAAGCTAAATAAGCCTGCCATACCTCTTCATCTGAGGCAAGCTGATTTGAGGCAGTATTTTCTAACTTGTCTTCATTTTGTTCAATCTCGCGGAAAGATTGGGCAAAATCAGGAATATTTAATAATACTTTTTCAGTAACTTCGTTTTCTTGTGTTTCTTGCAAATAAGCCAGAAACGCAACTGCTAATCGCAACTTTTCAATAGAAAGTTGACGCAAATGGCTTTCGGCTTCTGATAAATAAGTGCTGTGCTTTTGTTCTGTTGCCATGATTACCCCAAGCTAGGTTTGTTGCCAGTTGTACAGAGCAGCATTATTCTATCGATTTACTTGCTCTGTAGGTGCAGCTTTAGGATAGTTCATGGCTATACGGTAAAATCTACTTAAATAAATATCGTAAACGTCTAAAAATTGATTGTATAAAATTCTGAAATTTTACTATGCTCTGATTTGTGTACTGTTACTTGCGAAGTAAGAAAATAAAATTTTCTTGTAACGTGCATAAAACCGACCGTACTAACCGACATTGAGAGGATTTTGATCGTGCCTAGACTTACGGTTCCACCCAGTTTTATCGGCACCCCCAATGCCGACACTTTAATCGGACAGGAGTTAAATGTATCTCCGGCAATAGGTATTGATATTTTAACTGGAGGTTTGATTCGTACACTCTTAGGAAATGACACTATTGAAGGCACGGGTGCTGGCGGCAACAACGGCTCCGGTAAGGGCGCGGATGGAACTGGCATCACCAACCGTGGCAGTCTGAATGCAGGGGACGGAAAAGACACTATTACTGGCATCGGTACTGGCGGCAACGGCAACAGTGACAGCAACGATGAGGGTGGCGACGGCGGTACTGGGACAGGCATCACCAACAATAGCAGTATTAATGCAGGAGACGGAAATGACACGATCATCGGCATTGGTACTGGCGGTGAAGGTGGGGATGGAACATCTCGTTTGGGAGGCGGTGGCGACGGCGGTACTGGGACTGGTATCGCTAACAGTGGCAGTATTAATACAGGGAACGGAAAAGATACCCTCATCGGCACTGGTATTGGCGGCAATGGAGGCAACGGCCGCGGTTACGCCGGCAAAGGGGATGGGACTGGCATCAACAACAGTGGCAATTTGAATACAGGGGATAGAGAAGACACGATCATCGGCATCAGTACTGGCAGCAAGGGTGGCAGCGGTCTTGGCGTTTCCTCTGGCGGTACTGGAATCGGTATTGCTAATAGTGGCAGTCTAAATACAGGGAATGGAGAAGACACGATCAACGCTACGGGGAAGGGCGGCATCGGCGGCGAGGGGGGTCCCTACTCTGCCGATGGTGGTATTGGAATCGGTATCAGCAATAGTGGCAGTCTGAATGCAGGGGATGGACAAGACACGATCGCCGGTACAGGTACTGGCGGCATTGGTGCTGAGGGTTTTCCTAACGCTGGCAACGGCGGTAATGGGACAGGCATCAGCAACAGTGGCAGTCTGAATGCAGGGGACGCAAATGACACTATCACTGGTATCGGTACTGGCGGCATTGGTGGCCAGACCTTCTTCTTCGGCGATGGCGGTACTGGGACAGGCATCGTTAACAGTGGCAGTCTGAATCTAGGAGACGGACAAGACACAATCATCAGCACTGGTACTGGTGGCAACGGCGGGGCTGGCATCAATGGCAGTACTGAGACGGTCGGCGGCAAGGGCGGTACTGGAATCGGTATCAACAATAGTGACAAACTAGATACCGAAAACGGAGAAGACACGATCGTCGGCACTGGTATTGGCGGCAATGGCGGCATTGCTCCCGGCGGCATCGGCAACGGTGGTGCTGGGACTGGTATCCAAAACACTAAAGACGGCACCATCACTACAGGGTGGGGCAACGATACGATTACGGGTTATGGGAACAGTTCAGAAACAAATGCCACCGCCTATGGCATTGTCAACGATGGAGTCATTGATACTGGCAAGGGTTCTGACAAGCTTACTGGACAGGCTACAGCAACAATTGGTGGCATTGCATACGGCATTTATGGACAAGGAATCATTAAGACTGGCGATGGGAATGACTCTCTTATCGCCACCAGTATCCTAGATGGAGTTGAACAAAAAGTCTCGATCGGTGGCGGCATCAACATTGCTCTGGGTACTGGGGATGACTACTTCAAAGGGTTTGGGCAAGCAACTGTTGATGGCGGTGACGGTTTTGATACCCTCGATCTGAGAGCTTTCAATCGCTCCCAACTAATCGTATCTGGTGTGATTTCTGGCAATACCCTTAAAAGTGCCAACATCAGTTTCAACAACAATGAAAATCCCATTAGCTTGTCTACGACTGGCTTTGAGAAATTTATCTTTGCAGATAGCTCTTTCTGCTACAGCACTTTGGCAAACGGAGCATAGGTTTGTTAATTCCTCTATCTAGTGTTTTAACCTTTGAATGTCTAATTGGTGTTATTTCCTCTAAAACTGAAAAAGTATTTACCAGCGTATCTATTCTTAACTAAAAGTTACGGGTATTTACCGATGCTCAGAAATTATTCGGGTATATGCAGTTTAGTTGTAACAATCATGTGACGAGAATCACAAATATCTATGATTAGGATCGTCTCTTTGCCATCGCTAACTAGGCATAATTAATGACAACTGAACTCTAGCCGAGTCATTAATAGGGAACACACTTAATAGCCGACAGCCTTTATCAAGGACTGTCGGTTTTTTATGTCTGTATGTCCTTCATCCTTTGAGAAATGCCCCATAACTATACTTAAATAAATTTCCCCACAACTGGTTAGTAACTTGACAGAGATTTAGCCATAGCCACTACCAAATGTGGGGAAGGTATGATCAAATTGGGTATCTTATGCCTATCGAGCGCTTATTGCACTCACTCTAGTAGACCGAAAGTATACTCCTAGAACCAGCACACGCTTTGTATTAAGACATCGCTTGAATGATGTAATCAAAGTAGGGTCCTGCTTCGGCTGCGTCTTCTGCACTCAGTAAGCTAAGGGAGGCTGTTTTGAGGGAATTGATCGCTTCTACCATTCCAGGCACGGGAACGCCCAATGAGTTGTACATTTCCCGCACACCAATCAAACCAATTTTTTCAATTGGCTCTTTATCGCCGGCAAGCACACCATAAGTAATTAAACGCAAGTACCAGCCAAAATCGCGGATACATAGAGAGCGTTGGCGTTCTCCGTAAGCATTACCTCCGGGGGAGATAAAGTCAGGACGCTTCTGCCAAAGTTGTTTGGTTGCTTGTTGAACTATCTTTTTTTCGTTTTCGGCTAAGGTAGCCGCAATCCGCGTCCGTTGTACGCCGGTTTCCAAAAAGTCTTTGATGTTTTTAAGTTCGCCACTGCTGGGATAACGCAGTTCGTCGTCGGCTTTGAGAATAACTTGGCTAATTACAGTCATGATTAGTAAAATCACGCGACATATTATTAGTTAGTTTAACTAGTCTTAGGTACACAAATAAAGGGAGACAAGAAGGTGTCGATTACAGAATTGCTTCACACTGATGAAGATGATTCACCCAAATGGCAACAGGGAGAGTTAATTGAAGTTGAAATTACAGACTTGAGTGATACGGGGGATGGTGTGGGACGTTTCTACGATCGCGTAGTCTTTGTTCCAGATACAGTAGTAGGCGATCGCGTAGTGATACGCTTATTACACGTTAAACCCAAATACGCTCACGCTAAACTGCATTCCTTATCGCAACCATCTTCTCACCGCATCCGCCCTAGTTGCATTGTGGCTGATAAATGTGGTGGTTGCCAGTGGCA
>NZ_CAXTNE010000253.1:11156-11470 GCF_964245445.1 uncultured Nostoc sp.
TATCAGCTATGAGTACCAACTTGAAGCCAAACGCAATCAAGTTATTCAAGCTTTAGAACGAATTGGCGGTTTTGTGCATCCACCAGTAGATGCAGTTTTGGCTGCACCTTCAGCTTTAGGTTATCGTAATAAATCTACATATCCTCTGGGTATATCGGCAACCGGGCAAGTTCAAGCTGGTTATTACCAAAAAGGTAGCCATCAATTAGTTAACTTAAATCAATGCCCCGTGCAAGATGCGCGATTAAATCCATTACTTGCCCAAGTTAAACAAGATATCCAAAAGCAACAATGGCAAGTTTATGACGAACGCC
>NZ_CAXTNE010000254.1:0-11424 GCF_964245445.1 uncultured Nostoc sp.
ATTTTTAGCGATCGCTGGTTTTTGATCCTACCTCACCAAATCGCGTTGCTCCCAGCACGTCCTTCTTTGACTAACACACGGGTTGCCATGACGCGATTTGTCACTTTGACTTTGTGGCGTTTGACTTGGCGGGTGAGAATTGTTTTGAGGTCTTTACCTTCTGGCATGGGTAAGACATATTTACCCACACGATGCACTTGTTTTAAGTCATAGTTGCCTTGGGCATCTTTTTGAAATTTCACACCCCAACTTTCTAATTCTTGGATAACTTCATAACCTAATTTGCCTGTTTGATATACGGCTTTTTGGTTGACAATGCCATCGTTAGCTAGGGTGATTTCGCGGACGTATTGTTCTGGGGTGGAATGTCCGGGAATAACTGCGGTATTCACGCCATCCATACCCATTGCGATCGCACCACTCCGTCGGATGTTAGCTTTTTCTAAAATCAGCACCTCTGCATCAGGATTGGCTTGTTTGGCTTTAATTCCAGCCATTGTCCCGGCTGTACCGCCACCAATGACAAGTACATCAGTTTTTATTTGTTGGGTGTTGATATCCATAAGCTTTTGAGAGTGTTGAGGATACGTAGAACGTTTAAGCTAAAATCAATATAAATACTACGGTAAACCAAGCAGATTGCCGTATTTTACTGATAGAATATTCACATGAATAAGCCGCAAATGCAATATCCGTAAATTGCGATCGCCCGCATTGTTGAACGAGCTTACCTTTACCTGTCCATGCCCATATGCTGCGGCATGGAACAGGTTATTATCTGGCGAATCGAGTTATTGATACCCGAACAATTCAGAGTTATGTGGGGCATAAAAATATTCAGCATCCTGTTCGTTACACCGAACTTGCATCTACCAAGTTTCAAGGTCTTTGGGATGATTAATGTTTAAACCCCTTGGTTAATTCTTGCCCCATCTCCCCCGAAAAAAATCGCTCTCATGCTTAATCTGGAACCACAATATTTTCTAAACCCTTTTCTGCTAATGGAAATTGTGGGTTCATTGCCTCTAGAGTGTCTGCGATCGTTCGAGCTACTACTAAGTTACGATACCACTTATTGTTTGCAGGTACGACATACCAGGGAGCATGAGCAGTCGAGCAATTGTTAATCATGTCTTCAAATGCCGCTTGGTAGTCATCCCACAGTACTCGCTCTTTTAAGTCATTGCTGGAAAACTTCCAATGCTTATCTGGATCTTCTAGCCGACTTTCTAAGCGCCGTTTTTGTTCGTCTTTAGAAATATGAAGAAAAAACTTGATAACAGTAATGTTGTTGAGTGTCAGCATATGCTCAAACTCATTGATTAATTGATAGCGAGCACGCCAAATATCCTCCGGTACTAGCTGTTTGACTCGTACAATTAACACATCTTCATAATGAGAGCGATTGAAGATGCTAATCATCCCCCGTTGTGGTGCGCGCTGGTGGTAGCGCCAAAGAAAATCATGGCTTAATTCTTCATCGCTGGGCTTTTTGAATGACCAAACCTGACAGCCTTGTGGGTTAAGACCACCGAATACATGTTTGATAGTACCGTCTTTACCCCCGGTGTCCATCGCTTGCAGCACAATTAGCAAACTACGTTGGTGTTCAGCGTATAACCGTTCTTGCAAATTTTGCAACCGTTGACGCTGCTTTTCCAATTCTTCCTCGATATGCTTCTTTTTCTTGTAGTCCTCAGAGGCATTTGGATCGAAATTAGCCAAGGTGATGGGCTGTCCGGGATGAACTCGGTAGCGAGGATAGTCTGGTTTAGGCGGTGGCTGATCTACAACGATTTTTTCAGGTGCCATTTCCTCGGCATACTCAGTTGTAATTTTTGCTGCCGCTTTTTTTGTCTTACGAGATTCTGCTGATGTTGTGCTGCTGGTGGCAGCCGTATTATTATCTTTTGAACTATTTGACTGGCTCATAGGTTCTTTTAAGTTAGATAGGATTTACCGTGAGATATCCTTAATTTGCTCAATTTATTCAAGGCTATCTAGTCACCTCAATTTGATGCCAAGAGTTATTCATGTATCCCTTGAAATTCCAAATCGTTTTGATATCTTCTGGTTGAGTGTTACCAGCAGAATCCCAGGCACGCACAATAACTCGGTTTTTGACATTTTTGAGATTTATCTGGCTGTGCCAAAATTGCCAAGCCCAGGGATGCTGTGATTCTTGAAGCTCTGCTTGTATCCAAGTTTCTCCTCCATCGGCGGATAGCTCTACGCATCTAATGGTACAGTTTTCGGTTGCGATCGCATACCCCTCAATTAAGATAGGGTTTGTCGGTATTGTCTCTCCATCTAATGGATGACAGATTACAGAATTCACGGTTAGCTCTCCTAGCATCTGTCCGTTTTTTGTTTTTACTTTAATAGCTCATTTAACCTTTAGTCTGTGCTAGCTGTTGAACTTTTTCTGCTTCCCCATTAATTAGACCTGCTTCATCACCCATAACGCGCTCTAAGATTTCTTCTGCCAGAGTGAGGAATTCTGGGTCTTTGCGTTTGCGAGGACGTGGTAGCGATATGCGCTGATCCATTGTGACTCGACCATCTTCAATGAGTATGATGCGATCGGCTAGCGTTACTGCTTCATCCACATCATGAGTAATCAAGAACGCCGAAAATTTTTGTTCATGCCAGATTTTTTCAATTAATCGCTGCATTTCAATGCGAGTCATCGCATCCAAAGCACCAAGGGGTTCATCCAACATTAGTAAGCGCGGCTCTCGCACTAAAGCCCTAGCCAGTGCCACTCTTTGCTTTTGTCCTCCCGAAAGGACAGATGGCCAATCCTTAGCTCGTTCTTTTAAACCTACTTGCTCTAGCGCCTTCTCTGCCTTTTGCCGCCAGTCTTTTTTGTTCAATCCTAATCCCACATTCCCTAGAACATTGTCCCACGGTAACAGGCGAGCATTTTGAAACATTGTTCGCGCGTTGCGATTACGCCCGCGCAATGGCTCCCCGTCGATTAAAACTCCACCGTCACTGGGATTTTCAAACCCAGCTATCATCCGTAAGAGTGTACTTTTACCGCCACCACTGCGTCCAACGATCGCAATAAACTCTCCTGGTGCTATCTCTAAATCGAGACTCTGCAACACCTGATTATTACCATAGGTCTTTGTCAGACCCATAACTTTTACCTCTACGCCTTGTAAGGGTGCCATCTTTACAAACCTCTTTAAAAAGTGCAACAGAATTTTGAATAATAAGTAACCGTCATGAACTAAGTACACCAGAAAGAATTAAAAGTAAGTAGGGGATATTAAATTTTTGCTTCCAAACTTTTGCCTTGTTGCAGCCAGCTAAACTTTAAGCAGCTTGGTAGTTAGTATCCCACCTTAACCATTTATCTTCTAAAGCTTTGGCAGCGACATCTGCTAACTTGCCCAGCAAGGCATAAAGCAAAATGCTCAAGACAACCACATCGGTTTGCATAAACTCACGAGCGTTCATTGCCATATACCCAATGCCAGAGTCGAGTGTGATTGTTTCAGCAACAATCAAGGTTAGCCACATAATTCCCAAGGCATAACGTAGACCAACGATAATTGAACCTAATGCGCCTGGGAAGATGACTCGCTTAAATAAAGACCAGCCATGCAAGCCATAGGATTTCGCCATTTCAATCAGTTCTGGATCAACCGTGCGAACTCCGTGAAAGGTATTGAGATAGATGGGAAAGAATACTCCCAATGCCACAAGAAAAATCTTAGCTTCTTCGCCAATGCCAAACCACAAAATTACAAGTGGGATTAACGCTAAGTGAGGAATATTCCGAATCATCTGCACTGAGGTGTCCAAATACTCCTCTGCTGGACGAGCCAATCCATTAAGTAATCCCAACCCAAAGCCAATACTACCTCCCAGCAAGAACCCAATCACAGCCCGGATTGTACTGATAATCAGGTTTCGCCACAGTTCCCCAGAACGGGATAAACGAATTCCTGCAAGTATTACATCTGAAGGGGCAGGCAATACTCTTGTAGAAAGCCAGCCAGATTTTACCAGTAATTGCCAAAGAATAATTAGAACAATCGGCAAAATCCAAGGTTTTAGCTGCCGAAACCCTACTTGATAAAATCGACTTTTTTTCATTTTGAAGCTCCTTCTGCGGTAGGTTGTTGCTTAGGAAAATCTTGGTTGGCGACAATTTCACCAAAAGGACTTAATACGTGCTGTTGTGCTGTAGTAGGTAAATTCTGAAGTGGTAAGCGGGGGAAAAGTAATTCTGCTACTCGATAAGCTTCTTCTAAATGCGGATATCCCGAAAGGATGAAAGTTTCAATTCCCAGTTCGGCGTATTCCAGTATCCGTGCCGTGACAGTATCGGGGTCTCCTACTAAGGCTGTACCTGCGCCACCTCGCACCAGTCCGACTCCTGCCCAGAGATTAGGACTGACTTCCAATGCTTCACGACTGCCACTGTGCAGTTGCGTCATGCGGCGTTGCCCAACGGAATCTAAACGAGCATAAACTTTTTGAGCTTTGGCGATCGCTTCTTCATCGACATACTTAATTAAATCATTGGCAGCATCCCAAGCTTCGCTCTCAGTTTCCCGGACAATGATATGCAAACGAATCCCAAAACGTAAAGTTCTACCTTGTTCGGCAGCTAACTTCCGAACTGCATTAATCTTCTCGGCTACTTGCTGCGGTGGTTCTCCCCAAGTCAGATACACATCAATGTGGTTAGCTGCAATTTGCTGGGCAATCGGTGATGAACCGCCAAACCATAAAGGAGGATAGGGCGTTTGTACAGGAGGAAAAAGTAGCTTGCCGCCTTTGATTTGAAAATATTTACCACTGAAGTTGGCTTCTTCACCGGTCATAATTGCTCGCCAAATGGACAAAAACTCATCTGTCAACTCATACCGTGCTGTGTGGTTGAGATGAACTCCATCACCAGCCAATTCCACCGGATCGCCCCCCGTCACGATGTTTATCAGCAAGCGTCCATTGGATATGCGGTCAAGTGTAGCCGCCATCCGTGCTGCCATGCCAGGAGACGACAACCCAGGGCGAATCGCCACTAAAAAACGCATCTGTTGAGTTACTGTTATTAAGGATGATGCTATAATCCAAGCGTCTTCACATGAGCGTCCTGTGGGAAGTAAAGCACCCGTGTAGCCTAGATGATCCACAGCTTGAGCAATTTGACGCAAGTATGGATAGCTAGCAGCACGCCCTCCTGTTGCTGTTCCGAGATAGCGACCATCACTGTAGGTTGGAATAAACCAAAATAGTTCCATTGATACTGGACTCCTTGAGTGTTTTAGCTATAAGTGTAAGAATGCGATAGCCTACGGTGGAGCCTAGCCCATCGCTTATGTAGCTTGTAAACAGTTTTAATTAGGCTTATGATCAGACACCATAGCTACTTGACTGACATCAATTTTTTTAGGAACCAATTTCAGACGATAAAAAGTATCAGCAAGCCTTTGTTGATAAGCAACAACTTCCTGGGTAATGAGTTCTAAGCCATAAGCTCTTCTTTTTGCTACCTGCTCTAAAACACCAGCATCAATTCCAATTAAAGGTGAGAGAATTTGTGCAACTTCTTTTGGTCTAGGTTTTGCCCATTCATCTACTTTTTTGATTTCCTCTAAAACGACTTTCAGGCGGTCAGGATGCTTCTTGGCAAAGGTTTGAGAAGCAAAAAGGAACTCCCGATTTTCGACTATATTTGTAGCATCTGTAAGTATTCGCGCCCCTGTAGCTTGTTGAGCTGCGGCAAAGTATGGGTCCCAAATCGCCCATGCATCGACCTTTTTTCGTTCAAATGCTGCTCTAGCATCAGCTGGAGGAATAAAGACTGGTTGAATATCGGTATATTTCAAATTAGCTTTTGCCAATGCCTGTACAACTAGATAATGGACATTTGAGCCTTTATTTAAGGCAATTTTTTTACCTTTTAAGTCAGCAATATTGCGAATTTGAGAATCTTTTGAGACTAAAATTGCTTCACCTTTGGGATTAGGAGGTGAACTGGCAACATAAAGCAGAGGCGCACCAGCTGCTTGAGCAGATATGGGAGGCGTTTCTCCTGCATGACCAAAGTCAAGCCGACCAGCATTTAAAGCTTCTAATAGTTGCGGCCCAGCTGAAAATTGATTCCATCGCACCGATAAACCCATTGATTTTAACTTTTTCTCTAAATCACCCTTTGCTCTTAAAAGACTGAGAGAGCCAAACTTCTGATGACCAATCCGAACTACTTTTTCTGGATCTTGACCTATGCTAAATGATGGCATAGATGCAGTAATTACCGAAAGATTTGGAGAGCAAGCAGAAATTATCAAACTCAAGCTGAGACTAACAGCAAATAGAAAGGTAAATCTTTTGCTTGAATGCTGTTTGAATAAACCTATAATTTTGTGCAATTTTAATACAAGCGCAGAAAAAATATCCTGATTTAGAAACATTTCGCCCTCAATTTCAAGTATGGAAAATTTATAATTAAAAAGTATTAAAGGCTTAACTAACTTTCATTAAAATTATTGAGAGCAGTCTAAACTACAGTAAACCGACAAATTTAATGTAGTATCTAACTAAAGAATGATATTTTAATATCTATAGGAATTGTATTTAATTTTTGAAATTATCTACGTGGGCGGGGAGTAGGGAGTAGGGAATAAGGAATTAGGCTTTTCGAGCTGTACCGAGCTTTTTCAGAAATCAATTATTAGTCCTATATATCTTGAACTAAGGATATGTATATGTCTGTATACAAAAAAGGGCAATGCTTTGAGCCAAACCCCGTAAAGCAAATTTACTCATTGCAAACGGTGCAGACTGAGGATAACCTTAACACTGGCGGAAGCACCTGTAAAAAAGATAGCTCCCCATTAACCAGAATTTAAAGGTAATAATACCAAACCTCGTTTTTGCTATTTCCCCTTTTCGAGGGTACATACAAAAAAACCAGTAAAGACATCAAGAATTGCAAAGGGTTAAAACAAAAGTAGAGCCAATAGCCAACATTGATTTAACAACCTCTGGCTCAATCCCTAAAGGCTTTAAACAAGTAATTTGATTCATCACTTCGAGCATACTATATTCTTTAATATCAAACTCTTGTTCATAAGCGAACTGTTTCACATGGCCGATGTTTTCAAAGTGATAATTATTAATAGCTCGACCTGAGACATTACTTGCAGTTTGATTGAGTCTTTGCAACCCAGGACTAATTTGCCGTAGTTGATTCAAGCCATCAAAAGTGGTTAGGTCAGGTGTAATCCATACACCGCCGTAAACTCGCAGTATCTCACGAACATTAGCAAACACTTTTTGCTTTTCTGCTAAGGTTAGGTATGTTAACAATCCTTCGCATAAAACAACTACAGGTTGGTTTTGATGTAAATAATTTACGTTCAAAGGAAACTGACTAGGTTGATTAGTAGCATCAATTGCTTCAAAATGCAAATTCTGCCGTTCTCCAATCAATCGTTTTACGAGTTGCTGCTTCTGACTAATCATTGCAGGTAAATCACTTTCCACAAAAGTGATATTTTGATTTTGAGACATTGCCATACCACGAGGCAATAATCCAGATGCTAACTCGATAATTTGGGTAGTCTCAAATTGCAAGTGTTGAGATATTACTTGATTAACAGCTTTGTAACGAGCCTCAACAAGAACAGACACTTCACTCGGCTGACTTAATTTTTTTTGTTGCAGTTGTTCTATGAAGCTTTCGGCATTAACTAATTGAGCTAATTCCTTGCCATAAGGGATATCAGTAAACTGCCTAGTATAAGCTACCATCAAAGCTGTTGGACTAATTGCATCAAAAGAGCTTGCTTGTGATTGAACCATCTGCTACCTCATATATAGTTTTTTATCTGATCTAATATTTGTGTATCTAATACATAATACGGTAAAACTATTGATTTAGCGTATTTGTTAAGCACGTTTTGGCTATAACAGTTAACGCAATACAAGGTTTAGTCCATCAACATCAATAACTTCTCTGTGTGCTTGAGTCTCAGGCTCTTTCATACCAATTAGACAGCTAGAGCCTGTACTTTAAACGATATCTTATATTTTTAGTTGCATATTGTACAGATTCGAGTAAGTACCATTCACCTCGATTAACTCTTCATGCGTTCCTTGTTCATCAATTCCATTATCCGTTAACACTACAATCCTTTGTGCGTTTCTGACTGTTGACAGACGATGGGCTATAACTAGTGTTGTCCGGTTATCGGTTAACTTCTCCAATGAATCTTGAATGGCCTTTTCACTTTCATTATCCAGATTGCTCGTCGCTTCATCAAAAATGATAACGGGTGGATTTTTTAAGAAAGCGCGTGCAATACTCAACCTTTGCTTTTGGCCTCCTGATAATTTTACGCCACGCTGACCAATATCCGTATTGTAACCATCCGGTAATCTCATAATAAAATCATGGGCATTCGCTTTTTTGGCTGCTTCAATGATTTCTTCCTGGCTTGCCTCAAGCTTACCGTAGCGAATATTTTCTAAAACTGTCCCAGCAAACAAGTACACATCTTGTTGAACAATACCTATGTTCTTTCGTAATGAGCGTAAGCTGATATCTTTAATATTTTTACCATCGAGTAGTATTTCTCCATTGCTTACTTCATAAAAGCGGGGAATTAAGAAACATAAGGTTGTTTTACCAACACCTGAAGCCCCGACTAAGGCAACATATTCGCCAGCTTTTATACTCAAAGAGATGTTCTTTAATACATGGTCATAGTCTTCTTTATACTTGAAGCTTACATCTTTGAATTCCACATTTCCTTGAACATGATTAAGTTTGATCGCATCTGTTGAGTCTTGTATATCTGGCTCCACCTGCATAATGTGCATAAATCGGTCAAAGCCAGTGATACCTTCTTGATACAGTCTGGCAAAGTTAACAAATCTCCGAATTGGATCAATGAGGATGCCAATATATAACAAATAGGTCACCAAATCGGCTAAACCCAAAGAAGTATTTACAATAGCAACACTGCCAAAGACAATCACTACAATAGTCATCAGTTGCGTAAAGACATTCATCCCCTCATGAAAGTAGGCTTCGCTCTTATAACCGTCTCGTCTGCTCTCAACAAAACGGGTGTTTGTGTATGCAAACTTCTTCTTTTCCCTTGTCTCGTTGGTAAACGATTGTACTACCCTAATACCTGCCAGTGTATCTTCAACTTGTGCGTTAATATCACCAATTCTTTCCTTGCTTGTTCTTAGGGCAGTATTCATTTTCTTATTGAAATATATGGCATAAAGTATCATGATAGGAAAGAAGATAAAAACAATTAAAGTCAGATTAACGTTGATAGTGATTAAAATAAGAAAAGCACCGACAAACTTTACTAACCCGATGACAATATCTTCAGGACCATGATGATACAGTTCACTAATTGATTCCAAATCATTGGTGATGCGGGTCATCAACTGACCTGTTTTTTGTTGATCATAAAAAGGAAACGATAGCTTTAGATAATGGTTAAATAAGTCACAGCGCATATCACTTTCCATCATGGTTCCCATCATATGCCCCCGATAGTCAACAAATGTGTTGCACAAAGCATGAACCACAACCAAAGTGAGCATGACTGTGCCGACTGTATATATTTGACCGAGCGCATTGGGTGCATTTACTTCTAAGACATTTTTGGTAATGTATCTTGCACACAAGGGAAGTAACAACGTAATTACTGAAACAATAAATGCACATACGATATCTGCAAAAAGCAATCCTAGATATGGCTTGTAATACGACAATAATTTCTTGCTTCGAGAACCCATAAAGTTTTTCCTCAAACAGCTAAGGCTGCATTGTAATGGTGGACAAACAACGAAATCAGGCTGATATAATTTGTTAGTTTTTTTGCTAAGGTCATCAAAAATCAAAAAGTGATTATGTGATACTTACGACCCCAAAACAATGAGCGGCGTAGGGTATCTCTTCCCTAGCCGCTCAAAACAAAACGACCACAGACAAAAGATCCCTGTAGCCGCATAATTTCTTATGAATTAAACGGCCACGAGTGTGGCGTACACCCATGACCGAAAATGTTCCTTCCTAGTGCATGAACAAGTAGCGGTAGAACAAACGCACTGACGCATTTATATTGCACTCTGCGACAGCGTAATGCTACACATTTATTCCATAATCACTATTGGAGGCAATACACCCATACATCGATATGTAGCAAGGGTCTAACCACTAGCCACTGCGATATACACAGCGACGGGAAGACAACTAGAAAACTACGAAACCGATACAATTACCGGATGCTCACAGATACCTCAAATAGTTCAACGACCGTTCACACGACCTGAAGGCACTGTTTTGGTTAAAAGGCTTACTCCACAAGCGAGCAGGCCACACTACATGGAGCAGCATTGGTCAGCTCATACATTTTGTAGATGAAAGCTGTCATCTTTGCGCCTCCTAAAGAATTTCAATCTTGTGTAGTATACAGTAACACGCAGATTATTAGAGGTCAAGTCAGTTAGGAGAATTTCAACCCTCTACCTGCTTTATCTCTACACCTGTTCCTTGGTCTAGTTCTATGAACTTTGGCCCGGCGATCAAAACTACGATCATCATTAAAATACTCGTCACCATGATGATGCTCACGACGCTGGGATCTTCAAAATTACTTGTAGCTACTAACAATGCGGCGGCAAAATTACGTTGAGCTGTTCCTACTCCTAGCACTCGTTGGGTATCGATACCAGGGCCGCCCAAAAGATAACCCACGGTAAAGGAGAAGACTATGAAAACGGCACAAACTAAAATTGCACCTGTTTGTAATAAGCCAATGATATCGTTAGTGTGAACTATCAGCCTGACTACCAGACCTAAAAGCAATCCAGCATTAGATAATTTGAATAAAATCGGCTGGATAATGGGGGCGATCGCACTCAATTTTGCTTTGATGAATAACCCAATGATCAATGGGCTGACCATCATTAACAATAAGGGTTTGGCAATGTCCCAGGAGTTAATTTGTACACCTTCCACCACTAAAGGCAATACAATCGGCATATAAAAAATTGTGCCTAGCATTAGCAACATCATTAATCCCACCGAGAAAGCTATATTGCCTTTGACTATGTGGGCAAGTTTAGGTAGTGCTGGAGGCCCTGATGCTACTGCCATGACCAGTAAGCCATCTCTGAGTGGTTCACTTAAATGTACTACTTGTAGTAACAAATATACAAAAAGCGGCACTAGCACAAAATTTGTCAGCAGCGATGATATGACTAAGCGGAGGTTGCGGAGTGGTTCCCAAATCTGTTGTACAGTTAAACTTAACCCTGCACCCAGCATGGTGAACACGATAAATGTGAAAAGTGCGAGTTTGTCGATTATTGACAAGATTTCGTTCATGATTTTTTCTCACGCAGAGACGCAAAGGGGCAGGGGAGCAG
>NZ_CAXTNE010000255.1:0-11385 GCF_964245445.1 uncultured Nostoc sp.
GAGCCTTCTTGCCCAACAATCAAGACCTCAGCACTGGTATAGTCCAAATTCAAGTGGTAGAGGGCAAACTTGAGCTTCTTGAAATCGGTGGCTTAAGGCGATTACGAGAAGGATACGTGCGATCGCGCATCATTCGAGCTACGTCTACTCCCTTAAACCAGCAACGCCTAGAAGAAGCCTTGCAACTGTTGCAACTCGATCCGCTCATCGAGCAGGTAAATGCCGAGTTAGCCGCAGGTAGCACTCCGGGGAGTAATATCTTACGGGTCAGTCTCAAAGAAGCACCTGCCTTTCATACTGCCTTCACCATAGATAACAACCAATCTCCCAGCATTGGTTCTGTTCAAGGCAGCATAGAAGTCAGTCATGATAATGTGTTCGGATTTGGCGATCGGGGCAACTCGTTGCAAGAAAACGGTCTCTACTTTTCAATACGCTATCAGCCGTTTTGAAATGCTTCAAAAATCCTCTTGGGACTTAACGGGAAAAATCAGAGAATGATTGCACAAAACTGTAATCAATATTGCTTTATTGTGCGATCAACTCATCCTACTTGAGCAATCAACTTTGCACAAGCACCCAATGCATTATCTAATAGCTTCTTTTATTGTATTTATCAAGCAGACAAAAACACTGCTCTTTGAAGAAAACAAACAATAGAAAGGAGAGAAAATTAGCGAACATCTTTGGCCAAAGCTGAAAGGGCAACCTATTAGTTTTGAACAGGAAATCGAATTATTCCAGATGAACAAGCGTTAGTAGTGCTATACAAGTAATGATCCATTAAGGAGAAAAACATGACTAAAAAATAAGGTAATCCACCGACCGCACACTCTAGAAGATCGCAATAATTTATTTGAGATTGCACAAGCCTATTTAAGTGTCAGGACAATCAACTTATGCACAAGAGAAAATATTACCAAGTTGGCGTTACTGAATTAAGTGAATAAAATCATGTTACTACTACCAATTAATAATTAGAAGGTTCAGCTAAAAGCCTCTGATTTTTCATTGTAAATAAACTTGTTTCACTGCTACCAAGTTAAAAATTAAAAGACTCACAGTGAATAAACTCATCTCATTGCTACCAAGTTAAAAATTAAATAAAACGGTGTGGAAAAATATTTTTGCAAGGGGTTTATTGAGTGTGATCGCTATTCGTCTTAAACGTGATCGTTTGAAGTCTAAAACTAAATTTGTCAATTGGTGACTTCTAAATACTTAACTAAAGATTGAATAATGCCGATACAACCAACTTATCCAGGCGTTTACGTAGAAGAAATTCATAGTGGAGTACGCACGATTACAGGCGTATCTACCTCTATTACTGCCTTTATTTGTCGTGCCTTACGAGGCCCTATAGACGAGCCAATTACTATCAACAATTATGGCGACTTTGAACGCATTTTTGGAGGATTGTGGCTGAATTGCAGACATGCGTGTAGCATCACTGTCACTTGAACCAGTTGAGAAATATTGTCTTGAGCTTGCTGATTATCAGGTGAGTTTTCGTCTCCCAAACAGTTTAGATATAATAGCGATCGCTAAACACAAACAGCCAGAGATTGACCAAGAGATTTTATTAGAACGCTGTATTTTGCAAGCAGTATGTAACAGTGAATATCTACCGTTGGCGATCGCGAAGTGCTGGCTCAACCACATCCAACTCAAACAGATAGGCTGGAGTTTCGGATTGCAGATGTTACACCGGGTGAGTATTTTGTGCGGGTGCGGATTGATGGAGTAGATAGTTTACTGGTAGATCGTACAGTCACACCGCCTGTTTTTGACCAGAATCAGAAGGTGGTAATTTTATGAACAACCTCGATTGTTGGATAGCAAACAATGAAGAATACCTAGCAAATGCAATGGCTTGGTTACGCTGGCGTTTATGTGAGCTTGCACAGTTACCTGATATTGAGAAGCCTAAAGTAACAGAAATGGCAATGGCGGAAGGAATGAATCCACCCCCAGTGCTGCTTCTCTTAAGTCAAAAATTAGATTTATCTGACTTTGAACAACAGGTTTTACTGTTATGCGTGGCAATGGAATTAGATCCAGGTATAGCGCGTCTTTGCGCCAGAGCTTTAGATAATTCTCATCAGCCTTATCCTACCTTTGCGTTGGCTTTATCACTATTCGAGCAACCTACTTGGGATGCCCTTTCTTGGGAACGCCCTTTGCGTTACTGGCGATTAATTGAAATTCATCAGTCAGGAGTTCAACCTCTGACTACGAGCGGTTTACGGGTAGATGAACGGATATTAAATTATATCAAAGGATTAAATTCTCTAGATGATCGCTTGGTATCATTACTGATGCCGATGGAAACAGCAGAATGGGCTGTAAAATTACCCCCATCTCAAAACGCTGTTGTCGAAACAATTATTCAGCAACTGCACCAAACGCACAGAGAACAACGTTTACCTATTATTCAGCTAGTGGGGGCAGATTCCCTCAGCAAGCAACTAATAGCCCAACATGTAGCAGCGCAACTAGATAAATATATCTATCGTTTGGCAGTGGAATTATTGCCCACCCAGGCAGGAGAATTAGAGACAATTGCTCGTTTGTGGCATCGGGAAAGCTTGCTATTGCCACTTGCGCTGTATTTAGATGCCCAAGAAATTGACACTAAACCGATTACAGAAGCACAAGCACTTCCCTTGCATCGGTTTCTTACCCGCAGTGGTGGTCTACTTTTCCTTAGCACTCGTGAAGTTAGGCAAAATTTGGGTCTGCCGACAATTGTTGTAGATGTTGAAAAGCCAACAGCCAGGGAACAAAAAACAACTTGGACTGAGGCATTAGGAGGAGTAGCAGATAGTAGTCCGCAGCTTTTAGCGACTCAGTTTAACCTCAATTTAGTCAAGATTGAGCAGATTGCCCAGCAAGTGTTAGCCGAAACACCCGACTGTGAAATCCAAAATCGTTTGTGGTCAGCTTGTCTTGCTAGTACTCGTCCGCAGTTAGATACTTTAGCTCAACGCCTCGACCCAAAAGCAACTTGGAATAATATTGTCTTACCAGCAGAAGAGACAAACTTACTGCACCAAATTGCTGACCAAATCCGGCAGCGCAGCTTAGTTTATCAACAGTGGGGTTTTCACAACCGCATGAATCGGGGCATGGGGATTAGTGCCTTGTTTGCTGGGGAAAGCGGCACAGGGAAGACGATGGCGGCGGAGGTGATAGCCAATGATTTACAGCTAAATCTTTACCGCATTGACCTTTCATCTGTGGTCAACAAATATATTGGAGAAACGGAGAAAAATCTGCGGCGTTTGTTTGATGCGGCGGAAGATGGCGGGGCAATTCTATTTTTTGATGAAGCAGATGCATTGTTTGGCAAACGTTTTGAGGTGAAAGATAGCCATGACCGCTACGCCAATATTGAGGTAAATTATTTGTTGCAGCGATTGGAGGCTTATCGCGGTTTGGCAATTCTAGCAACCAATCTCAAGAGTTCGCTGGATTATGCCTTTATGCGTCGCTTGCGGTTTATTGTGAATTTTCCTTTTCCGGGTGTGGCTGAACGTCAGGTGATCTGGCGAAAGGTGTTTCCACCAGAGACACCAACACAGGATTTAGATTTTAACCGCTTGGCACGTTTGAATATGACGGGAGGCAGTATCCACAATATTGCATTGAATGCGGCGTTTCTAGCTGCTGGGGCTGGTACGCCTGTGACGATGCAGTTGGTGTTAGCGGCAGCACGAACTGAGTTTCGTAAGTTGGATCGACCAGTGAATGAGGCGGATTTTCGGGTTTTAGCACCTACGGGGATAAAGGTATAAATATCAACATTGATATAGAGAAGCTGATTTTAGAGGGAATGCCAATTTCTCGTAGTCAGGCGCGGTTGTTGCAAGCAGAGGTGGAGGCAGAATTGGCGAGATTGCTGGCTAATGAAGGTTTACCAGACAACTTGCTCTCAGGTGGGGTAGTGCCTGGTGGTGCGATCGCACCATTATTTGCTCGTTCAACCTGACCTCAAAGTGATCGCCCACGTATAAATATTGATGAGCGTGCGATTGCGCCATTATTTGCTGATTCAACCTGACCTCAAAGCGATCGCTCATGTATGAAGGTTGATAAACGTGCGATCGCAGTGGCTTTCAAATGACCTTTAGCCAGATTTCAGTTGTGGTGTATTGTCTTTAATTTTTGCACCCAATAGCGTGGAACTAGCAACAGCGATGGAAATTACGATTCAAGCATCTATTGAGCAATGGTTGGGCGATTTAATCGATCTGCAAAGTTTGGAAGTAACAAACGTTGATGCCGACCTTTACATAGTGGTGGAGTATGTGGTGCAAAGTTCTGGTGAGGCACAAACAGCTACTTTTAGGACAACCGTACCATGAATAGCCACACCCTTACTTACCAAAACGAACAGCGCCGCCAAGAAATCCGCAGGCAAAGAAAAAACGGGCTAGATTATGTAGAAGTTAGCGATGATTTGCGTTCGCGTAGCGGCTCCTTTGGAGCATCGCTATCTGTCTACTTTTTGGGTTCAGTACCAGAAGATCTCAAAAAAGAGAATTTTATAATTGAAGGCAGCCAGCGCATCCGCAATCTTCATGTGACTAATTTACGGTAGAAAATCCCCAAAATTGTGAGAGTTACTTAGCAGTTAATCTTGACCAACCAGGCGATTTCTCTGTGTATACTTTGCGCTTGGTGTTTGTTCAAAGAGCAGTCTAGGTTTATTTAGATATTGCCATCAAGGTTGATGTCAAATTTGATTATTTGCGCGGTCATGTCAAAGCTGCTTTGTTGGATATTTTCAGTAATCGCATTTTATCTGATGTCGGTATGGTTTTTTCCACCCCGATAACTTGACTTTTGGCCAAGGAATTGCTCTAAGTCAGCTTGTGGCTAAAGCTGCTGCTGTTCCAGGCGTTGAAAGTGTCTCTGTGACTAAGTTAGAACGTCTTTTTGAAGGTTCAAACCGCGAGATTGAAGCAGGTTTTTTACCTATTGGTGCTTGGGAAATTGCCAGACTCGACAACAACCCCAACTTTTCTGAAAACGGTAAATTCACAATCGATTTGCGAGGTGGGAGATGAAATTAAGTTGTAGCTGTAACTGTCACTCTAATTATAAATTAAGCGATCGCTCCAGCTGTGGTTGTTGTGAAGGTGTAGAAATTCTCACTCCCAAATCGGTAGCTAATCAACCCGGTTTGTATACCCTACGAGATTTATTACAACTTACCTCTTCCCATTTAACGACAAGTTTTGCAATCTCACAAAAGCGATTATTTTGACTCAAACCCAAATTCAGAACAATTTACCAAAAGTTTGCAAGTCTGGAAAGGCGTTGGCTCAAAACCGCAACCAGTTTCTCCAGCGCAAATTATTATTGCAGATCTGGGCGATTGGAATTATCAACCAAAGCAAGACCACATAGCAGTTGATCTAAAATTAGGACGAATGATTTTCCTATACGCCAATTACCAAAAAACGGTGTTTGGGTTTCTTATTGTTACGGTTTCAGTGCTGATATTGGTGGTGGCGAATATGACCAAACTTTGTTAGATTCTGCGGCAAATTTTTTACTTGATGTTGTTGATATCGAAGAGCCAGCCACTTTTATCTCGTAACAAGACGCCTCTGCATTATCCGAGTTTTTGCGTAGGCGTAGCCCGCCGCAGGCATCGCAATTTTCTCGTGATACCCAAAAGCTTTTGGACGCTTACAGTACTCCTCCTGCCGAACCAGCTTTAATTACAGCTTTACTCAGAGAGCTAAATCAACTACTGTTTTTCCGATTGTGACATCTGCTGAGAGTAATTCTTCCGCGATTGCATTCACGCTAGAACACTTAGGCAAGGACAAAAATTCCAGTTTATCAGCAGGTGATTGGGTTGAAATTATTGATGATGATTATGTACTTGGAAATAGTGAGCGGCAACTAATAAAGATTGAACGGGGATTTAATCGTGCAAATACTTGTGCAAATGTGTCGTGTGATGGAATGCCATTCGGGAGTTCTAAAAATGTTTTTAACCATTCATATTTCGCACAAGCATAAGTCTCTACTGCCACCCAACCATCCGCCCCACAAATCACTGCTATTATTGCAATCGTCACGATATCAATTAAATTGTGTCGTTTAGTGCGGTCTATTCGTGGGTCTTCTATTCCCAAAAAATGGTCAGTAATTGTGATTTTTGGCTTGAGCTTCATCTTAGGAGAAAAAGAATGGAATTCTTCTTTGGGGATTCTGTGAGAATACCATGTTCCTTGACAGGCAGCCGACGGCTACCTCTAACTCCCCTATTAAAATGATTATTATTACCATAAACTGAATATTTAATTTCCTAAAAGCCTTATTTGATTAGGTTTTTGGTAAATTCAACTCTTATTCACGCTCGTCAATATTTAGATGCGTTTGCCCTGCGCTAACCCTGCCCTAAAGCCAGTTACCGATGAGGATAAAAGGTGCCCATTGGGCGGGGTGAATCTTCTTATTCTGATTAATCAGTGCCTTTTGTGCTTCCTTCAAGGCTTCTGCTTTGCTCATTTGCGATCGCAAGTTCTCGTAAAACTTAACGACTAGCTCTTTTGTTAAATCATCGTCAACGTACCAAAGAGAAGCCAAAGCACTTTTAACGCCTGCTTGCACAGTGATGCCAGCCATACCCAGCGTAGCACGGTCATCTCCTACACCAGTTTGACAAGCTGTAAGCACGAGCAACTCTATTGGCTTTGAACCTCCACTAAAGCGGCGGATGTCACTCTCTAGCTGAGTAATTGTAATCTTCTTATTATTACCCGTAACTAAAAAACTATCTTCTGGAATAGTGCCAAACTGTCCGTGAGTGGCAATGTGAATAATCGGGTAATTTGCTTGTTTAAGTTCTTGCTTTAAGCCTTCATCAGTGAATTGTTTATTGAACAGTTTCTTGCTACCTGGAAATAGCTTCGTGGCTTGATTTACTTCATCGGCAACATTTTCCAAAGCCTTGAATTTTTCACCATCAACAGTAACTGCTTCGGTTAACCCTAAGGCTAACATCCGCAAATCTTGAAAATTTTGGGGTTTAGGGAATGTCAAATGCAGACCGGGAGTCGTAGCAATGGCATATTTTTGAACTAGAAATTCCTGACCATCATGGAGTGCAGCCATCGGTACACTGCGTAAGAATCCGTCTTGGATAAAAACGATAGTTTTTATTTTTGCTTGGTCTAAATCGTCAGCAAAAGGGCGAATAATCCAGTTATATAGATTCTGTGCTGGTGTTAAAAAAGCGTCAGTAGGGTCATAAAATTCCTGTATTTCTAGACGAAAATTTTTGATTGATTCTTGAAATTTTTTACTATCGTTTATCCATGCCAGCTTCTTCAATCTTCTTTCAGTATTTGGCTTAACCTTCTGCTTCTTTTCTTGATTGGGTAGACTCACCACAATTGCCGTGCGGTCTTCTAAGATGATAGAACTAAAAATGGCGGTGTCTTCTCTCTCTAAGTCATCAACTCGTTTTTGATCAAAAACGGCAAAAACACAATCATTGCCGAAGTAATTTTGCAATTCTGCTAGTTTCAAAGAATCAATGGCATCGAGTGCAGAATCCAGTTCCTTTTGGTACTCAAGACTAGCAATGGGCAGTGATTCAGGACGTTCTAGCTTTAACCGAGCAAACTCTCGGTAGAGAGGACTAATGGTATCCCGAAACCTAAATTGCAAGTCTCGTTCAGCAATTAATAAATTATCTCGGATACCTCCGTTACCTTCTAACGTTGCGATCGCCCGTTCGTAAGCAGCAATTGCCTCAGACTCTTTCGCCTGTGCCTTGAAAATTCGCCCCGCCTGCCACTCCCACAAATAAAGACTATCTTTAGCACGCAGCTTTTGGTCGCCTGCCAAGCGTGCCTGTTTGGTAAAATATAAGGCTTTATTGTAGTCCTTGCGGCACTCGTAGAGATGACCTAGTTTACCTAAAGCAAATGATTCGGAGCGAGAATCTTTAATATTTTGAGCAATCAAAACAGCTTTTTGAAGGAGTTCTTCAGCTTGTGAATTCTTTAGTTTTCGCGGCAGACATTGAGCTTGAAAGGAAGTAGAATTTCTAGAAGGAACAAATTGTTCGAGTTCAGCTAAATCAATTGCTATATAGACTTTATTGGAAGAATTGGGGAGTTTTTCAAATTGGGCTAAAGCTTCTTGTAATACTTGTTCTGCCTGATTATTATTGTCAGCTAAATTTAAATTTTTTGGGTGGTAATAAAGTTGAATCAAATTAAGAAGTGTCCGCATTTGACTTGATAGATCATTTGAAAAGCGAGTCAGTTCGAGACTGTTATTAAAATAGCCTAAAGCTTTTTTGTAATCAGAAGTAACTTCTTTGATGAATTCACTAGCCTTAGTCTCTGCACCTCTTAACTTAGCGGAATCAACACGCTGCTCATTGAGTTGGGCTTTACTAAAATAAGCATTACCGAGACTATTAAGCAGCGAGGAGCGATAAACTGAGAGTTTATTCTCCTGGGCAATCTTTAAGCTATACTCTAGAGTTTCAATAGCTAAATCATACTTTCCCTTGAGGCGATACGCTTCTCCCAAGCTTCCCAATGCAGCTACTTCTCCCTGGCGATCGCTAAATTTTTGGGCAATTTGCAAAGCACTTCCAACACTCTCAAGGCAATCCTCATCAGTCTCAGAAGCACCGCATAAAAGCGCGATCGCTTGTTTATTTTGCCCCAAATGACTGTAGGTTTGAGCAAGTTCTGTGAGCAACTGTCCCACCTTCACGAATTCTCCTGAGGAGCGATAGTTGGCAATCGCTTCTTTCCAATAATTGATCGCTTGCTCGAATTGACCAAGTTGCTGATAAGCTATGGCTAGTTTTTCTCGAATAATTGCCGCGTTATCGTGGTTATTGATATTTTCATAGGCACTTAAGGCAGTTTGCCATTTGGCGATCGCCTCTTGCACATCTCCGGCGCGATATTGTTCAATTCCTTGTTGTACGAGTTGGCTTGGATTGGGAGGCTGTGCGGTTGCTTGTTCTCCCCATTTTGTCTGCACAGTCAAGGGAACATGATTCAGCCACAGGCAAAATGTGAGGCTGCTAAAGAAGATAACTACTAGAAAGCGACGGACACCAAATTGGCGGTATCGGTTTGGCATAGGAGGATACCATAGGTTCCAAGGAAGATTTTGTCCGAAGTTTTAACCCCTCTTTTGCTACCTTCGGTAGAGAATAAGCTAAAACCACTATTTTTACAACTCTTCTCAATAAGGAAGTTTAAATGACAAAGTTCCCTGATGTTTGCACAATTGATTATTTGTTTAGCGTTCATAAGTGAGGCAGTATTTTTCTCTCCTCGTAGTAAGAATAGAGGGTTAACTCCATTTCGATCTGAAGTTGCACATTTGGGCAATGCTAGTTGCCTAATTGTGCAATCAGTATTGCTTTGTTTTACCATTAACTTAGCACAATAGGTGAATGCCTAACTTCAGTTAAAGATTTTATTGTATGAATTAAGCAAGCAGTTACTCAATGCCGTCGGGCTTCAAAGTTAAGTTGGAATTTTAGCAGGGATTGACACCATTAGCTCAAATAAATTTTGATTTTTGACTTGGAGGGAAGGGGCACTCAGTTTTGTTTTATCGAAATCCAAATTTTATATTAGTAATGATATATATAAATAAAATTGTTAGATGAGGCAGATTATAGTTAAGATTTTGACAGTCATTAAGCTAATAAGTAGATCGGCGGAAATAATTATTGTAGGGATAAGGCAATTCTTGCCGGGGATAGGAGGAAAAAGGGCTTGAGCCTTGTTTATTTTTATTTACATAGTTTGGTTTGATTGTGCCAGCTTACTTATCCTAATTAATTTAAGAAAGTCGGCGTGAAAAAACCGAATTATGTAAAGATAAATAAGTACAGAAAATACATCTACAGAGGTGATTGAGAGATGGGCGGGTAGAGGTTTGCAAAAATGTTAAGAAAACCACCAAATGATTGTTAAAAGCAGCTTTGATCGAGGTTTGGAGTGGAAGATTGGAGGTTGTGTCGCTTTAGTGGCGGTACTCTCAATCGGAGTAAGCGATCGCCTTTTGGCTCAAATTGTGCCAGACAAGACGCTGGGTGCTGAAGGTTCTGTTGTAACACCCAATGTCAATATACAGGGAATTCAAGGCGATCGCATTGATGGTGGCGCAACTCGCGGCGCTAACCTTTTCCACAGTTTTCAGGACTTTAATGTGGGGTCAGGCAGGGGGGTTTATTTTGCCAATCCCACTGGAATTGAGAACATCTTAACTCGCGTCACGGGCGGAAATACTTCTAACATTTTGGGCAGGTTAGGGGTTTTGGGTGGGGCGAATTTGTTTTTGCTCAATCCGAACGGGATTATATTTGGTGCAAATGCCAGTTTGGATATTAAGGGGTCATTTGTTGCGACGACAGCCGATCGCATAAAGTTGGGTGATAGTGGCTATTTCAGTGCCGTAGAACCGCAAACGAGTAGTTTACTGTCTGTGACTCCGGGAGCGCTGTTTTTTAGTCAGGTTGCCAATCAACCGACTGCGATTATTAATCAAGGGAATTTATCAACACCGAAACACCTTACTCTATCGGCTGGCAATCTGGACTTGCAGGGGCAGCTATCTGCTGGGGGAGATTTAACGTTACAGGCGCAGAATACTGTGAAAGTGCGCGATGCGATCGCTAGCCCAATTATTGCTACTTCTGGGAGAAATCTGACCATTCAAGGCAACCAGAATGTTGATATCTTGGCGCTTTCCCATCCCCTCTCAAAGATTGGGAGTGGGGGGAATCTCAACCTAGTCAGTGATGGCGATATTTCTCTTGATGCTCACTTTGAGAGTGGTGGTAACCTGTCGATGCTCACCGATTCAGGCACACCGGGGGACTTTGTCAGTATGTTTGACCCAATTATTCAAGCGAATGGGGATGTTCTGTTTGGCAACTATACAGGCGTTGCTCTCAAGGTCGAAGCAACGGGCAGTATTCAGGGTGGGAATATCAAGATTACAGGAGCCGAGTGTGCCGCTGGTTCCGCGGGGTGTGTAGGCGGTATTCCCACAACTGATCCAGATTTCGCCACACTCACAGGTCGTTCATCAGTGATTTTACGAGCAGGGTTAGCCTCCGTCAACACTCCTAACCTGCCTCAGAATGCTGGAGGCAGAGGGTTCACGGCTACTTCAGGGCTGCTACTGGGAATTAGTGTTGGCAATATCGATACTTCTGAGGGCAATGGTGGGAATGGAGGGGACATTATACTCTCGGTTGCAAAGGGTAGCATTACCACTGGCGATTTGTACTCTTACTCGTTCTCTCAGATAGGCGATACGGGTCAGGGGGGCGCGATTCGCTTAACTGCTGCCAACGGCAGCATTACC
>NZ_CAXTNE010000256.1:0-11361 GCF_964245445.1 uncultured Nostoc sp.
ATGATTATCATTCTTATACACTGGGGATTTTATTTGTTGGAAGTCCCTGAATGTGCATCAAATAGAACAACATCTTCTTCTTTCCCTACACCCTGCACCCTACACCCTATACCCAAAAGCCAGTAATATCATGGGTTTACGCTTATCTTAGTGCCATTCGGGGCTTAGTCGTAGAATAGTACGTTTGATTTCGGCAAACCTATAAGGATGGGAGGGTGTGGGGAGCAGGTATTGGGTGCAGTAAGACAATATCAGTTCTCTACACGCAATACCCTACCCCCTATACCCAGCCAGCAAGGAGGGTTGTAGTACTTCCTGTGAAAAGAAAGTCAGCCACTCTTCATCCTTACCACTATGCAACCCCTACACATTCAGTCCTTTGAGGTAATTCATGAATAAACCGAATTCAAATCCAGATCCTGCTGTAGATACCCCCAAAATCGTCATCTCAGCTGACATTGGTGGCAGTGAGACAAAAGCGATCGCTCAGATTTATCCTTCGGGTGTGCCAATAGTACTAGCGATGCCACCTGAAATCGCTGATGTCTCTAAAACTTCTGTAGCGCGTTTCGTCCCAAACTCATATAACACCAGTATTTGGGTCGGAATGGGCGATGAGTATTATGTTTTGGGCGCATTGGCAAAAAGTGTTTTTGCTGGGACTTCTGCACTGCGAGATTTAAAATCTCATTATGCTTTACCAAAACTGGCTGGTTTGTTGTGGTTAGCTTGCCGTCAGTTTCAGCTTGATACTAATAATATTGATGCCTTTGTCCAAGTATTGATGCCACCGGGAGAAATTAGTAATGCTCATAATCTCGGTAAAAAGTTAGGGCAATCACTCAACCGGGGAATTGTAACTCCCACCAACAAATTAAAAGGTAAGCTGCGTAATTTTCATGTTGCCCCGGAAGGCAGTGGGATTATGATATACCGCAGTCGCACTCTGGCTGGATCATATACGCAAAAGAATATTGGTTTGCTAATGCTTGGCTACCGGAACGCGAGTTTCGTTCTCAGCCAAAAAGGTAATCCGGCTTTGGCTGAAACTACTGATTTAGGTATGAATTGGTTAATACAGCAGTTTGTCCAACGCACTGCTGTTGGCTTGTCCAAAGAAGATGAACATTTAGTGACTGCAATCATTGCTGCTGGTAAGGGCAACTTTGAGCCTTTGCGTTCTTTGTCCCGCCAAGCCACACCCGAAGGTGTATCTGCCGACTTAAAATTATTTCAAAACATTCTCCCTGAAGTTCGCTCTGATTACTGTCGCGCTCTTGTACGCTCTCTACGAAACATCCCTTCACTTGATGAAATTCTCATTTGTGGCGGGACTGCTGATTTTGTCAAGAAGGAGTTAACTGACCATTTTCAAAATGAAGGTATACCTATTGTTTGGAATGGTGGGGTACAATTTCCCACCCCTCTTGATACTAAGGGTCTTGGTGAGCGCGTCGCTGATGTCTGGACGGCACACATTACTTATATATTGATGTTAGACAAGAACTTTGCTTACGACCGCAAACAAGATTTAGTTCCTGACCCCAATAAACCACGACCATCTACCCCTACCTCTGGTCTTGCCCAACTGCGTGAATACGCCAAAAAACGTGAGGCTGAACAACCTTTAAACAGTTAAAAAATTATGAAGCGTCCTTTTTGTACGACATTAACTGTGAAGTGCGATTGCTCTTACTTAACCAATCACTTCCAATAGTCAAGCGATTGCTCAGAGAGGAAGCCAACTTTCTGAGCGATGGCATAATTCAAGCTAATTATTTAACATCCCAGCCATCAAACAGATTCGGTTGATCTACCCCATACTGTCGTTGCACCAGTCGCCGCAGTTCTGCTACCGAATTGGCTGACTTCATCAAAATCAGCACTGATGTGACGTGTGGGGACAATCTCTCCTTTGTTTCATGAGAAAGCATTTGATGAATTTTGTACTTCCTTCGCCCTTGAGACATCCGGTATTCTTCAGTTTCAACAATTCTAATCGCGTCAAACCGATAGTTGCCGATGTACAACTCAACTGCTTGGGCTGCGGCAAAATTTTTCTTAGCCATGATAGCTGTGCGAGATTTTCATTAATTCTTCACGCAGCGCTGAATTCAACTATTAAATTGCTCCATCACGACTCATAAATATATGAATAACGACCAAGAACTTTATACCCAACAGCTAGCCCAATTTGCTGCGTCTCAAAGTTTTGATGAACGTTCAGTGGAATTTTTTGATGACGTTTGGCAAGAAGCCGGAGTTAAAGACATCACCAAAATGACTACTGCTGATGCTGAGTCTGTATTGCAAGTCTTGGGCGAGAGTGAAGCATCACCAGAATTTACTAAAGCTTTACTAGCCCAAGCCATAACAGCAGGAATGCCTAAACACGTTGTGGGATATATCTTGGAGAGCGATACTGACGGGGACGGTCGCACACTTGCACAAGAAATCTTCAATGACGGCACAAGTCCCTTTCAACCAAATCAACCATCAGTGCTTGCCTCGAAACAAAACCAGTTTCAATCCTCTAGTGAAGAAGACATGGAAATCCAAATTTAGCCAAAAGTACGATTTTTTTGTAGACTCCTGGTTATTGATTTTTTGGAAATAAAAGACCTAAAGTTTGGCTTATTAGTTAGCGTTTTCACATGCTCTAGAGGTGTAGCTTTTATGAAGAAGAATCAGGGGGAAAAGGGGAAAGGGGGAAGAGGATGGAATTTTCCCTTTCCCTTTAACCTTCCCCCCTCTTCTAAATATTTGTTCTACACCTTTTTCCAACTTTGAACTAAAGCTATGACACTACAATTACCAACCCAGAACAACGGTACACACCCTCAAAAGTCAACAGACTCATTTACTATCCCTCAACAGAAAGAGCGACTAGAAAATCTGTTGTATCAGAAAGTTCAACAAGGGGAAGATATATCCCCCTGTATTGAAGCTCTCTATTATTTAGCTTCAAAGCAAACAACACAAGACCAACTGCAAGTAATGTGGGCTGAAGTAATCAAAGAACGCTCGGCATTCAATTCACTGCAAAGAGTAATCATTACGGCTTTTGCCATCTTAGGAATGATTGCCTTTTTTAATGGGGCATTCGCCAGAGTTAAACCATCGGCAGCTGCTAACCCACCTGCTGTTCAAGCTCATTAAAAGGATTTCACTGAAAAGCTGAAAGCCATACTTGATAATGCTTTCAGCTTATGTTATCACTCGCTTTGCTTAGGCTCACCTAATATGCCGTGTCTCTGTCGAAAGGCAAACTGTCAACATCCTCAAAGTTTTGTAAGTCTTGCTCCATCTGCTGCCGGCGTTGGACGTAAGTTCTGCTAGCGCCAATTAGAGCATTCATTTTCTGCTCACCAAAGTTAATACCTTGTTCTGCGTAATCAGCAGACACAGCATCATAATTCTCGATTTCGCTTTTCTTGCGCCACTCAAGCTGTTCCAGCGCACCTTCACTGATACCAATTTTCTGAGCGTATTCTAAATATTCAGGTCTAAGAGAACCATCAGGGTTAAATTCCCTTTTCTGTTGTTCAGTGAAGAAATCGTAGGCTGTGTAGATTGGCCACGGCTCTGGGTCAGTCTCATCCAGGCGTTTCCACTCGTCATACTCTTCTTTTAATTTACGAGCATAACTCTCAATTGCTCCTAGATGTGCGCCAAGAGATAACTTTTGTTGTCTTACTTCATCTTTTAAATTTCCATCTGCATCGAATTCTTTTTTATGCATATTTATCCAACGCTTAATCCTGGACATATAAACCTCCCAAAACATTAACTAATTTTCATTAACTTTTTAAAATCATGACTCTGGAACTAAAACATTTTGATCCCAGGCTCAATGAATGGATTTATACAGATGATTGCAAAACTATTTTAACCGAAAAGCTCAGGAATACATTACTAGAATCATATTTTCCTAACAAAGAGTTTTCCTTTGGGCACTCAGACGAATACAGTACAGACGAAGATTTGAGGAATCATCCAGATGGACATATCTTATTATTATCTTCTAAAACTCGCTTACTTTATGGAGAAAAAGAATGTTTAGAAACGATTCAAAAAATTTGTCCAGATAGTAAAGACAGAGGTGCTTATGGTTCGATATTTCTTGGAGCTTGTAAAAATGCGATTCACGAAAAGCTAAACATTCTGGTAGTAGATGATTCTACTGATAATAGGGGTGAAAACGGAGGAATATTATCAAATGATTTAGCATATAAACTAGTTGGCGATTGCTATGGACAGATTTCAACCCAACTTTATGACAAGCTCACTTCAAGAGAATCACAGCAAGATAAAAGCTACCGTGTTATCCAGCATCGATTCGGTTGGGTAGAAGGAGACGGAGCAGATACTACTAAATACCGCTTTGGTAAAGGAACACTCCGACCATATAATTTAGATAAAATAGAATATGCAGATTCAAATAATGAACCCAAAATCGATATAATTCTTCCAATAAGTAGTTTTAAGGGAACAGATAAGGATAGACCAGCAGGGGCGACTAAACCTCAAATTAAGCCAGGATTATATCAGCAAAATATTTGGTTGGCTGAAAAAGGACAATCACAGCAAGGTCAGATGTCTATTTCTCAACTCCTAGCATCTTTCCCCCAAGGAATTAAAGATTTTGCCGAAGAATTAGAGCTACAAGCTGAAAAACTAGCCTCTATTCAAGATGACCCAAGGAAAGTTGCTACTGACTATTGTGAAAAATACGAAAAACGCAAAGAATCATTGAACCAAAGTAAATTAAAAATAGGAGAAGTTACAAACCTTGAAGCAGATGTCAAAAACTTAGTCACAAATGACGATTTAGATACAGATGAGGAGTTAGATGACGAGAGTGCTAAAGATGACTTGTTCATGTACAAACTCATTAAAGCAGACTTGTTGGGCCATCAGCAGCTATTAGAAACGGAAAAAGTTAAACAGGAATTAAGTCGGTTTGTACAGAGCCAATGGCGAGATATCGCTCTGGGGAAAACTTTGACTTTTGACCGAGGGATGATTATTCCATCCAAGGAACTCAAGAATGGTGAAATTTGTGTTTCATGGGAAAAGAATGAAGAGAAAATTCTTAACTTCCGTTCTCCTTTTCTTAATTCTAATGGTTTGTGTGTATCTACTAACAAGCATGTTGAAGATCGACTTGGGCCAGATGGTAAAGTTTTAGAAGGCATAATTGTAGTTAGTGACGAAGACCACAAGCGCATCCAGCAAAGAATTGCACAGTTAGAAGCCCAAGGTATTGATGTCGATTTTATCGACCCAGCCGAAACCGAATCAGAACGGCAAGCACGAGACTACGATGGTGACTGCATTGGTGTAGCAAAAGCTAGCCTATACCCTAATCTGACAGCAGAGGCGGAAAATAAAAATCTCCCTCAAAACGCCTATTCCCCCACAGTTAAGCTCGGAAAACAATCATTCTACGATCCTAAAACTGGAATCCAGCCGCCTTTTGAAAAAATCGCCATCCACATGAGCGATAGCATTAGCGTCGGAGTCATTAATAATCAAGTTACTGCATTGGAAGCTCTAGAATCAGAAATAGAAATACTTAAGACTTACGGTACTTTTGAGCAGAAATCAAATTATCTAGACCGAGTTTCTAATCATTACGAAGCTCTGTTTGAGCAAGAACAGTACAAAGATCCAAAGTTAATTAGAAAAGAATACAAGCCTTATATGCAAAGGTTTGTCGAACTTGCCCAAGCTCAAAGAACCCCAGAAATTATGTATCAAGCAATGGATGTTAACCGCCTGATGTACCGGAGTATGATTGAAGAGGGGTGTTTTCAAAACCAAATAGCAGTGGATCTGTTTAAAAGTTCAAGAACTCCCGATATGGACGTAATTAAGGAGAATAAGCGTTATCTTCATAGGGATATTAACTATATTAAAGATAAGAAATCGCGTTCAGTTTATTTAAACTTTGGCATTACTCCCACAGGTTACTCACCAGTAGAATTATTAATTAATCAAACTAATAAATATTTCCAACAATCACAATTAGAATCGCGCCCCATCATTCAGTTTAAAGACTTGTTCCACGGGGTAGAATTTACACCACAGCAGAGATTGAGTGCGATCGCTGCCAAGTACGAGTTTGACCAGAAATTTAACACTGCGGTACGTATGGAGCGGCTCAGAGAAACCGAGAAGGGTTCATCAGCAACTATCCAAACTCTACAAGGGACGCAACTCGAAATTGGCAATCTCACCCGTTACGGACACCCTCTGATTTGGAAAGCCGAGACGTTGAACATTCGCCTAGATGAAATAAGAGAGCAATTCAGAAGTAAAGAACGCCCCCACAAATTACTAGCAGTTGCACAAATTAATGGTGAGATAGGGAAGGATGGAAAACCCGCATACCGTCATCTTGGGACAGTTAGCGAACAATCTGTAACTGACCATAACCTCAAACCGGGGATAGTCACGCAGGGAGCTAAAGTTATAGAATTTAGACCAGAGCTTACTCGGAGTCAAATTAAATTACTTTTCGGCAAGGCAATTGAAGCATCTGTTGCATTTTACGCTTCGATCCCAGAGTCAGAGAAACTTGCTGCTGCTGCGGCCGCTTGGAATGTCTCTGCATCCCGCCAAGATGAACTTGAGGTTGCACGTAAAGAAAACACTGACCCAGGAGCGATCACTAAAAAAGTATCTAACTTCGTCTTTGCTGCTTTCCGCAATGAGATTATCTCTCGCTTAGATAAATTGCAGTTTACCGAACCGAAGTTAGTCACACTTTTGAATGAAGCAAATCAATTTTTGGGTCGAGACTGGAATCCCACTGAAAAACACCCGATAGAAATCAGAGCTAGTCACCACTCACCGGGACACGAACGCCACGTTTCCAGATTGTTATTTGTACAGGACGGCGACGGCGAATATAAGGAATTCGCTATGCTCGAAACCAGGTCTGGAATGCTGCCTATTGGTACAAAGGCACAAGCTAGTTTCCTTGGCGTGGAACCCGCGACTGCCAAAGCAACTATTGGGCTACCAGGAAACGAACCGGTTGAAATTACTGTCCGCGAACTTAAGAATTTCTCTTACGCTGGGCTTGTTTTTAACGACCAACCCGTAAACTTAGAGTTTGGCACTGTACCGATTCCTGATAAAACAGTAAAAATTAAATTAGATGGTAAAACATTAGGAGAGTTAGACAGCGATTCTGCCCAACAGTTGAAACAAATTGATTACCTGAAAAATGGTAATCCCCTAAAATTAAAGCTCACGTCTATCTCTGAAACTGGTAGTCTTGCTTTTGTTCTGGGTGAATCTCCCAATGGGAATCTTCTCAAAATTAATAAAATTAACTTTTATGATTTTTCTGGTCAGACATTCAATGATCAAGATTACCGAAAACTGACTATCGAAACCTCAGCTTCTAAAACTAGAGATGCTGTATTTTTGAATGGTGAACCCTTGGGGGTATTGCATTTTAAAAAAGACAAAGACGCGCTCAGAGAACTTGGGCTACTCAAAACCGGACAACTTACACCTGCACCCGCGATACTTGAAAGTAATTTTTCTGTTATTTGCGCTCAAATTGACCCTAATACCGTTGAATATCCCCAGAAGTGGACGAAGGAATTTCAGGCTTTTGGGACTCAATCGGTTAATCTTCAACAGCAGGAGATGATTGAGAGTAGTGCGAAAATTCTACATCATATTAAAGAGCGTCCTACTTTCTTATTTTCTACAGAATCAAACAAAAAACTTGGAGTCATGGGCTTGGCTGTTGACAACCAGAAAGCTGAGACTGTGACTAAATGGTTAACTGCTCAAAAAGTTGAATGGAAGCAAGTACCAAAAGAAGATGTTATCAGGGAAACCCAAAAAGGTCTAGCGGTATTTAACTTGCTTGATAGCTCCATCCCTGCCAAAACTTTGTCGAACATGACCAAGAAATTCGGGGCAATTATTGAAACGGATAGTGACTATCAACAAAGAGTTAATTCCCTCGCCACACGACCGCAGTTTTTGAAACCACCAGAACAAACAGCACAATCCCCACCTAACCAATCTATAACTCCATTACTTTCCACTACTCCTTCTACACCAGACATTAGTAATAGTACAAAAACAGAACCTCTAGGTGTAGAGAAGCCCCCGACAGTCACTATTGATGACTTGAGAAATTGGTACAATGCCGCAGATAAGTTAGGGAAGTCGGAAAATTACAAAAAACGCATTGTAGAAGTGGCTTATGGGTTTAAAGCTGGTGAGCAATTATCAGCCGAAGCATTGACAGTAATGAATCAAGATACATTTGAGCTTGAAGCCATCAGTCGGTTGACTCAAATTGCTCAAAGGATTGGCATGGTCTGGGGTAAGTCTAATGAAAATGGCACTCAAGTCCAAGGAAAGATTTATGACTTGGCTTTCAATACCCAGCAGAGAGATTTAACTATTTCGCAGAAAAATGGAGAGGTAATTTTAAACTTGCAATCTGGTCAGGTACAGACTAATAAACTAACTCCACAGATATTGCAAACTTTTGAGGATGCAAATAGTCAAGTTGATAGAATGTTAATGAGAAATAAAAGTCAAGAATTAGAAATGCACAGATAAATTAATTTACTCGGTTAAAGATCCGAGTTGATGAATATTTCAGTAATTATAAATCACAACAGAGAATATATGGTGGAATTAGTGGAAGAGATTGATATAGAACAAGGGCAACTGTGGTATAAGAAAGGATTGGAACATCTCAAATCAGGAAACTTATCTGGAGTGATGGAGTGCTTCAAAAATGCACTTTATTTCTATCCTAATTTTGCTGAAGTCCACAATACTATAGGGATGATTCAGTTTCAAATCGAAAAGTATGAAGGTGCGATTCAGCTTTTTGATAACGCATTATCAATGAATCCGAATTTTGCTGAAGCTTATAATAATCGCGGATTAACTCGGTCAAAAATCTGTCATAAATCAGAATTTCCCCAGGTGATTGAAGATTATACTAAAGCCATCGCCCTGAATCCAAATTTAGTTCAAGCTTATCTAAATCGCGCTGATACATACAAAAATCTAACTGGGGACAACCCAGCAGCTATCTTAGATTACAATCAAGTAATTTCACTTGACCCAAACTCTTTATCAGCCTATATAAATAGGGCGAATATTTATCAAACAGAATTCAAGAGTCAGGAGCCAGAATTCAGAATGAATTTTGTGCGACTGGTGTATGAATAAACGGCGTTTTTGCACCCCCACCAAATTTAAAATTTGGTGGTGCAACAATTCAGTGGCGGGTCTGAATCCCCCACTGATTGCATTCTGACTCCTGAATTCTGACTTCTGAATTCTTCTTCAATTCTTGTCTGGGGAATTATAAAAATCACTTTTTGATTTAGAAAAAGTATTATTTCTGGATGCTGATTGTGCAGAAGCTTACTGTGGACGAGGAACAGTCAGATTCCATCTGAACAATATTGAAGGTGCTAAAAAAGATTTGTTTAAAGCTTTTGACTTGTATAATGCGCGAGGGAATATGATTTACTGCGCTTTTACCAGAAGTTTGATTATGGAGCTTTTTCGAGATCATGAAGTTTACAAAGATTTGTTTGGAGTTGAAAGTGAGATAGTCAAATCGAAAAAGTAGCCACTTGCCAAGAGTGGCTACAAATTTCATCCTAGAATCTGAATTACAGCCGCCAGAATTGCTGGTGCTTTATCGCCAGTTGGAATAAAGACTCGTTTCTTCCACTGGATAATTTCAGTGAAACATCCAACGGCAACAAGTTGATCCACTACAGGTAAAGCGTTCACTAGCTCAATCCGCTGCTCATCAGCAATAGACGAACAGCGTAATGTAACTCCTCCAGGTAACTGTTGTGAATACTTCTCGTTCAAGACTAGCTTCACCAGTTCTGCTGGAGAAAGCACCTGATTCCTTAGTCCGAGTTGTTCTCTGACAGTTTGAATGTCGTGAGCCGAAATCACCCGACCCAGAACTTTCTCGCCATCGCTGGTTTGCAATCGAAATACTCGACTGTTCTGCTGTGGTAGAGTTTTCCAAATTGGCAGAAGAATTCCAGTCACAAGGTGAATGTGGTCGGTGGTAAATTGAGGCAGTTGGGATACTTCCTTCGACCACGCAGCAATAAACGCCTCTGTTGAAACCTGCTTCCAGGTTGACGATAAGAGCTTGTCTTGAGGTACACGAGTTTCTTTCTGTGGTCGCACCAACAAAACCCGTGGCACTACCCCACCTTCAACATCAAAGATACTGTGAGTAGGAATAGATACTGCGGCTTGACCAGATTTCTCGTTTACCATAAGCCGTCCCTGGTACTTGCTAGCCGAATCCACTGCTTCAAGAGCAGTTCTGATGTTAGCCTTTTGGATGCGCTCAATTTTCAAGTAATTGGTAACGCTACCAGTGCCAGGATGTGTATAAACTGCTTCTTCCCTTTCGATGGTAAACCGTTCAGCCCTCAGCGTTTCTACACCAAGCTCAAAAACACCATTAGCGATCGCTGTTTCAATCTGTTGACTTAACAGCAACTCAAAACGCTCGAAAATGATATTCTGCATCCCAATTCTCAAAGCCAGCAGCCGATTGAGGAACTGTCGCAGGGGTGGGAGGTCGATTTTCATTCCTCCTTCCGTGGAAGTCAGCGAGAGTCCGGTCATGGCTTCAAAAGTCCATAGTGGAACTTCATAAAACCTACCTTGGAAGATTTGCTTAAATAGCTCATACAAAGCGTGTTCGGCGTACTGTGACTCTAGGTTATCCTTAGTATCAAATATCCCGTTTCCTCCAGTTTGCCTTTGTCCACGGGTGAGTGCGCCCAGGCTATCTAAACGTCGGGCAATAGTCGAAATAAATCTACGTTCACCTCTAACGTTGGTGGTGACTGGTCGGAATATTGGTGCAGAAGCTTGATTCGTCCGGTGTGAGCGTCCTAGCCCTTGTATGGCATTGTCTGCTCTCCAGCCAGGTTCAAGTAAGTAGTGCGATCGCCTTCTACGATTGACCACGTTCAAATCTGCGTGGTAGCTACGACCTGTACCGCCAGCATCCGAGAAAATGAGGATTTGCTTCTGGTCAGACATAAATGCGGTAGTTTCAGCAATATTTGCGCCAGAACCTCGTGAATCAACAAATAATCGTCCAGCTTCGTTTTTCAACACCCGCTTGCTACGACCTGTCACTTCAGCAACTTGCTTCTGACCAAAGTGCCAAAGCAATTGCTCTAATGCACCGGGGATAGGATCGAGACTTGCCAATCGGTCAACTAACGCCGAACGCAAAGCTATAGCTTCTTGAGACCTGAGTTCGACGTAAAAAAAAAGTCTCTAATCCAGGCAGAAACGGGGTTG
>NZ_CAXTNE010000257.1:0-11331 GCF_964245445.1 uncultured Nostoc sp.
TGCCCCCTGCCCAAACGAAGTAAGGCATCTCACAAAATCGCATCGCTCCCGTGGAGAGGGCATTTTTTGAGGCGGGGAAGGCATTAATGGAATTACGGGATCGCAAGTTATATCGCTCTACTCACAAAACCTTTGAGGAGTATTGCCGCGTTCGCCCTTGGCGTTGGCGCAGCCATCGCTTTGGCCATAATCGTCGCCAGTCTTATCTTCTAATGGATGCAGCAGTAATATTTGATAACTTAGAGCAAAAATGTGATCGGAACGATCACATTTTGCTGACGAATGAGTGGCAAGTTAGACCACTGACCAAGCTAGACCGGGACATTCAGCCTGAAGCATGGGAGCAAGCTGTAGAGTCTGCCAACGGGAAAGTACCCTCACACCGGATCGTCAAAGATGTTGTGCAGCGTATAATGGAGCGAACTAAAGTACCCAATACCTACCAGTTGAGGGAAGTATGCCAAATTCTTGCTCTTGACAACCCGGAACTCAGGGGTAAGGGCGGCTGTTGGGCAATTGTTAGTGCAGTGAATGACTTCAGTTGCACCGTGAGAATGTGGGATGGGGAGTACACCGTTGGGTTGCAACATTTGAAATCTTACGAATACTTGCCTGAAGAATGTGAGCAGATACAGTCCTTGAGCAATCGCATTGGTCGGGTGTATTCCGATTCGCTGGAGGAGACAGTCAAAAGTCTGTTGCAGTTATTGGGTAAGCTGAATCGCCCTTATCTTACTGCTGTGGAAGAGAAATTGTTGACGCTTCTAGAGTCGGAGTATGGGAAAATACCCTGAACAATTTTGGCAATTTGGCATCTAATGTCCTTGGGTTGCAGTTTCAATGGAGATATCAACACAACGGGACAGTCAAGAAGTTGTACGAGGGATAGGGCAAAGCTTTCCGCTTTTGATGTCCCATGCTACGCCAGTTGTCAAACGAGTGCTGTAGAAACGCTCTACATAATTGATACAGCGCTCGTAAGTGAACGCCATCACTGTGCAACTGGCTAGAAATGAACAAAACCAAATAGAACCTCTGAAGATGAAAAATGTAGATAGCTGAATTACTGTATAGTTTGAGGTATTGCCAGATTATCCTCTCAAGAGTTGCTTTATGATTACTCTACCTGGTATTGCCATTCAAAACAAGATATACGAAAGTTCTAATTCTCTAGTTTATCGGGGCATCAGAGACGATGGAGTAGGGATAATTGTAAAAATGCTAAAACTTGATTATCCCTCACCTCAAGAACTGACCCGCTACAGACAGGAATATAAAATTACCCGTTCGCTCACAGTGGAAGGAGTTATCAAGGCATACAGCCAGCATGACTATCAACGCACTTTGGTGATTCTCTTAGAAGATTTTGGGGGGAAGTCCCTAGAGCAATGGATGCACAAGCGCCCAGATATTTTCTGCCCCATGCCCTTATCCCAATTTTTAAGTCTTGCGATCGCTATTTGCGACATTCTGGGCAGAATCCATGCAGCCAATATTATTCATAAAGATATCAACCCTGGAAACATAGTCCTGAATCTGGATACTGGTGTTGTCAAAATTATTGACTTTGGAATTGCCACCCAATTTAACCGCACGAATCCGACTTTCAAAAGTCCTCATGTTTTAGAAGGGACACTCGCATACCTATCTCCAGAGCAAACCGGGCGGATGAACCGTTTACTCGATTACCGCACCGATTTTTACTCCCTTGGTGTGACATTTTACGAACTGCTCACTGGACAACTACCATTTCCTACCACAGACGTGCTGGAGCTAGTCCATTGTCATATTGCCAAACATCCTATTTTGCCTAATGAAATAAATACAACGATTCCCAAGCCAGTTTCAGATATCATTCTCAAACTGATGGCGAAAAATGCTGAAAATCGTTATCAAAGTGCTTGGGGCATCAAAGCGGATTTAGAAATCTGTGCTGAACAATTAGAAGAAATCGGTCAAATCTCTAGCATTCAACTGGCGCTTCAAGACGTTTCGGGTCAGTTTCAAATTCCCCAAAAACTGTATGGACGGGACAAGGAAGTTGCAATGTTACTGGCGGCGTTTGTTCGCGTAGCGTGTCCGGAGGACAATCGCATAGCGTGTCCAGAGTCAAATCGCGTTGCTTCTTTACCAAACAATTCAGAAACAACTTCACAAAGCGAACAAAGAGGCAAACCAAAATTCCAAGTCGAAATGATGTTGGTATCTGGCTATGCTGGCATTGGTAAATCTGCGTTAGTGCAAGAAATCTATAAACCAATTACCCAAAAGCGCGGCTATTTTATCTCTGGTAAATTCGATCAATTTCAGCGCAATATTCCCTACAGCGCGATCGCCCATGCCCTGCAAAAATTGGTGCAGCAACTGCTGGGTGAACCTGATGACAAAGTGCAACAGTGGCGATCGCTCTTACTTACAGCTTTAGGAAACAACGGACAAATCATCATTGATGTGATCCCCGAAGTTGAATTAATTATCGGCAAGCAGTCACCTGTACCGGAAATTGGAGCAACTGAAGCTCAAAATCGCTTTCACAGAATCTTTAGGCAGTTTGTGCGGGTGTTTTGTTCAGAATCACATCCCCTGGTGATATTCTTAGATGATTTGCAATGGATAGACTCAGCAACGCTGAATTTAATTGAGTTGATGCTGCTGGATGAGCAAGCCCAATCACTATTTTTGATTGGAGCTTATCGAGATAATGAAGTAAATCCAACGCATCCATTAGCATTAATGCTAGAGAGACTGCGAAAACAAGGGGCAGTGCTTCAGGAAATTATCTTAGCACCCTTAACGCTTGAGCCGTTGAATCAGTTGATTGCCGAGACGCTGCATCGGAATACAGACATCGTTCGTCCCTTAGCTGAGTTAGTTTTGCGTAAAACTGAGGGCAATCCGTTCTTTGTCAGTGAATTTTTGAGAATGCTGCATAGCGAAAATTTATTGAGCTTTGATGCCCAATACTTAAGCTGGCAGTGGAACATAGCTCAGATCCAAGCCCAAGATATCACTGATAATGTTGTGGAGTTGATGCTTCACAAGTTGAATAAACTGCCAGAAAATACACAGCAAATTCTCCGGTTAGCTGCTTGCGTCGGCGCTGAATTTATTTTAGATACTCTATCGATTGTTTGTGAGAAACCACATGAAACGGTTTTTCAAGATTTACTAACAGCCATACAAGTTGGATTAATTCAACCACTATCTGAATTAGATGAAAACTTGTTAATTCAAGAGTATAAGTTCTTGCACGATCGCGTGCAGCAAGCCTCATACACCTTAATCGATGAGTCGCAAAAACAAATTGTTCATTTACAAATTGGTCGCAATCTCCTCGGAAAAACTTTGCCAGAGAGACTATCAGACCGACTGTTTGAAATTGTCGATCATCTTAATCATGGAATTGAGCTTGTCACAGATCAACTAGAACGCAATGAAATTGCTAGATTAAATTTAATCACAGGACAGAAAGCAAAAGCTGCGATCGCCTATAGTGTGGCTCAAAACTATTTAGCCAGAGGTAGAGCATGGCTGGCAGACTCCAGTTGGCAAACTAACTATGAGCTGACCTTAGAGTTATATACAGAAACAACAGAAGTCGCGTATTTGTGTGGCGAGTTTGAGCAGGTAGAATCCTGGGCAGTGGTTGTTCTGCAAGCAGCCAAAACGGTTCTCGACATCGTGAAAATTTACGAAGTCAAAATTCAAACTGACATCGCGCAGAACCAGCCATTAGAAGCAATCAACACTGGATTGCAAGTTTTGCAGCAACTGGGAATCAGTTTTCCTGAAACGCCAACTCAGTCAGACATTCAGCTTGAGCTAGACACAATCACATCACTCATTGGCGAGAAGCCAATCGAGGACTTGCTCCATTTGCTGGAAATGACCGAACCGGACAAGTTGGCGGCGATGCGAATCTTATCAAGCATCACGATTGCTGCCTATGTTGCGGCTCCTGATTTGATGCCTCTGCTTGTGTCTAAACAAGTAAACTTATCAATTCAATCTGGTAATGCTGTTGTATCTCCCTTTGCCTATGCCTTTTACGGATTAATTCTTTGTGGAACGAGTGGGAATATTGAGATTGGGTACAAGTTTGGACAACTTGCGCTAAATCTATTGTCACACCCTAATGTTCATTCTCTCAGAGCTAGAACATTACTCATTGTGAATAACTTTATTATTCATTGGAAAGAGCATATTAGAAACACAACCCAGCCCTTGCTAGAAGCCTACCAAAGAGGTTTAGAAGTTGGAGATTTAGAGTTTGCTGCTTATTGTGCTCATTGTTATTGCTTCCAATTCTACGCAGTTGGAAAGGAACTCGTAGAAGTTGAGCGCGAGATGACGAAATACAATGAAGCAATTCGTCAAATCAAACAGAAAACGGCGTTAACCTGGAACCAAATATATCAGCAGGCGATCGCAAATTTGATGGGCTTTTCGGTCAGCCTAACTCGCCTAGTTGGCGAATTCTACAATGAAGAAAATGGATTGCCACAACATGAAGTAACAAATGATGGAACGGCAACCTTTGATGTCTATTTCCATAAACTTTTCCTGTGCTACCTATTTTCTGAGTATGCTCAGGCAGTTAAAAACTCAACCATAGCAGAACGTTATTTAATCCGAATAACAGGCACACCTGTTGGTCCTTTTTACTATCTATATGATGCGCTGGCAAGACTCGCCATATACTCTGAAAGCGGCACTCAAGTGCAGGAGGAACTCCTCAAAAAAGTTATGGTTAGTCAGGAGAAAATGAAGCAATGGGCACAATATGCGCCAATGAATTGTTTGCATAAATATCATCTGGTGCAAGCAGAGACTGCACGAGTTCTGAGTCAGTGGTTTGAAGCAGAGGAATTCTATGAACAAGCAATTCAAGGAGCCAGGGAAAATGAATATATCCAGGAAGAGGCGTTAGCTTATGAATTAGCCGCCAAATATTACTTAGCTCGTGGTAGAGAAAAGTTTGCCCAGCTCTACATGAAGGAAGCTCACTATTGCTATGAACGGTGGGGAGCAACTGCGAAAGTCAAAGATTTAGAAACTCGCTATCCTCAACTATTTCCTCAGTCGTCCAACGTAGTTTCTACACCAGTTCGCACCATGACTGGTGAAACCATCTCAAATACCTTACATACTGCTCTCGATTTAGCGACGGTGATGAAAGCAGCTCAAGCAATTTCGAGTGAAATTGAATTGGAGCGATTGCTCAGCTCTCTCATGCAGATTTTAATTGAAAATGCTGGAGCACAAACTGGTTGTCTGCTTTTAGAAAACTCAGGAGAATGGATGATCGAAGCGACCTGTGAACTCATTGAGGGTGCACAGGTCTGTGCAACCCAAGTGCTGCAATCGACTCCGATCACAAATCGTTTACCTGAATCGATCATTCATTATGTGATTCGGACTCATAAGTCGGTCATTCTCAATGATGCTACTCGTGAAGGTAATTTTATCAATGATCCCTATATTCAACACCACCAGACTCAATCAGTCTTTTGTTTACCGCTGCTCAATCAAAGTAAGCTCATCGGTGTGTTGTATTTAGAAAATCAGTTGGCAACTGGGGCATTTACACCGGAGCGATCGCAACTTCTGAATCTTCTATCTACTCAGGCAGCGATCGCGATTGAAAATGCCAAGCTCTACTCGAAACTACGCGCTAGCGAAAGTCAGATAAATCAATTTCTAGAAGCGGTTCCAGTGGGAGTTGGGGTTTTGGATGCGACTGGTCGCCCTTACTATGTCAATCAACGAGGCGTTCAGCTATTAGGCAAAGGCGTTGATCCTTCCGCAACACCAGAGCATCTTGCAGAGGTTTATCAAGTTTACCTGGCTGGAACGGATCAAAACTGTTCATCTGAGAAGATGCCAATCGTCCGAGCGTTAAAAGGCGAACGCACAAGAACGGATGATTTAGAGATTCACCAAGGCGAGACTATCATTCCCATTGAAGCATGGGGAACTCCAGTTTTTGACGAACAGGGTGACGTGGCTTATGCAATCGTAGCTTTTCAAGACATTACAGAGCAAAGACGAGCACAGAAACTGTTAACCGAATACAACCTTACCCTGGAACTTCAGGTGGCAGAACGAACGGCAGCTTTACAGCAAAGCGAAGCAGAGCTTCGCTTACGAGAACAGGAATTACGACTGATTGCCGACGCTCTACCAGTTCTGATCAGCTATGTAGATGCCAATCGGTGTTATCAATTCATCAACCATACCTATGAGGTTTGGTTTAACCGTAGCCGCAATGAAATTCTGGGCAACCCTGTTCGCCAACTTCTCGGTGAGGCCATTTATCAACGGGTTGAACCGTACATTAATCAGGTGTTTGAAGGGCAAACTGTACCTCTAGAAGCAGAAATCCCTTTTCCACTTGGTAAGCGGTGCATCAGCGCGACCTTGATTCCTGATTTCGATGACAATGCTCAAGTGAGAGGCTTCTACAGTCTGATCACAGACATTAGCGATCGCAAACTCGCTGAAGCAGCTTCTATTCTGGAAGAACGCAACCGGATGGCGCGAGAAATTCATGATACACTCGCTCAATCCTTCACAGGTATTCTGCTTCAAGTTGGAGCTGCAACACAAGTAGTGGCGGATGACCCAGAAGCAACCCAAGTACATCTAGAAATGATTGAGGAACTAGCACGCGCTGGGCTGGCAGGGGCACGGCGCTCCGTATCAGCACTCCGCCCGCGGCTACTAGAAGAAGGTAATTTAGAGAGTGCCCTGCATCGTATTGTGGCTCAAATGCGATCGACAACTGACACAGCTGTGATTTGCGAAATTCAGGGTACAGCCTATTCCTTACCAACCGAAGTGGAGAATAACTTACTCAGAATTGGGCAGGAAGCATTAACCAATGCAATTAAATACGCAAGTGCTGGCGAAATTCGGGTTGAGTTAGTGTATAAGGAGACACAGTGTATCTTACGGGTTAAAGATGATGGCAGGGGCTTTGGAGTGGGTAGCATTCCTTTGAGCGGTGGGTTTGGCTTATTAGGAATGAGCGAACGAGCAGAGCGCATTAGCGCACAACTAGCGATTCAAAGCCAACCAGATCAAGGAACAAAAATTATTGTCACTATCAATCGAGAGTGAGAATTACAATGAGCCAATCCACTACGATTCGGGTGCTGATTGTTGACGACCATGCCATAGTCAGAAAGGGTCTAGCAACCATCATTAACCGCGATCCAGAAATGACAGCGATCGCTCAAGCTGAAAATGGACAGCAGGCGATCAACGCATTTCGAGAATACCAACCTGATGTCACGCTAATGGATTTACGAATGCCCCAGGTGGGAGGAGTGGAAGCCATTATGGCGATTTGTGCTGAATTTAAGCAGGCTCGAATCGCGGTACTCACGACCTACAATAGTGATGAAGACATCTATCGCGGCTTGCAGGCGGGCGCTCATGGCTATCTGCTTAAGGATGCTAAACCTGGCGAACTTTTAAATGCGATTCGCGCGATTCATAATGGTCAGAAATATATTCCGCCAGAAGTGGGCGCAAAATTATTGCAGCGAATGAGCAATCCAGAACTCAGTGAACGAGAGTTGGAAGTGCTGCGTTTGATGGCACAAGGAATGAGTAATCAGGAAATTGGGACTGCTTTGAGTATTGGTGAAAGCACTGTTAAATCGCATGTGAATCGCATTTTGAGCAAACTGGGAGTGAGCGATCGCACACAAGCCGTGATTACTGCTGTTAAGCGTGGGATTGTCAGTTTGTAAGTGGGAAAAAAGGGGGAAGGGAAGTGAACCTTTACAAAGAAGGCAGGAGTTAGGAGGCAGAAGGTTGTAAGTATAAATTAAAACTTTAGTTAGGGGTCTAAAGCCCAGTTAAAAAGATAAATAATTATACTGATATTAACTTAGAGTAAGGTATAAAACGTCGTTGCTTCAATCCCACTCTTTTAAGGGTGGGTTCCTCGTGCCTCCTGAACTTTTCCCCTTTAGATTGGCTTTAGACTCCAACTAAAGTTGGAGACAACCTTCCACTGCGAGATGGACAGGTTCATCCATCACTCGATTGTACAAAAATGTCAACCCAGAGTGGACGACAAGAAAGGGTCAATTGTCTATATTGAATCCATAGCGATGTTGATGCAGTTGGTTTGTGAGGCTTAAATTTGCTTAATACAAACCGAAACATGACTTACGACCGTGATAATCGTTCTCTATTCGTTCCGCCTTCAACCCAGGATCATATCCAAGGTGTACTGAATGCTGCTGTAGTATTCGTCATGTATGGAGATTATGAATGTTTTCAAAGTGCCAACGTCTATCGATTGATTAAAGTTGCTCAACAGCAATTGAAGGTTTCGTTTGGAGAAAACAATTTAGGTTTTATCTTCCGTCATTTTCCTCAGGTACAGATTCATCCACATGCTCAACGGGCAGCGGAAGCTGCGGAAGCAGCAGCGGCTCAAGGGCAGTTTTGGCAAATGCATGAGATATTGTTCATTTATCAACAAGAGCTAAAGAATGGCTATCTAGTAGAGTACGCCAATCGTTTAGGACTTGATATTTCTCAATTTTTGCAGGATTTATCCAAGGGAGCGTATGTCAATCGTATCAATGCGGATATCGAAGGTGGACTGCAAAGTGGAGTGGAGGCTGTGCCCGCTTTGTTTATTAATGGAATTCGCTATCTCGATCGCTGGACTGTTGAGCAGATAATGGCAGCCATTGTTGCTGCAAATGATTAAGCTTTTTGATGCTTATCTTAAGAAGTATTTCAGCAGGGAGTATTTCATAACTTCTATACCGACAACAACAACCAGAGATTTGAGCAATTTAGCAAGAATACAGAGGCGATCGCAATGATGGTTTTTACATGGAAAAAAGTTCAAAAATTGTTGCTGTGGTTATTTGCATTAAGTGTTGTCGTTGGGATATCAATGCATCCAACATCAGCCACCTCCAAGGAATTACCTCAAGCCTCCAACTCTAAACCTGCGATCGTTCTCGTTCATGGGGCTTTTGCTGACGGTACATCATGGCAGCACGTTATTCCATTGTTGGAGCAGGATGGCTATAGAGTGACCGCTGTGCAGATTCCGCTCACCTCGCTTGCTGATGATGTGGCAACGACGAAGCGGGTGATTGACAATCAAAAAGGTTCCGTTGTTTTGGTCGGACATTCCTATGGTGGAAATGTGATTACGGGTGCGGCGGCTAGCAATCTACAGGTGAAAGCTCTAGTTTATGTTAATGCTTTTGCCCCAGATGTCGGTGAAAAGACGAGTGATTTGAATAAAAAGTACGCAGCACCTCCGATTAGCAAGGCGATCGTACCTGATGCTGCAAACTTTTTCTATATAGATCGCAGTAAGTTTCACGAATTTTTTGCCCAGGACGTATCGAAGACTGAGGCGCGAGTGATGGCAGCAACCCAAAAGCCGATCGCCAGCGCCGCGTTTGAGCAATCATTGAATGAAATCGCCTGGAAAACGATTCCTTCTTGGTTTATCGTGACTCAAAGCGATCGCGCCATCAACCCTGAACTTCAACGATTTATGGCTAAACGGATTAATGCTAAGACAACCGAAGTTAACTCCAGTCATGTTCCTTTTATCTCTCATCCAAAAGAGGTTGCCAAAGTGATTGAAGCAGCAAGCACTGCTGTGAAGTAATCCCAATTTAACGATTTGTTAGTAAGCCAAGTTTGGCGAACCAATGAGACGCAAGTTTGGTTTCTGGCAGAACATTTGGTGCATACACCATTGGTACGCAGTTAAATTCAGTAGATCAGGTGTTGTAAATGAATAATTAAAAGTATTTCAGCAATCGTTCTTTAAATCAGTTCATTCTTGACTCCATTTATCCATTGTAGATAACAGAGGAAGAGAACTTTATGACTAATTATGACTACATTGTAATCGGTGCAGGTTCGGCTGGTTGTGTGGTTGCCAATCGTCTAACCGAAGACTGTGACATAACCGTGTTACTCCTGGAAGCGGGCAACCCAGCTACAAAACCAGAAATTCAAATTCCGGCACAATGCTTTAGCCTAATAGGCTCTGAAGTTGATTGGGGTTACGTTTCTGAGCCGGAACCCTACCTGAAGGGTCGCAAAATGTTTTGTTCCCGTGGCAAAGTTTTGGGGGGCAGCAGTTCGATTAATTTCATGATGTATATCCGGGGCAATCCTCAAGATTACGATCGCTGGCAGGAATTAGGAAATCCCGGTTGGTCGTACCTTGATGTCTTGCCCTATTTCAAGAAATCAGAGCACCAGCAGCGAGGCGCGTCAGAATTTCACGGAGTTGATGGGGAGTTGAGCGTTACCGATTTGATCTCCCCTGCTGTGGTTTCCCAACGCTTTGTAGAAGCCTGTGTGTCAATGGGATACAACTACAATCCTGATTTTAATGGTGTACAGCAAGAAGGGGTAGGACTATATCAATTGACGGTTAAGGATGGTAAACGGCACAGTGCTGCGGCTGCTTTTCTTCTACCCATTCTCCATCGTCCCAATTTGACTGTAATCACAGGGGCATTAGTGACGAGATTGCTGGTTGAGGGCACTCGCTGTGTGGGAGTGGAATATTTACATGAAGGTACGCTCCACCAGGTCAGAGTCAACCAGGAAGTGATTTTAAGTGCAGGTGCGTTTGATTCGCCCAAACTGCTAATGCTTTCTGGAATTGGTACTGCCGAACACCTGCAAGCGATGGGAATTTCTGTCGTTGCAGATTTGCCGGGTGTCGGTCAAAACCTTCAGGATCACATTCTCACTTGTGTCGTTCAAGAAGCTACTCAAGATATACACCCTGCCATCACCAGTAACGGGGTCGAAGCCGGATTATTTTTGCATAGCAAGGAGAATGTGGAGGCTACACCTGATTTGCAGTTCTTCTTCGGTCCGATTCAATTTTTATCACCTGGTTATGCCCCCGCTGATTTTGGATTTACGGGTGCAGTCTCTCTTACCCGTCTCCAAAATATTGGCAGCGTCAGTTTGCTATCGCCTGACCCCAAAGATCCACCAACTATTCGGATGAATTATGTACAAAGTCAAGCCGATGTGCAAAAGTTGGTTGAGGGAGTTAAATTAATCCGCCAATTGTTTCAGACCAGTGCCTTTGATGATTTTCATGGTGAGGAGATTGCTCCGGGTTCCCACGTTCAGAGTGATGCAGCACTCGAAGCTTACATTCGGGACACTTGCAGCACTGTGTGGCATCCGGTTGGCACTTGCAAAATGGGCATTGACTCAATGGCAGTGGTCGATCCTCAACTACGAGGGGAGCAACGCGATTTGGTGAGGTAGGATCAAAAACCAGCGATCGCTAACAAC
>NZ_CAXTNE010000258.1:0-11308 GCF_964245445.1 uncultured Nostoc sp.
AGCTCAATATCGAGACTGGGTATGAGATTAGACTTGTTCTCAAGAGTGGCGAATTGGGTTTCCTGTAAGGACAAGGCACTAGTGTTGCGGTTGTAACTCAACTCTTTAGTGGAAGTAGCGCCTAACCCAATTATGGAGGCAGCATTATTTATCTTTACACCTGTGTCTACATTATTTGTGTTTACATGTGTGTTTACAAGGTCACTATCGAGACTGGGTATGAAATTAGGCTTCTTCTCAAGAGTGGCGAATTTGGTTCCCTGCAAGTACAAGGCACCAGTGTTGCGGTCGTACCTGAACTCTTTAGTGTAAGTAGCGCCAAGCCCACTTATGGAGCCAGTATCATAATTTATCTTTACATGCTTAGAGTCGTGATTCACAGGGTCAATACTGATAATCTTACCACTGCTGATAATCTTACCCGAAGAGAAGTTTTTAATGATGTCACAACCATCACTACTATATACGTACAGGTCATCAGAAAAAGGGAACACATCAATTACATTGTTGAAGACAAACTCATCATCACCACCAAGACCATTGAGAGTGTCATCACCTAAATCGCCAAAAATGAAATCAGTTTCTGGAGTTCCAGTCAGATAGTCGTTATTAACAGTACCGTTAATAGATGCCATGTCGATCACTCCTTGTCAAACTATGGTTCAGTGCAGAATTAAGTTAATTTAACGTGAGCTTCTAAGAAACGGGATTCGTTATGCCTTAAGAAAAACGGCGTTGCTGAATCGAGGTATGAACTTGGATGTAAAGACGTAAAATTTTACGTCTCTACAAGGATTTTCACCACAATACACAATCGTTTTCATACTGTAATCAGCAACGCCAGAAAAACAATCTAGTTTTCTAGGAGTTCGACGGGTTGAACAAGGTACAAAAAAAGATGAGACTGTAATTACATGAAAAAAAGGGTGTCTAAGAGGTTATTTGAAAAGTGGTTGGCTGTGATTTCAGGCACTTATTGATCCCCCCTAACCCCCCTTAAAAACGGTGAACTGGAATCAAAGTTCCCCTTTTTAAGGGGATTTAGGAGGATCTAGAACGTTTTGCTACCGAGAAGAGGACTTTTCAAACATCCTCTAAAGCAGCGCCCTTATTAAGAACAGAAAACTCTCCAAAGCTGTAAAACAAATTACTTCTTGGTTGTGTTCCTCCAGTAATATTGAAGATGTTACCATTTTTTGTGCCAGTGGAGTTATTAGGCAAGCTCCCATCCGGGGTAATTTGGGCAAAAACTCTATCTTGCAAAGAAGCAATTAACACAGTTGCCACCACAAACCTACTACACCAACGCTGACAATTTTGAGTTACCCCTGACATATCGTCCCCAATAAATTAGTAACTCCACCGTGTGACTGAATAATTACGAATTACGAATTAGTAATTCTCAATTAATACCCCGCCTAGAAATTCTCTAAGTGGGGTAATTGTTTTTGGAGTCGCTGTAGTGTCTAAAATTTGGGTTTGGTTAGGCATTAAAAGAGCAAGCTAATTGAAGAAGTTACACCCTCAGAGACAAGCTCAATATCGAAACTGGGTATAAAAAAAGGCTTGTTCTCAAGAGTAGCAAATTGGGTTCCCTGGAAGGACAAGGCACCAGTGGTGCGGTTGTAACTGAACTGGTTAGTAGAAGTAGCGCCAAACCCAATTGTGGAAATTTGAATTTTGTCGCTCTGCATATAGCTGAAGTCCTTGATAATGTCAATGCCTTGAGACCTGAAGTTGAAGACAAATGTATCAGCACCAGCATCGCCTGTGAGTGTGTTGTTACCAGCACCGCCTTCGAGGATATCGCTACCAGAACCCCCATTTAAGAAGTCGTTACCAGCACCGCCTTCGAGTGTGTCGTTACCAGCCGCACCAACTAAAATGTCGTAGTCCTCATAGCCAAGTAAGTGGTCATTGCCATCGCCACCAACTAAAAAGTTGTGACCGGCATTCCCCTCAATTCGATTGTCCAGGGCGTTGCCTATGCCATTAATATCCCTGCTACCTGTGAGAACCAAGTTCTCTAGGTTGTCACCCAATTTGTAGCTGAACGAAGACTCAACCGTATCGGTTCCTTCATTCAAGTATTCTATATTGCTAACTTGAATACTTGACGGATCATAGATTAGATTGTCCTGAGGCCGCAATTGATTAAAAGTAATATAAGTGTCGTTGCCAGTTCCACCAATTAGGGTATCAAACCCCTCACTGCTATCAAGGATGTCATCGCCTTCCTCGCCATACAGTACATTGCCAGTGCTGCCTTCTTTGCTATTCAAATAATCATTGCCCAAACCACCGTACAGTATGTTAGCATTTGCACCACCGTAAAGGCTGTCATTGCCCGAACCACCATATAACATATCGTAACCATCGTTGCCATACAGTACATCGTTGCCTTCCAAGCCATAAATAATCTCGTCTGCCGAGGTCCCTTGGATTGTGTTAGAACCTGTAGTGCCGTAGATGGATTCGGTTTTTCCTGGATTAAATACCTCGGTTGATATGGTACTTGAGACTCTACTTGTATTTACATGGTTATAGTTATGATTCACAGGATCAATACTGATAACCTTACCCAGATAGAAGTTTTTAATGATGTCAAAACCATCACTACTATAGACGTACACATCCTGTGAAAAGTCAAAAAAGAGGACATCAATTACATTATTGAAGACAAACTCATCATCATCACTAAGACCATTGAGAGTGTCATTACCTAAATCGCCGAAAATGGAATCAGTTTCTGGAGTTCCAATCAGATTGTCGTCACCAAAGGTACCTTTAATAGGTCGCATGTCCATCACTCCTTGCCAAACTATGGTTCAGTGCACAATTAAGTTAATTTAACGTGAGCTTCTAAGGAACGGGATTCGTTATGCCTTAAGAAAAACGGCGTTGCTGAATCGAGGTATGAACTTGGATGTAAAGACGTAAAATTTTACGTCTCTACAAGGATTTTCACCACAATACACAATCGTTTTCATACTGTAATCAGCAACGCCAGAAAAACAATCTAGTTTTCTAGGAGTTCGACGGGTTGAACAAGGTACAAAAAAAGATGAGACTGTAATTACATGAAAAAAAGGGTGTCTAAGAGGTTATTTGAAAAGTGGTTGGCTGTGATTTCAGGCACTTATTGATCCCCCCTAACCCCCCTTAAAAAGGGGGGAACCGGAGTAAAAGTCCCCCTTTTTAAGGGGATTTAGGAGGATCTAGGACGTTTTGCTACCGAGAAGAGGACTTTTCAAACATCCTCTAAAGCAGATTACCATACTTTTATATTAATGGGATAGGTTTATACTAAACCTCTAGTCCAAAATATCACCATCATTACACTCTATTGGTTTGAATTTATCTTCCATATCATTATCAATTTTTTAGATTTTTCTATTTTACACAAAGCTGTACATAGTGAGCGCTAAAGCACCCACTACAAGCTACAATTATCTCAATTAATCTGTATTATTTGAGATGAATATTAAACCTCTTACACCAAATCTGAAACCAAAAATTCAGTCTTAGCAAACTTCCCAACAGCATCAAAAAAATCATCAATTATCGGCAAAATATTGTCAGATAATTGCATTACTTGTAAGCAAGTATTAATGCCAGAAGCTGCTGAATTATATGCTGCAATTTTTTGTTCAACAACACTCAATAATCGCCGATTATTCGCAATTTTTTCTTCAGCTTCTTGTTCCAATGTTTTCTCTAAATAAGCACGCGCCTGTGGGTATTGCTGCAAAATTTCATCTGCTTGCTTCTCTGCCATTGGTAATAAGTGAGTTTTGAGTGTTTGATTAATGGTTTGACGGAAAGATTTACGAATAGTATGGGAAACTTTAGGTTCAAAATCTAACTTCAATAATTGCCTAATTGCTGGTTCTGCTTCCACAATACTTTCAGCGTCATAACCTTGAGAAGTTTGTAATAAAGTCTGGCGAAATTGATATATAGAAAAAGTGCCTTCATCATAAAATCTGGGGCTTTCTCGCACAAAGCGATCGCACTCTACACTAGCTGCACTAAATAATGCTTGAGCAACTCCTTTTTCTAAAATTCTGATCTCTTGTTCAATACCACCATCATTATCTAATAAACGATACAACTGGCGATAATATTCTGACTTGCGAATCTTTTCAATCAATCGCTGAAAATAATTTGCCACTACTTGTTGAGAAGATTCAACTAAAATATCTTCTAATTGATTTGCTAAGTAATAAAATGCCTCTACTAAAATAGCAATTAAAGGTGCGGTAGCGTTGCGAGGATGGCTGATGGTTGCACGTTGATAAGCAGAAGCTACAGAAAAAGTATCTAGCAACTCATCTAAACGGCGAATCATTCTTGATTGCAATTGTTTAAAATCTGCTTCAAAAGCATCACAAGAATTATTAATTATTTGGTTAACTTCTTCTGTGATATGCTCATTAAAGTCTCTACCAATTTGCTGGAGTTGCTGATTTAGGCGTTGTAACTCTTGCGCCTTCATCGTCTCAATTTCTTGGGGCTGACTATCTAAATTACGCTGCACACTCTGATAATGTTTTTTTAGGTTAATACAAACATCTTCCAAATCATCAGCAAGATTTTTAAATAATTGGGGACGCTTTTCTTCGGTAAGATAGCGAGTTATTGCTGTGCGAAATTCTTCAGTACCACTATCTTTAATTAGCTGTTCTATAATTTCATTTCCCCAATCTCCTAAAATCCGCACATAATTTTGATTTGGGGTTTCAAAGCCGTTAACAGAGACACGAAATTTACTAGAAGACAGCTTTCCTGAATTTACACAGTAGTTGTTAAAGGCATAGACAAATTGTGGTGTTTCTTCTTTACCATCTAAACCTTTAATACTTTCTCTAAAAACAGAATCTAAACCAAATCTATCTTGTTGGCTTGTCTGTTTAATCTGACTGCCATAAAATCCTAATAATCCACTTGTTTTATAAACCTTGTTTGAATTGTGAAATTGCCCACTAATTAAATCGTCTAATCGTTGCCGTAGCTGAGTATTATACCAAGTTTCATCGATGCGGTTGAAGATATAGAAAACGCGATCGCGTACTCCCCCATTTTCCCGCATTAGTTCCAAAAGTTCTGTTTCTTCTTTTGTCATCTCACCCGCCGCAGCAGGTTTTAGCACACACACCACCGCCGAAGTATCAGGATGTTGAATTTTGGCATAAGTTAGTTGTGCATCTTTCTCTACTGGTGCATCTATACCCGGCGTGTCAATAATTACATTACCATCTTGTAGCAAAGGATGATTACAGTAATATTCTATTCGCTTCAATACTGCACTATTACTACCACGACGGGCATATCCAGCCGCTTCTTTGAGATTGGAAAAGTTAAATTGCTCCATTGAGTATGTAGCATTATTAACCGTGTTGATGCGATCGCGGTTTGCTATATATCCCTCTAGCAATAACATTAACGCCTTCGCCTGTTTTGCACGTTCTGATTTATTCTCACCACCCTCCTGCTGAATAATCGCTTCACAACCTTGGCGTAGCAAGTTAATTACATCAGCTTGGTTGATATTAGCTACTGTCTTAAATCCTAGTTGCTGACACAAAGAAACTGCTTGTTCCCGAATCTCTACTTCACTTAAAAAAGTCAAAACAACACGTTCTTTATCTACTTCTGCATACTCTATTTTGCATTCTGTACCTGTAGCGTGTCCCTCTGCACTGTATAGTAATTCCCTTTCTAATAATGCATTTATAAGCATTGATTTACCTGCACTAAACGCACCCGCAAACACAATCTCAAACTTTGGAGAAATCGCCTTATTTAGGGAAGTTTGTACAGGTGTAATATCTTGGGAACATAGAGTTGGTTCTTGCTGGAAAAGTTGTAATATAGATTCAACCTGCTCTTTCAAATTTTTGCACTGAAGCGGTAAATCTGACATATTTAGCATCCTGACAATATTTATGTATATGTTAGTTACATTTATTGTCTTGATGGTTCAGTAGGATTTCTGAGATATTTGATGTGGTTTGGCTGCTGGATATCACCTAACCCACAAAGATTATGTCTTGACAATACCCTTGCGATCGCAAGGGCATTGTTGTTGTGATTGTTGGATAGATCCGGTGATGATGTTAATCAATCTTCAAGTTGAAAGGCAAACGGGCGTAAACCCCTTGTGGATCGTTCATCTTTTGCAGAGTTCCGATTTCCTCTTGCAACTTTTGGAATTCATTGGTGAGGGGATTGGATTGTTTGAGTTGCGTCCCTTCAATTCCTAAAGCAGTCCGCACCTCTTGAGTTGCTCGTCCAAAAAACCGTTCTCCAAAACTGTTAGTGCGAGGATATTCTTGCACTTCCCAATCTTCTCCTAGTTTCGCCTGCTTGGCAGCGTATGCGATCGCACTATTCAACCCGCCAATTTCATCCACCAAACCAATTTCCTTGGCCGCTACACCAGACCAAACCCGTCCTTGGGCAATTTCTGCTACTTTTGGTTCTGGGAGTTTCCGACCTTGAGAAACTTTATTCAAAAACATATCATAAATTCGGTTCACACTACGTTGATAAATTGCCAACTCTTGAGGCGATTTCGGACGCGAAACTGTTTGACTATCAGCATAGGTTGCAGTTTTTACCGAATCCCAGGTGATGCCGTTATCACTCGCTAGCTTTGCACCATTGAACAGCAGCCCAAATACACCTATTGAACCTGTAATAGTATTCGGTTCGGCAAAAATGCGGTTAGAGTCGCTAGCAATCCAATAACCACCAGAGGCGGCTACATCACCCATTGACACTACAACCGGCTTTGCTTGACGAGTTAATTTCACCTCTCGCTGCATGACTTCGGCTGCGGTAGCGCTACCACCAGGACTATTAATTCGTAATACAACAGCTTTTACATCCTTATCTTGTCGAATTTTCTTGAAGATTTTGGCAAAGCGATCGCCTCCTACTTGCCCATCTTCTCCTTTACCATCGACAATCTCACCTTCAGCATAAACAACGGCAATTTCATTCTTTGAACTACGTTCTACACCCAAAGATTTGCCAGAAACTTCTGCATAGCTATTCAGGCTAATTTGTCGGAATGTTTTGTCGTCTTTATCGCTATCTGTCAATTTTTTCAGATCAGTTACCACTTCATCGGGGTATTGAACTTGATCAACTAAACCGCTAGTTTTGGCTTGTGTGGCTTCGAGTAGTGCCTGACTATCTGCGATCGCTTGCAACTGCTTAGGTTCAATTTTCCGACTTGCGCCTACAGTAGTACGCCACTCTCCCCAAACATCATCCAACAATTTTTGAGTTTGTTCGCGGTTTTCTGGACTCAACTTTTTGAGGATAAACGGTTCTACAGCCCCCTTAAATTTCCCCACCCGCACGACTTGAACACCAATGCCATATTTCTGCAATGCACCCGCTAAGAACATCGGTTGTGAACTCAAACCGTTGATTTCCATCATTCCCAAAGGATTCAGTACAATGGAATCTGCTACTGAACTAAGGTAATATTCTTTTTTACTCCAATCACTGCCATAAGCAACAATCTTTTTCCCCGCAGCGCGAAACTCCTCTAGCGCTTTCCGAATTTCTTTTAGGGAGGCATAGCCGACGTTACCAACTTGGCTTGTGCTTGTTGCATCTAAATAGATCCCGACAATTCGCGGATCGCGCCGCGCCTTTTCCAAAGTTTCCACAACTTTGCGGAGTGCCATCCTATCATCATCTACACCGGATAATGTGTTTTGAAACAGTTCGCCTGAACTAGGTTCGCTATCAGTAATTTTCATCGACAAGTCAAAAACCAACACTGACTTATCTTTCACATTTGGCCCAGTATCTTTAGAAGAGATAGCAGCCAATATCAGCAAGAACAGTCCGGTGGTTCCCAAACCACCGAAAATAATTAGTCCTAGTAAGGTGCCAATTAAACTAGCAAAAGTTTGTTTGATAAAATTACGCATTAGTTATTAGTTATTAGTTATTGGGAATTAGGAATTGGTCATTTACAAATGACAAAGGACAAAGGACAAATGACTAATGACCTGTTTAACTATTCTATGCGCTGTAAACTATCAGAGTGCTTTAACTGATATAAGGTGGCGTTGCCAGTGCAGAATAGTACCGTGGTAATTTCGGCGATTAACACTTCAGCGAGTTCGGCAACTGCTGTCTCTGATGTTGCTGCTGCTTGCAAAAAAGGCATTGCTAAACCACCTATATCTGCTCCCAAGGCGATCGCTGCTGCAACATCCAGTCCATGACGCAAACCTCCCGAAGCAATTAAGGGTACATCTGGAGCGATCGCTCTAATAGTTGTAATACACTCTGCCGTCGGTAAACCCCAATCGGCAAACGTCCTTCCTAAGCGACGTTGCAAGGGATTTTCTGCCCGTTCACTTTCTACTTTTGCCCAAGAAGTACCTCCCGCACCCGCCACATCAATTGCTGCTACCCCGGCGGCAATGAGTTTGTTGGCGATCGCTGCTGAAATGCCGTTGCCAACTTCCTTCGCAATTACTGGCACTGGCAGTTTACCGCACAATTCAGATATCTTGTCAAGTAAACCCCGAAAATTAGTATCACCTTTGGGTTGAATGCACTCTTGTAGAGGGTTAATGTGTAAAATCAGAGCATCAGCCTCTAGGATATCAACTACGCGCAAACATTCATCTAAGCCGTACTTATAGTTAAGTTGCACAGCGCCCAAGTTCGCAAATAGCAGAACATCGGGGGCATACTTGCGGACAGCAAAAGTATCAGCTACCCGGGGTTTTTCTACTGCTACGCGCTGGGAACCGACACCCATCGCAATTTTGTAGTGCTGCGCGACTTGTGCCAAACGTTGGTTAATCATTGCGGCTTGTTCTGTTCCGCCAGTCATGGAAGAAATTAACAAGGGTGCGTTAAGGTTTTTTCCCAGGAAAGTTGTACTGATATCAATATCGTTGTGGTTTAGTTCGGGTAAGCAACAATGGGTGAAGCGATAACGTTCCAGTCCATTGGTGATTTGATCGCACTGAACATCTTCCTCTAAGCAGATGCGAATGTGATCGGCTTTGCGATTCTGAGTTTGTGCAGAGATGTTGGTAGGGGCGTTCACTGGTGGCTATGATTTAAAGTATTGGCTTGCGATCGCTATTGTTACATTGTCTGCAACCGTCTTTTTACAACAAAAATATTTATTTTCGCTATCTATTAGTCAACTTATGCTGTAACACAACGGTAGTTATCAACTAAAGAAGCCTTAGGAACGTGAATTAAATAAAATGCAAAACTTCATCCTGTATCTAGCTTCCCTCTCCAACATATCGGAGAGGGATTGAGGGTGAGGTAAGCTAGGGACATAAATTGTATGTTATAGGACTCATATTTGATTGCGTGAGAAAAACTCAGTACACCTTTATTCCTTCTTCCCAGTCCCCAGTTCCCAGTAAAGAGTCCCCAGTCTCTAAGAGTAATTCAGGAATCAAATCGGATTGCTATATTTAATACTTATTCCTTAGCTACTCCTGACTAGTCTAAACTCCAGTAACGACTGAGGATTATTCAGTTTAAAGTATTTTTATATACTTAAATAGCGATGCGATTTATCTATCACCCTTCTTTTTAGAGTTTCCGATCCAGTTTTCAAAATCTTCTCACATCAAGCTATTTTTCACAATCGCAGTTGTTATATAAAATATAACAGTATCTAGAAAGATAAATCATGCCAGTACTTCGTATCCTTCATTTAGCTGGGTCTGCATATAATGATTTTTATTGTGAATTGTCACGCAATTACGCCCAAAGCTGTATTATAGCTACGGCAAATCCATCACTCTATGACTTTTTGATTGCATACATCACACCTGATGGTCAGTGGCGATTTCCTTCTTCTCTCAGTGTTGAAGATATTGCTGTCGCCAAACCGATGCCTCTACCAGATGCCATACAGTTTATAACAGCGCAAAACATTGACTTGATGTTGCCACAAATGTTTTGTCTCCCTGGAATGATTGAGTACCGGGCACTATTCGACCTGCTTAAGATCCCTTACATAGGCAATACTGCGGATGTCATGGCATTGACGGCTCACAAAGCCAGAACCAAAGCAATTGTCGCAGCAGCAGGGGTGAAAGTGCCGAATGGAGAACTGCTCCGCCAAGGAGACGTTCCGACAATTACACCTCCAGCAGTCATCAAACCCGCAAATGCTGACAACTCTTTAGGGGTGTCCTTAGTCAAAGAAAAGAGTGAGTATGACGCTGCCCTAAAAAAAGCATTTGAATTTGCAGATGAGGTGATCGTAGAAACATTCATTGAAGCCGGTCGAGAAGTCAGATGCGGCGCCATTGTCAAAGATGGGGAGCTAATCGGTTTACCCCTTGAAGAGTATCAGATAGACCCCCAAAATAGACCCATCCGCAGCTATACTGACAAATTCAAAATACCCATCGAGGGCGACTTGTATTCAACTGCTAAAAATTATGTCCCAGGTTGGATTGTAGATATTAATGATCCGATCACCCAAAAGGTTCAGCAAGAAGTTAAAAAGTGTCATTTGGCTTTGGGCTGTCGCCATTATAGTTTATTTGACTTCCGGATCGACCCACAGGGACAACCTTGGTTCTTAGAAGCCGGGTTGTTTTGCATTTTTGACCACAATGCAGTGATTTCCTGTACGGCGAACGTAGCGGGAATTCCTTTAAATGAGTTATTTCTGACGATGATCAATCAAGCGTTGGGCACGATCTGATGTCCGGCAAATCATGTTTTTAGCTTTCTTCTAACTTGGAAGAAGCTAATAAGCATTTAGTTTCAACAATCGCCTTGGGAGCTAGTTGAATGTTCGACGTTTTGCGATCGCCCCTCACGGTGGCAAAATTCGTTTAGAATTGGAACCAGCATTAGAAACACTCCACAAGCTAGCAGCAGCACAGGAGTTATTTGACAAGGTGTTCATTGATGCTGAAAAAACTGAGTATGTACACTACTTTCAAATACTGCTAGACGGCAATTTATTGGCTCTTAACTGATTCATCTGTGTGGACAACACGTTGCTTCAGGGGCAAGTTTACTTACCACAAGAGGCGCAAGCCAAAAATGGGGAGGCGATCGCTTGTTTCAATCGCATCGTCAAAGATGATTCCCGGTTTGAGCAAGTGCTGCTGCCAATTCGAGACGGGTTGACGAGAAGGGACTTCCAACTAAAAAAATATCCTATCGGTGTGTAGGCAGAGGGGCTATTAGCTGTCTTGCTGGGGGAGAAAGAAGAATATTATCTGAGTAAATTATCCAATTTTTGGAATCACAACGACTTTCCCTCCCCCTGCCC